>JAMCQF010000135.1 GCA_023379605.1 Actinomycetota bacterium
AGTGGAGGGGCTATGACATTGATGGGAAAGAAGGCCTTGAGCGGCTGGAAGTAGTGTTTTATATACCCCTTTATCCCTCGTGTGCGAATTGACGCAACGTGGACCAAGATGATCACTGTGAGGGCCATGGCATATGGCAGGTTGACATCTCCTGTGGGGGCAGGGAAGAGATCACGGGTTGCTCCAGTGGGAACTATCTCTATGTAGTTGGCGATCAGTATGAAGAAGAATATGGCTGTTGCGAGCGGGACCACTGCCTTACCTGCCGGCCCAATGGAGGTCTCTACCAGCTCCTCCACCTGTATAACCACCGTCTCCCAGAAGAGCTGGAGCTTTCCAGGGACTCCCGGAGTGGCCTTTTTCCGGGCATAGAGCCCCATGCCTATGACGATGAGCCCGGCAATCACCGTCGAGGCGACCACGAACACGTCCACGGTCATCCCAAAGACCTTGCGGGTTACCTCCTGACCGACGTCTATGGAGGTTGCCACTATAGCGATAGTGCCAATCGAGCTCTGGATCACCTAAGTGCCCCCTGGCGGAAGACGGCCCATGCCAGATTGGCGAGAAAGCCGAACTGGAAGGCTATTAGGCCTACTAGCATTCCCACTCCCACTGCCGGCTCAACTACCAGCAAGGTAAGGGCCAGAGCTGTTACAGCACCCAGCCTGGTGATGGTCCTGACAGCGAGCGGACCCTTCGGACGCTCAGGGGAGGAGGCAGCAACTTTTGATACAGCCGCCCCTGCCATCCGGAAGTTCCATATTCCAGCCGCAAGCCCCACGCAGACCCCGAGCGCCACTAAGACATGGCCAAGCAGTGTAAGACCGGCCAGCGCCAGCACTGCCATCGCGACCGCCCCGAGCATCGTTCGCCGCACGGCCCAGGCAAGGTCAGACCTGTCGACCATGCCCTCCAGGCTGTTAAGCATGAACTACTCCTTTCCGGCCCGGAGGCTCCAAGATCATCCGCCCTTCAGCACCGCTGAATCTCATGACAGTCATGACAGGTACTTCCTGAACTCGCCGTACACAGCAAACGCCGCGAGGCACACGCCGGCTCCTAGACCGACGAGAGTCCATAGCGGCCCTGTGTGCCAATGGGCGTCCGCGACTAGGCCCAGTCCCACTCCCAACGCCACGCAGGCGGCCACAGTGATGCCCATGCCCAAGAGCACCGAGAAGTCGGGACCAGGACCCTGCTCCTTTCCATCCGGCACCCGCGCTCTCCGGCGGATCAGCCGGACCGGTGCAGCCGGTGGTCATCCCAACCATGGACACCATCGCCGTCGTGGGCACGCACAGCTGTGCGCTCAGGTGATCGCCCGCGCTTGAATACGCGCATGGATGACCTGCCAGCCGTGAGGGACATGGGTGTAATCCTGGCAGAGCGACGACCCTCCTAGCAAGACGGGAGGGTAGCGCTTGCAAAGTCCTGGCCAGCTGGACCCAGGCTGTTGGTCGCGATGCCGCCCACAACCGCTGGCTGGGGGATCCGGTGGCCTTTGGGCCTTTGGGGGCTCCAGTCTGTATCACTGGCGCGTCCCGCCGCGCTCGGCCCCAGGACGCAGATCAGCAGGCGGGCTTGGCTGGCTGGGGCCCTCTGAGTGGCGCTGGCGAACGCCTGGATGGAACAGCGTGTACAGGGCTATTCCAAGACCTGCCACGCCGAACGGTATGAAGGCATTCCCTCGAGGGTCGAACGTGGGGTAGAGGATGAACCCTGACAGCAGCGCTGTCCAAGCCCACAGTATGAGCACCGACCTGCGATGGCCGTGTCCCAGCCGTAAAAGGCGGTGGTGAAGGTGGTCTTTGTCGGCGGTAGCCACTCCCGAACGCTTGGCAGCTCTTCTCACAATTGCAAAGGCGGTGTCAAGGATCGGTACGCCCAATATGAAGAATGGTATGAAAAGCGGGGCAAAGAAGAAGTACGTCTCGCCGCTTACATCTGGCGTCCGGCCTCCTATCACCATGGTCGATGCCGCCATCAAAAGACCGAGGAACTGGGCACCTGAGTCGCCCATGAAGATGCGCGCCGGGTGGAAGTTGTGAGGGAGGAACCCGATGCATACCCCACAAGCCAGGGCAGCTATCAGCGGTCCGATGTCGTCTGGCGGCAGCACTCCCAGGCTCTCCAGGCGGAGGCCGTAGACACATAAGGCGCCCGAGCCTATTGCCACAATGCCCGCAGCGAGCCCGTCAAGTCCGTCTATTAAGTTCACCGCGTTGGCAATGCCCACCACCCACAAAGCACCCAGCAGCGGCGTCAGGCCGGGAGAGAGCACCATGAAGCCGGCAAATGGGATCTTGAACTGGAAAAGCGTGACCCCAAGGAAATAAAGCACCATTGCTGCGAGAACCTGGCCGGCGATCTTCGCAGGAGCCGACATCTCTCTTAGGTCATCCAAGAGCCCAACGAAGAATATGATGGCCGCTCCGAGAACAGCACCAAGTGGCTCCGAAGATCGCTCGAATATGACCCTGAAGCCACCGAGCCGCGACGCCACCGCCATCGCCACAAGGAAGGCCAGGAACATTGCCGCACCACCTGATGTGGGCGTCGGTGTGGTGTGGACACGCCGCTCACTTGGGAGCACCACTAGCCCTGCTTCGATGGCCAGGTGCCTAACGGGAAAGGTGGCAAGCCAGGTCAGCAGCGCCGCAACCGCCACCACCGCCACATAAAGCCAGTACACGCTCATTTTCTTCCCGTCATCTCACTGGGTCCACCCCGGGTGTGAGACACCCAGGTCGGTCGCGCTCAGCTTCCCTGAGGACCCAGATCAGCCAGCGGGGCACCTCGGTGCCCCGCTGTAATTGCCCGTAGCGTCCGGGGCTCCATATGGGGAGAACCGACCGCACAGATCGCGCACCTCTGCGCGCACCTCTGCGCGCACCTTGTCGTCCTCGGGGCTGCGCAGGACCGTGCCGATCAACCGTGCTATCTCAGCCATCTCCGCTTCTCCCATGCCGGCGGTAGTCTCAGCAGGCGTACCCAAGCGCAAGCCCGAGGTTACAAAAGGAGACCTCGGGTCGTCTGGGATCTGGTTGCGGTTGCAGGTGATACCGGCCCTATCCAGAGATTCCTGGGCCTGCTTGCCGGTGAGGTCTGGATCGAATGAGCGTAGGTCGACAAGGACCTGGTGGTTCTCGGTCCCTCCCGATAGAAGTCTGAACCCCTGGTCCGCCAGGCCTGCGGCAAGAGCCTTGGCATTCAAGACCACCTGGGCCGCGTAGTCGGCGAACTCGGGCTGGGAGGCTTCGAAGAACGCAACGGCCTTGGCCGCTATCACATGCTCAAGCGGACCACCCTGCAGGCCGGGAAATACCGCTGAGTCGACCGAGCGCGCCAGGTCGGTGCCGCAAAGTATGGCTCCTCCCCGTGGGCCGCGAAGGGTCTTGTGAGTGGTAAAAGTCACGACATCGGCGATTCCCACTGGGCTGGGATGCACCCCACCTGCGATCAGGCCTGCGGGATGCGCTGCATCGAACATGAACTTGGCGCCCACCTCGTCGGCTATCTCCCGATAGGGAACTGGATCAATTATGCGCGAGTAGGCTGTTGTCCCTGCAACTATCAGCTGCGGCCTCTCTTTCTTGGCGAGATCTCTCAGCTGATCCAAGTCGATCCTTTCACCCGACCCGTCCTGGGTGGCGGGAGTGACACCATAGGCAACGAACCTGTAGGTTTGGCCGGTGATGCTCACCGGCGAGCCGTGTGTGAGGTGTCCACCTTGGTCCAACCGCATGGCAAGGACAGTATCCCCGGGCTGGATCAGGGCCATGTAGGCTGCGAGGTTGGCACTTGCACCCGCATGAGGCTGGAGGTTTGCGTGCTCGGCGTGAAACAGCGCCTTGGCACGCTCTCGGGCCAGCTCTTCGACCTGGTCCACCACTGCATTCCCGCCGTAGTACCTCCGCCCCGGATAGCCCTCTGCATACTTGTTGGTAAGAACCGAGGCAGTGGCTCTGAGCACGGCAGGGGAGGTGAAGTTCTCCGAGGCTATGAGCTGAATAGTCGTGCACTGGCGCTCAATCTCCTCTTTAAGAAGGCGCTCGATCTCGACGTCCTCACTGGCTGCAGCTCTTCTCATAGCGTCCCTTCCTGGTTCAACAATCTTCAAACACCGCGCTTGGAGCCCAGCGTCCACCTATCAGGTCCCCAGTGCCGCGCTGACCAGCATGCCCAGGTGAGCTCTGGTGCATTTAAGAGACCGGATTCCAGTAGCCCTGAGGCTGAGCCCCTAAGGCCATCCTCATCTTTTGCCAGTATCTCGCTGTTCCAAGATGACTGGCGCGCTCAAATCTGGGGAGGGCGTGCACCCTTTAAGTCTACCGAACTCTACAGGCCAGGCCGTCTTGGGCTGGCAGTATCCTTGCATCTATGAGCCTTGCTCCCACCACCCCGATAGTTGCAGGCGTAGGCCAGCTCACAAGGAGGTTCGATCCCGAGTCCGACCTTGCCGGACTGGCAGAGCCCGTTGGAATGATGGCAGAGGCAGCGCTCATGGCAGCTTGTGACAGCGGCGCTCGCTCTGCGAAGGTCAACCGGTACTTGCCCTCCGCTTGTGGGGGGAGCCTGCTCAAGAAGGTGGGAAGCATCAGGGTGATGGATACGCTGTCGTGGCACTACAGGGATCCTGGGGCTTTGATCGCCTCCCAGCTTGGCCTTTCTAATTTCGAGAGCATAGTGACAACTACAGGTGGGAATAGCCCTCAGATGCTCGTAGCCGATACTGCTGCGGCCATCTTGAGAGGCGATCTGGACGCTGCGATCATTGTGGGCGCGGAGGCCATGAGGACCAGGGTGGCGGCTCGCAAAGCGGGGATACCTCTTCCTTGGACTACCCAGGAACCGGCAGCATCTAAGGGGGTAAAGGTGCTTGGCAGCAGGAGAGATCCGAGCACTGAAACCGAACTGGCGAGAGGGCTGGACCGGCCTGTGCATGTCTTTCCCCTCTTTGAGAACGCCCTTCGTTCAGCCGCCTGTGAGACCATCGAGGACCACCAGGTAAAGGTGAGCGAGCTATGGGCGCGCTTTGCTGAGGTTGCTCGAAAGAACCCGCACGCGTGGACCACCAACGCCCCTGGGCCTGAGCAGATCCGAACTGTCGGAGCGGGCAATAGGATGATCGGCTTCCCCTATCCCAAGCTGATGAACGCGAACATCCAGGTAGACCAAGCCGCTGCACTTATCATGTGCTCGCTGGAGGTGGCCCGTGCGGCAGGGATCCCCCAGGACCGCTGGGTTTTCCCGGTGTCGGCCGCGCACGCCGAGGACCACTGGTTTATATCGCATCGACAAGATATGTGCTCATCGCCAGCTATCAGGGTTGTAGGAAAAGCTGGACTGGAGGCGGCAGGCTCTGGAATAGACGATGTCGCCTACTTAGATCTCTACTCCTGCTTTCCCTGTGCAGTCCAGATCGCCGCCGCCGAGCTCAGAGTCGGTCTTAACGATCCAAGCAGATCGCTCACGGTGACAGGCGGCCTGGGGTTCGCTGGTGGCCCAGGCAATAACTACGTCACCCACTCGATAGCGGCAATGGTGGACAGCCTTCGTAAAGACCCCGGGGCCCTGGGCCTTGTCACCGGTCTCGGCTGGTACTTCACAAAGCATGCTGTGGGTCTTTACTCCACAACCCCTCCCGCTAGGGGCTTTTTAGCCGTGAACCCGCAAAAGGAGATAGACTCATTGCCGCAGCGCTCCACGATGACCGGCTACGCAGGCCCGGCTACCGTAGAGACTTACACGGTCATACACGCCCGAGACGGCTCGCCGTCTAGGGCGATTCTCTCTTGCATCACCGAAGAAGGCCTCAGGGTGTGGGGTAGCATTGAGGCCCAATCTGGGGGCTTTGCCCAAGATCAGCTCGCTTGTATGACACAAAGTGAGGTCTGCCATAGCAAGGTGCGCCTGGAGCACGACGGGACCCTTGAGCTTGGCTAGGACGGTTGGGAGGGACGGCCGGCCTGCTGCAGCGCCTCTTGGACGTCCCGCCACCGGACCGCCCCCTCGCGCAGGCATACAACGGGCCGGCGAGTGCAGTCCAGGACCGTGGAAGGTGCAAGATTACAGATCCCCCCATCCACAACCAAAGACAAGCCATCCAGCCCGCCGCCGCGAGCTGCCTTTAGTATTTGAGCCGCAGATGTAAACGGGGGGCTCCCATGAGGGTTGGCGCTAGTGGAGGCAAGGGGACCTACCCGCTCACACAGCTCCATCACCATAGCTGCAGCTGGAGCACGCAGGCCTATGGTGGTGCCGTCGCCACCGAGGTGCAGTGAAGAGCTCACGTTGGAACGGCGTACAACCAAGGTAAGCGGTCCCGGCCAGAACCGCTCTGCAAGCGCCAGTGATAGCGCGTCAAAGACCCCAAGATTGCGAGCTCGCCCCAGATCTTCCACCAGCACCGGAAGGTCCAGGCTAGGGGGCCTGCCCTTCATGGCAAAGAGCTTTCCGGTTGCGAGTGGATCAGAAGCAGAAACTGCCAAGCCGTAAACCGTATCGGTCGGTATCGCGACTACCTCGCCGGCTGAGATCGCGTCAATGGCGTCTTCAATTGTGCCCTGGTGGCAGCCCCCAGCGCTCACTGGGTCCTGGCCACAAGAGCACGGGGCCTATGGGAAAGGTCGGGCTCGACCCTCACAAGGGCGAACCCAACACGCCTGGCCAATGATTGCACCAGATCACTGTGGTGGGGAGCGATCTCCACAACCAGAACCCCTGGGTCTGCAAGCCACGGCCGGGAGCTGCTTATCACTTCCTCCAGCGCTTCAGTGCCCGAGGGCCCCGACACCAGGGCACCTTTTGGCTCGAACTCGCGCACTTCCTCTGGCAGAGCGTCCCACTCCATCTCAGCAACGTAGGGCGGATTGGAGATGACAAGGTTCACCTTGCCTATTAGCATAGACGGCAATGGCTCGTACCACGAACCCTCTAGCAGCTGAACACGGGTAGCCGCCTCCCCACCGAGACCTGCGAGATTGGCCGAAGCCACTTTGAGAGCTTCTGTGGACATATCGGTTGCCCAAACGGCTGCCCTTGGGATCTCTGAGGCGATAGAGAGTGCTATGGCCCCAGAGCCAGTCCCCAGATCCACAACAGTGACCTCAGGGCCGCTGGCTCGCCCGGCTTGGTCGACAAGGCCGGCGCTGGCGAGCTCAGAGATGGCGACGTCTACCACCAGCTCGGTCTCGGGCCTTGGGATCAGGACCCGGGGATCCACCAGGAGATCGAGGTTCCTAAACCCCCACTCTCCCAATACGTACTGGAGCGGCTCTCCACTAGCCCTCCTAGATGCCATCTGAGCGAGGTGCTCGGATGCCAGGGTGCCGGCTCGATCGTCTAGCACCATGAAAAGCTCGGATCGCTCGCATCCAGCTGCGCACGCCACCAGCTGCCGGGCTTCGGCGCAAGCCGGTGCGCCGGGCCGGTGAGCCTTCAGCTGAGCAGCAGTTGCCTTGAGCAGTTCCCTCCAGGTGGGCCTGGTTGGCTCAAAGGGCCGGACGCATCGAGCACCTGGCTCGTCCATCAACAGCTCGCTGCTCGGCAACACTGGGCAAGCTCGCTCACTGGACAGGACGGGTGAGCTGGCTTGCACGCTCTTGGGCCAATAAGGCATCCACGATCTCGTCAAGCTCACCCAGCAGGACTCGATCGAGCTTGTATAGAGTAAGGCGAGCCCTATGGTCGGTGACCCTGTTCTCTTTGAAGTTGTAGGTCCGGATCTTCTCGGAACGACCTCCTCCACCCAGCTGGCTCCTACGCTGAGCTGACTGCTCCGCTGCGATCCTCTCCTGCTCAGCAGCCAGCAAACGAGCTCTAAGCACTGCCAGCGCCTTGGCCCTGTTTTGGATCTGGCTCTTCTCGTCTTGCATAGACACCACCAGACCGGTCGGGATGTGGGTTATCCTCACGGCAGAGTCCGTGGTGTTCACCGACTGGCCACCAGGCCCAGTGGATCGGAACACGTCTATTCGCAGATCAGAAGGGTCTATATCCACCTCCACCTCGTCGGCTTCGGGCAGCACGGCCACAGTTGCAGAAGAAGTATGGATCCGTCCTTGGGATTCGGTCACCGGAACTCGCTGGACACGATGCGGACCAGCCTCATGCTTGAGGCGTTGCCAGCAATCCTCTCCCCTAACCACAAAGGTGACTCCGTCCAGTCCACCGCGATCAGAAGGTCGCGCCTCTAGGACCTCAACCTTCCAGCCATGGATGTCGCTGTAGCGAACGTACATGTCAAAGAGTACCTTGGCAAAAAGGTTCGCCTCTTCACCACCCTCTGCACCACGGATCTCCATGATCACGGCGCGACCGTCATTTGGATCTTTGGGAATGAGCAAGCCCCTCAGCTCTTCCTCCATTGCCGAAAGGACATCCTGGGCGCGCAAGTACTCTGCCCGTGCCAGTTCACGCTCGGCCTCCGAAGCGCCTGACAACATCTGCTGGGCCGCTTCCACATCCTCCTCAGCCTTGCGGACGCGCCTAAGGGCGCTCACCACCCCTTCCAGTTCCCGGTGACGCCTGGATATCTCTCGTAAAGCCTTGGGATCCTCCAGCACCTTGGGATCCGACAAGCGCGAGACCACCTCTTCATACTCAGACTCAACCTGAGCCAAGCGGCCTGAACCTGAGGGTCCGACCGTCACTTAAGCCAGCCGAGCCAGGAAGTCAAGCCCTCTTTCGCTGGGCCAGCCGACCGTAGCGGCGCTCGAAGCGCTCCACCCTGCCACCGCTGTCCACCAACTTCTGCTTTCCAGTGTAGAAGGGGTGACACTCATTGCACAGCTCCACCCGCAACTCTGACTTGGTCGAGCGCGTGGTAAAGGTATTTCCGCATGAGCACCTGACGTTGGCCTCTACATAATCGGGATGGATGCCACTTTTCATAACGACTGCCATTGTAGTTGAGTTCATGCACAACCAGGCTCAGAAGCCAACGACGCTGCCGGGTGGGCTCAAACTGTTGGGTTTGGACCCTTGGCAATCTCGGCGAGGAACTCGTCATTTCCCTTGGTGGTCCTGATCTTGTCCATAAGCAGCTCCAGGCCTGCAGCGGCGCTGCCATCGTTGCCCAAGGCGTTGAGCACCCTTCGCAGCTTCCAGACCTGCTGAAGATGGGATCGATCAAAAAGCAGCTCTTCGTGGCGGGTCGAGCTGGCGTTTACATCGATGGCTGGGTATATGCGGCGCTCTGCAAGCTTACGATCAAGACGCAGCTCCATGTTGCCCGTACCCTTGAACTCCTCGAATATAACCTCGTCCATCTTCGAGCCGGTTTCAACCAGAGCCGTGGCAAGGATGGTCAAAGAGCCGCCCTCTTCAATGTTGCGGGCCGCGCCGAAGAACTTCTTTGGAGGGTAGAGAGCACCGGAGTCCACACCACCTGACATGATCCTGCCTGTTGCGGGCTGAGCCAGGTTGTAGGCCCGGGCCAGCCGGGTGATGCCATCGAGGATGATGACGACGTCCCTGCCCATCTCCACCAGCCTCTTTGCTCGCTCTATGGCCAGCTCTGCAACAGTGGTGTGCTCATCGGAGGGACGATCAAAGGTGGATGCAACCACCTCGCCCTTTACGGACCTGCGCATGTCGGTCACTTCCTCAGGTCGCTCATCTACCAGGAGCACCATTAGATGGACCTCTGGGTTATTGATCTCGATGGAGTGAGCTACCTGCTTCATGACGGTGGTCTTGCCAGCCTTGGGGGGAGACACTATTAGCCCACGCTGGCCCTTGCCTATAGGAGCAAGGAGGTCGACGATGCGAGCCGTCATGTTGGCTGGGTCCCCCGGCACCTCCAAGCGCAACTTGGAATCGGGGAACAGCGGGGTGAGATCCTCAAATCGTGGCCGCTGGCGCGCCATCTCTGGATCCAAGCCGCTCACGGAGTCTATCCGGATAAGAGCAGGGTACTTCTCATTGCTGGCTGCGGGTCTGCAGGCACCTTCTATGTAATCACCCTTGCGCAAAGCGAACCGCCTGGCCTGGCTGATCGAGACGTAAGCATCCTTCGCGCTTGGCAGGTACCCTGCGCTGCGCACGAACCCGTATCCCTCGTCGCGCAGGTCAAGAAGGCCTTTGACTTCCACAAGCTCACCGGAGAACTGGCCCTCTTGAGCCTGAGACTGGCCTTGAAGA
Organism: Actinomycetota bacterium; assembly: GCA_023379605.1. Taxonomy (GTDB): domain Bacteria; phylum Actinomycetota; class Acidimicrobiia; order Acidimicrobiales; family JAMCQF01; genus JAMCQF01. Next base: position 10,150 of record JAMCQF010000135.1, read on the forward strand.
TCTCTCTCGCCCCGTTCCCTTCCCCTGCGACGGCGGCTTCCCTTGCGATTTCCCGGCTCACCACTGCTCCCGTCGCGCGCACTTTGGGACTGGGGCAACCTGCTCTGGGTGCGCGCCTGGGGTTGGCCTGTTGACAGCCGCGTCGAACGGACCTGGCCGTTGTCCTGGACGGAGCGGGCGTCTCTTTCGTCTCCACTCTCGGTTGAGGCCTCCGCGTCTCTTTCGTCTCCACTCTCGGTTGAGGCCTCCGCGTCTCTTTCATCTCCATGCTCTTTGGGGCGCGACCCAGATCCGGTCTCGCTCTGGTCGGCACCGGGTGACTTTGCCGCTTGCTCATCTGCAGGCTCAAGTGATCCAGCATTAAAGAGGGATTCCGCTTGACCCGCTCGCTGAGCAGCTGACGAGTGGCGGCGAGAGGCTGGCTTTACGAGCTGGTCCCCCGACTCATCTGCACCCTCTGCGCCGCGCACGCCGTCAGAGTGAGCGTCCTCGGGCTCATGGAGCGCAGGTGGGGACGGGGGCTCGGAACCACCGCTCAGGCCTGCTGCACTGAGGATCACATTTATTATGTCCGCCTTGCGGGCGCGCGACCCAGGCTTAAGCTCCATTGCCTGGGCAATGGCTACAAGCTCATCGCGCTCCTTGCGTTCGAGGACCGTGCGCTCGAGCTCGTGCTCCACGCTCGTCATGTCCGCAACCTCGCTTCCGTAGTGATAGTTGCCCATGTCACACCGACCGTCGCGACGGAGCGATGAGTGGGTAGGAGGTCGTCAAGGGTCCGTATAATCACCGCGCCCCACCGGGGAGCGACCGCCGAACCCGACCAGCGCCACCCACGTTGCGGTGCTGGGACTTCTACAGCATACACCCATCTCCACCACTTGGGGCAATCACTCAATTAGCCGCGTCCCGCTATCCTCGAGAGCAGGAGTGACCAGCCCCCCTTCCTGCTTCCAACCAGCCAGCCTCGGCGCTCACCGGCCAGAAATCTCCTGTGGCTTGATCCTGGTGGTAATCGAGGGGAGCATCCTTGCCGCTTGCGATCACTCCCACCGCTTCTACAAGACGTGAGATCTCGGCCTCTGAGGTGCCTAAGGATGCACTCGCCCTCACTGCTCCAGGCATGGTGGAGTGCACGCCCCGTCGGATATCTGCCCTGTAGGCTTCGAGCTCCGCCTGCCCAACTCCAAGAAGGCGAAGCAGGTAGGGGTGAGCGCAAAAACAGCCGTGCCGGACCCCTATGCCCCACTCCGCACTCAGACGGGCGGCGACAAGGCCATGATGAGATCCCTCCACAGTGAAGGTAGCGACTCCCAGCGTAGTCACATCCGACCCGGGCCCTAGGACCCTCACCCCTGGTATGGATGCCAGAGACGAGCGCAGCAGCTTTGACATGGCTTGCTCATGAGCAGATATTGCATCCCAACCCACCTGCTGGAGGTCCTTGATTGCCGCGTGCAGCGCAACTGCACCCATGACATTGGGCGTGCCAGCCTCCTCGCGCTCGGGTGGAGCACTCCATTCGACCTCGTTCAGATCGACCAAGTCCACTGCACCGCCCCCCGCCAGGAACGGATCGCCGTCTTCAAATGCCTTCCGTGGGCCGATGAGGGCACCCGCCCCAAAGGGTGCGTACATCTTGTGCCCACTGAAGGCCAGAAAATCCGCCTCGACGGGCAGTGGCCGATGCGGAGCAAGCTGGGCGCCATCTACAAGCACAGGGACCTTCTGCTCGTGAGCAATTGCAATAAGGTCATCTACCGGTGGCAGCCACCCAGTCACGTTGGACGCACCAGTGAGTGCAAAAAGCTTCGGCTTAGGAGAAGCATGCAGGGCTGCTTGTGCTGCTTCAAGGCTGAATGTCCCGTCTCTCTCGCATTCGATGAAACGGCAGCTTGCCGCACGCTGCCAGGGCAGAAGGTTGGCGTGATGCTCTACGACCGTTGTCAGAACCACATCGTCCTTTGATAGTCTAAGCCGGTAGGCCAGATGGTTGATGGCTTCGGTGGTGTTACGGCATATCACCGCCACATGGGAGTCCAGCCAGGATCCGTCGCGGCAAAAGCTCAAGATGGCCTCTCGCGCATCCTCATAGGCAGATGTCGCCAGGCGGGACTTGATCCCGGCACCTCTATGGACACTCGCGTACCACGGCAGGAGCTCCTCTACTGCCGAGACAACCCCTGGTAGTGCCGGGGTGGACGCGGCGGCATCCAGATCTACGTAGCTTGCCTCTCCACCGGTAGCCAGAGGCACCGGCGCACCTTGCCCAACCAGATATAGCGGTAATGTAGGAGCGTGCGTAGATGCCGGACACTCCCCAGCCTGCTCACCTGTCGCAATAGAGCTTTTCATGATTGACATTCCCGGGCTTTCTGGTAGCTCTGAGCCTTGTCCTGCGATCGTCAGCTCCATTCATGGCAGGTCCGCCCAACCCACCATAAGGGTGCTCGATGGCGTGGAGGTAATCCTACCGGCACCAGATGCGGTGGGCACGCTCGCCCGGCCCGCAACGGCCTGCGGCCCGGCTCGCCCAGCCAAAGTTGGACGAGCACATGCGGTGGGCACGCTCGCCCGGCCCGCAACGATCCATCACATCTCTGGGAAAGGACTATGAAAGTTCTTGTCATAGAAGATGACCAGGGACTTTCACGCGCCCTGGAGCGGGGTTTGGCTGCTGAGGGATTCTCCGTCGAGGTTTCCCCTGACGGTGAGGACGGGCTGTGGAGAGCGACTGAGTTCTCCTACGACGTCGTCATCTGCGACATAATGCTGCCGCGCCGAACGGGCTACCAGGTTTGTGCGACGCTCCGTGAGCGGGGGGTCTGGACCCCCATCCTTATGCTCACTGCCAAAGACGGGGACCTCGACGAAGCCGAGGCTCTAGACACCGGCGCTGACGACTACCTGACCAAACCTTTTTCTTTCGTGGTACTGGTTGCACGGCTCCGAGCCCTTATGCGGCGAGGAGCGAGAGCGAGGCCGGTTGTCCTACGGGCAGGCGACCTCTGGCTCGACCCGATCAGCCACAGAGCAGGCCGTGAGGGGAACGAGGTTCGCTTGACCGCACGCGAGTTCTCCCTTCTTGAGTACCTGCTCAACCATCCAGGCGAGGCAGTGACCAAGCAGGACATCTTGGACCACGTCTGGGCATCCGACTTTGACGGCGACCCCAATATTGTGGAGGTCTACGTAGGCTATCTCCGCAAGAAGCTGGACGCGCCTTTCGCAAGGCATGCCATAGAGACTGTCCGTGGGGTAGGGTACCGCTTGGACCCGCAGGGCGGATGATCCGCCGTGAAGCGCTCGCCACGACCGCGTGCCAGCGCGTTAAGACCTAGGTCCCTTCGAGCGCGGGCCGCCCTCATGGCAGTGGTGTTGGTCGGCTTCACCATGGCCGCCGGGGCGTGGGGGCTCGTTCATCTCATAGGGTCATCGCTGGAAGAGAGCATAGAGAATGGGGCTCGTCTTCAAGCTGCCAGTGTTGCCCAGCTTATAGAGCAAGGCGCTCTTCCTGATCCACTGCCCCGACCAACCGGCCCGGATGTGGTCCAAGTGGTCAGCCCGGTGGGTAAAGTGGTGTCGGCAAGTGAAGGGTTGGCGGCTACATCGCCGCTTGTGACCATGGCTGTTGCAAAGCCCACCCTGTTGAACCTGCAGATACCCAGGCTCGCACATGGCGACGAGGACCCCTTCCTTACTCTCTTGGTCCCTGTCACAGCTCGAAAGACCTCCTCCAGTGGCTTGCTGGTGGCCGGAGAGCGTTATCAGGTGGCTGTGGTGGCATCCCTGTCCACCGTTGAACGCACTACCGACATTGCTGCAATTGCCCTCGCCGGCGGCATTCCCGTGCTCTTGATCCTAGTAGGCGCCCTTGCGTGGATCCTCACCGGGCTTGCCCTTCGTCCCGTAGAGGAACTGAGGGCCGAAGTTGCAGACGTAAGCGCGCGCGACCTCCACCGCCGCGTGCAGGTGCCCGGCTCCGGAGACGAGATAGCCAGGCTGGCAAAGACAATGAACGCCATGCTCGGCCGTCTAGAGGACGGTGCTGAGCGCCAGAAAAGGCTCGTCGGGGATGCCTCCCATGAGCTGCGGACACCGCTTGCGTCCATAAGAGCCAACCTCGAGTTCGTCATCGCGCACCCCGATGATCCTGGGACTGCTCAAGCCTGTGGCGAGGCCCACAACGAAGCCACCCGTATGCAGCGCATAGTGGATGACCTACTGGTCTTGGCGCGTGCGGACTCAGGAACACTCGCTTTGAGACCCGGCGAGGTGGATGTGGACGAGATCGTCATAGACGAGGCCAGGCGCCTGCGAGCCCATGGCAGGGTCAACGTTGACACCACAGGGTTGGGAGCCGGACGTGTCACCGGGGACAGAGACTTGATACGGCGCGCAGTGCGCAACCTGGCCGACAACGCCGAGCGCTTCGCTTACTCCACGGTTTGGCTGGGCGTTCGCTGCACGCAAGCATGGGTCGCGGTAACTGTTGCAGATGACGGCCCAGGGATACCCGAAAGCGACCGCTCCAGGGTCCTGGAGCGCTTTGCCCGCTTGGACGAGCACCGCAGCGGCAGCGGTGCCGGGCTGGGTCTTGCCATAGCGCGAGAGATCGTCCAAGCCCATGGAGGCAGCTTGGAGGTGGACTCGCGATCGGGCGGCGGGGCAAAGCTCGTCATCCGGCTTCCGTATTCAGAGCAAGATCCAGGCTCGCCTGGCACAGGGAAGGAGATCTCCAAGCGACGCCACCGGGCAAACAGCACATACGCGCCAGGCCCCCAGCCTGGAATCCACGGCGGCTCAAGGCAGTGATCGCAGCGTTGGGCCGCCGCCAGGGCCAAATGATCGCAGCGCTTGTAGGCCAAAGCCTCTCAGAGATCCAGCGCTGCCATAACTGAAGCAAGGTCCGCATCCACCACAGCAGGCACCGCTATCTGGCTTATTGCCAGATCCGGATCCTTTAGCCCATGCCCGGTGAGCACGCACACCACTGTCGAGCCCGCAGGAGCCCCGACTTTGATGAGCCCTGCCACCGATGCGGCGGAGGCCGCCTCGCAAAAAACCGACTCCTCCTCGGCAAGAAAGCGGTAGGCCGCCAGAATCTGCTCATCTGTCACCGCAGCTATCGATCCACCGGACTCCGCTGCAGCAGCTGTGGCACCGTACCACGATGCCGGGTTGCCTATGCGGATCGCGCTCGCCACGGTTTCAGGAAACTCAATGGGGTGACCCTCTACTATTGGAGCCGCCCCAGATGCTTGGAAGCCAAGCATCCTAGGCAGCCTCGAGCACCTCCCACTCTCACGGTACTCGAGGTATCCCTTCCAGTAGGCAGTGATGTTGCCGGCGTTGCCAACCGGTATGCAATGAATGTCTGGGGCGTCACCCAGAACATCTACTATCTCGAAGGCTCCCGTTTTCTGGCCCTCAATCCTGTAAGGATTGACCGAATTAACAATGGTTACCTCAGAGCGCTCGGCGAGCTCCCGCACTATCTTGAGCGCCTGGTCAAAGTTACCTCTTACCTGTAGCACCTTTGCGCCATGCACCAGGGCCTGAGCGAGCTTACCAAGAGCGATATGTCCTTGTGGAATTAATACTGCACAGGTAAGTCCTGCCCGGGAAGCATAGGCAGCTGCCGCTGCCGATGTGTTCCCCGTAGAGGCGCACACCACTGCCTTCGCCCCGGCCTCGGCCGCTTTTGATATAGCCATTGTCATGCCACGATCCTTAAAGGATCCTGTCGGATTGGCTCCTTCGAACTTGAGCAGGACCTTGGCACCCATTCTTTTGGAAAGCCTGGGAGCGGGTACAAGGGGTGTCCCGCCTTCCAGAAGGGTAATCACAGGAGTGCTCGGCACGACCGGAAGATACTCGCGGTACTCCTCTATCACCCCTCGCCATCTAATAGCTCCCATCAGGTCGGCCCACCTAAACTACCCAGCGGAAGGTCCCCGTAGGAGTTACCCGCAGCGCCCTCAGGACCTAGAACACGCAGCATCGCGCCTACGTGCTCCACTGCGTCCAGACGGCGGAGGCCGGCGATGGTTGCCATCATGTCATCCTCTCTCGCCGTGTGGGTCAAGAAGATCAACCTAGCCTCATCTCTCAATCCCACCTGCTCCATAGAGCGAATCGAGACTGCATGCTCTCCGAACACGGTTGCAACTGCAGCAAGAACCCCTGGACGATCTGCGACCTCAAGGTTCAGGTAGTACTGGGTGCGCAGTTCTCCCATAGGCCTTACAGCAGCCCTGGGCAGAGCCCTCGTAACCTGTACATCGGGCACAAGCGCTTGCACCGGCCTACTCTGGCTACGCCTCACCATGGCGTTAGCTGCGTCCACGAGATCGCCGAGAACCGCGCTGGCGGTGGGCAGCCCCCCAGCACCGTGCCCATAGAACATGAGCTCACCTGCCGCTGCCCCTTCTACGAAGACGGCGTTGTAGGCACCTCTTACAGATGCCAGCGGGTGAGAGAGGGGAACCATGGCTGGGTGCACACGCAAAGCGACCTCTGGGGCGCTGTCGCTGCCCCCGACCCTCTCGGCCACGCCAAGAAGCTTTACCGCGTAGCCGAGCCGTGCGGCGAAGTCAACGTCCACACTTCGCAGGCCAGAGATGCCCTCACGGTAAACGTCGCTTGCCAGCACCTCGCACCCAAAAGCAACCCCCGCCAGTATTGCCACCTTGGCGGCCGCATCATGGCCTTCGACGTCAGCTGTGGGATCGGCTTCAGCTAGTCCCAGTGACTTTGCTTGCGCAAGGGCCTCGTCATAGCCAAGCCCATCCTCTGACATCCGGGTAAGCAGATAGTTGGTGGTGCCATTCACGATTCCTGTAACTCGTTCTACCAGCTCCCCCGCAAGTGACTCCGCCAGGGGCCTCACCAGTGGGATCGCGCCCGCCACAGCCGCCTCATACAGCAGGGGCACGCCAGCCTTCCAAGCTGCTGCCCGCAGCTCCCCCCCATGGCTGGCAAGCAGCTCCTTATTGGCGGTGACCACCGCCTTGCCCGAACCGAGCGCCCTCAAGAGCAGCCCCAAAGCTGGCTCGATCCCACCCATCAGCTCTACGACTACATCTACTGTCGGATCTTCCACTACGGCTGAAGGGTTGGTGCTAAGCAGTGACGCTGCCACAACAGGGTCCCTCTGCCTGGAAAGGTCGCGCACCGCCACTGCAGTCACCTCCAGCTCAACTCCGGTCCTCGCCTTCACAGCAGAGCCACGTTGGGCTATAAGCTTGACCAGCGCCGAGCCCACATTGCCGCATCCGAGAACACCGACTCTCACCTGATGACTGTCCACGCTCTAACGGTAGCTGGCCCGAGACCACCGGTGAGTCCCCAGCACATCTATTCCTCGCTCGATTCACAAATCGAGCCTGAGCAGGTCCTCTTCTGTCTCCCTGCGCACCACCACTCTGGCCTTACCCCCCGACACGAACACAACGGCTGGTCTTGGAACCTTGTTGTAGTTCGAGGACATCGAATACCCGTAGGCGCCGGTGACGGGGGTGGCAAGCACGTCACCGACCGCCACGTCTTCGGGCAGCCAGCCCTCATCGACTAGCACGTCTCCTGATTCGCAGTGCTTTCCAACCACTCTAAGCTTGAAAGGACGCCTGGCCCCGGCGGCTCTTGGCAGGAAAGCCTCGTATCCACTCCCGTAGAGAACCGGCCTTGGGTTGTCGCTCATACCGCCGTCGACTGCAACGTAGGTGCGGATGCCCGGCAGCTTCTTGATCGTGCCCACACGGTAAAGGGTGATCGCGGCAGCTGCAGCTATAGAGCGGCCAGGCTCCGCGGTCACCCTGACTCCCCTGGGCACTCCGGCTCTCTCGCAAGCCGCATGGACGGTCTCGGCCCA
>JAMCQF010000136.1:0-2086 GCA_023379605.1 Actinomycetota bacterium
TATGTAAGGATCGGCTTCGGCAAGACCGAGGTGGCGGTAAGAGCGGTGTTTAAGGCGGTCCAAAGCGGCTACCAGGCTGCGGTCCTGGTGCCCACCACGCTGCTCGCCCAGCAGCACCACCAGACGTTCTCCGAGCGCTTCGGCGGGTTCCCGGTCCGGGTGGAGGTGCTATCTCGCTTCGTCACACCCACAGAGGCTAACCGTGTCATAACAGGGCTCGCGGAAGGCACGGTGGACGTAGTCATAGGCACCCACCGCCTTCTCTCTGAGAAGGTCCGCTTCAAGAAGCTGGGCCTTTTGGTGGTCGATGAAGAGCAGCGCTTTGGCGTCTCCCACAAGGAAGCCATAAAGGCGCTGTCTGTAGGGGTTGATGTGCTCACGCTCACAGCCAGCCCTATACCGCGTACCTTGGAGATGGGTCTTACCGGGATCAAGGATCTCAGCCTCATACAGACGCCCCCGCCGGCTCGCCAGCCGATCCTTACATATGTGGGCGAATATGACGAGCAGGCGGTCTCAGAGGCAATACGGCGCGAGCTACTGCGGGAGGGCCAGGTCTTTTTCGTCCACAACCGGGTAGCCGACATCGATGCCGTAGCCTCACGAATTGCCTCGCTCGTGCCAGAGGCGCGCCTGGCGGTTGCACACGGTCAGATGGACGAGGGCACGCTTGAGAAGGTTGTGCTCGAGTTCTGGGAAGGTCGCTACGACGTGCTTGTTTGCACCACGATCATCGAGGCCGGGATAGACATGCCAACGGTCAACACTTTGGTAGTAGATGGCGCGGACCGTTTGGGCCTCGGCCAGCTCCACCAGTTGAGGGGCCGCGTGGGTCGTGCAGGCAGCAGGGCGTACGCCTACCTGTTCCACCCTCCCGAGCGCAAGCTCACCGAGGATGCCTACGAGAGGCTGAGGACCATAGGAGAGCACACAGAGCTTGGTTCGGGGTTCCGCATTGCCATGCGCGACCTTGAGATACGCGGAGCTGGGAGCATCCTTGGCCACGACCAGTCAGGCCACATAGCAGCTGTAGGCTATGACCTCTACGTAGAGATGGTCCATGAGGTGCTTGCAGAGGCCGAAGGATTCGAGCTGGCTGAGGTCGTGGAGGTGAGCCTGGACGTGGCGACCAACGCCTATCTGCCCTCGGACTACGTGGAGCGCGAAGATCTGCGGCTTGAGGCCTACAGGCGGCTCGCATCGGTGAGCCAGCGAGCCGACGTTGACGACGTGGAGTCCGAATGGCTGGATCGCTTCGGTCCCCTGCCACCCCCGGCAAGAGCCCTGCTGGACGTGGCGCGCCTTAGGGCGCAATGCGTACGCTGCGGTGTGAGCGAAGTGGTTGTCCAGCAGGTTCGCCCAGGTGAGAGAGGATTCTCCAGGGGTGGCGCTCGCGGGGGCGCCAAGCCTGTATTGGCTCGCCTGAGCCCTCTGGCTCTGCCGGCAAGTGCCCAGGTTCGCCTTCGAAGGCTCTACCCGCAGGCTCTCTACAAAGAGGCCCAGGGCCAGCTCTCGGTGCCCCTTGCGGATGCAGACTCGAGCACTGTCGCCCTTGCGGATCTCCTAGAGGAGCTGATCCCTCCAGCTCCAGCGCAGGGCTCTGCAGAGGATGGGACTGGTTCCTCTAGGCTCGCCAGAGCCTGAGAGGAGATCTCGACTCTGGACCTGTTGTGAAACCCTGCCTCGCTACAGAGCGCTGCAGGCAGGTAGCATCGAAGGAAATGCGCAAATTTCTCTTAATCTTGGCTGTAGGCATCCTTGCCTTCTCATTGGCGGGATGCGAAGTAGTGAGCACAGGGGCGGCCACAGTAGACGGAGTCACGATAAGCCAGCACCGCCTGGATGCCACGATCGCGGCCATTGCAGGCAATCCAGGCTATAGGTGCGTACTGGAAAAGGAGGCGGGCCTCTCCATAGACGGTGCAGGACAGGGGACATACTCCAGCCCCTTCGTAGGCGACGTGCTGGCAAGCCTCGTTGTGTCTCAGCTACTTAACCAGGCGGCCCACAAAGAGGGCATAGAGGTGACATCGGCCGAGCTTCCGCTGGCTTCTCCAGAGGTCGCAGCCTCGCTCTCTCCCTCCCT
>JAMCQF010000136.1:2096-3359 GCA_023379605.1 Actinomycetota bacterium
CACATGTCTCAGCGTGATCGTCGTATCTTCCAAGGCACAAGCCTTGTCGCTCGCGAGCCAGATAGCGGCAGGCGCGAGCTTTGCGTCTCCCTCCCTGCCAGCTGGCCAGACGCCTCCCTGCACGGAGTCAGGTCAGGCCATGCTCGCAGCCTTTCCGGCCTCCTATCGCGATCTCTTACTACGCCAGCAGTCTGACGTAGATGCTCTATTGGCCCATTCCGCCCACATAGATGTGAGCATGCCGGCGCTGCGCAGCTATTACGCGGCCCATAGGGCTGGCTTTGCCACCACATGTCTCAGCGTGATCGTCGTATCTTCCAAGGCACAAGCCTTGTCGCTCGCGAGCCAGATAGCGGCAGGCGCGAGCTTTGCGTCGCTTGCAAACGCCGACTCATTGGAGGCACATGCGACAAATCCAGGCGGGAGCGTGGGGTGCTTCCCAGTCGACAGCTCGCTGCCGTCCGAGCTCGCCTCGGTGGTGGACGGAGTGCGATCCGGCCCGGTCAGCTCCCCGGTCTCCTACCAGGGCGATTGGCTTTTATTCAAGGTGGACTCGCGCACCTCTCCGAGCTTTGACCAGGCAGTCGCTTCCGAGGTGCGCAGCCAGCTCCTCTCAGGGTTGAGCGGCTCCATACAGACCATGGAGCGCCGCCTTATAGACCATGCCTCGGTGACGGTGGACAGCCGCTACGGGCGCTGGAGGGGAGCTGCCGGGCTGGCTGCGCACTCGAACATACTGGTGCCACCCACCGGGCCTCCTGCGAGGTTCGTGCCCAACGCTGCCGCGAACCGCGCGCCTGTGGGTTCTTCCTCCTAGGCCGGCATTGGCACCGTCGTACCCTCTATGGCGTCACCTGGGTCTACCCGTGTGGCTCTTTGTCATAGGCCGGCATTGACTGCGTCCACTCCGGAGCCAGAGGGGAGGCCGAAGGTCGTGGTGGTGGGCCTTGGCCCTGCAGGCCTGGAGCTCACCCCGCCTGGCTCCATCGAGGCGCTTAGATCTGCTCCTCGTAGCTTTGCTCGTACAGCGAACCACCTCGCAGCACAACAGCTCTCAGCCGACCCCGCCTTTGGATCCCTGTCATTCTTCGACCACCTCTACCAGTCCGAGAGGAGCTTCGAGGAGGTCTACACCGCCATTGCAGAGACCCTCGTAGCCGCGGCTAGCGCAGCTGGTTCAGTGGCCTACGCAGTCCCAGGTTCTCCTCTGGTCCTAGAACGCACCGTCGAGCTGCTTCGTGAGGATCCAAGAGTGGAAGCCGA
>JAMCQF010000137.1 GCA_023379605.1 Actinomycetota bacterium
GGATCGCACCATCAAAGATCTTGGTGGGCCGTACCAGCTGCCACGGGTAGGTCACACGGGGGGGGAAGGCCAACGTGAAGTCCGCTGAGGCGAGGTTCAAGTTCGGGTTGTAGGCGGGATCTGTGAGCAGGGCTGGCCCCCATCGCCTCTTCATGGCTATGACCTCTTTTTGGAAGCGGGCGAACCTGTCGGCGTCGTCCTCGTCATAGCCTCTCGAGACCGATTCGTGGTGGTAGAGCTCGGCAAATGGTGTCCACACCACCCAGTAGCCCGCCTTGCGGATCTTCATGCAGAGGTCTATGTCGTTGAAGGCTACCGCAAGCTCTTGGTCGTCCAAGCCACCTACCTCCTCGAAGACGGCCCTGCGAATGAGCATGCAGGCCCCCGTCACAGCAGAGAGGTCTTGAACCAGCCGTATCCGACCGAGGTAGTCGACTGAGTCCTGCTGGGAGTAGGGATGGATGTGTCCAGCCACCCCACCGGCTCCCAGGATAACACCGGCATGCTGTATGTGGCCGTCGGGATAGTACAGCTTTGCACCAACAGCGCCCACGCCAGGCTGTATTGCTTGGCCTACCATCTCAGTGAGCCAGTCCGGTGAGATCACCTCGGTGTCGTCGTTGAGCAGCAGCACCAGCTCTGCCGAGCTAGACGCCACTGCTTCGTTATTGAGCGCAGAGTAGTTAAAGGGCCGATCATCGCGCATCACGCGGATCAGGCCCTTTTGCTTGAAGCCCTCAAGTAGGTTGAGCGTGGACCTCTGCTCGCTTCCGTTGTCGACCACCAAGATCTCGAAGTTTGGATAGCTTGTGGCGTTGATCACGCTGGACAGGCAGCGGTCCAAGAGCCTGCCATCGCGGGTGGGAATTATGACCGTGACCGCAGGGGGATGCTCTGGCAGGCGATATCGCACACGGTGCCATAGCGAGCCCTCCCACGCAGGCTCCACCTCTGCATCTCTATGCAGCCGTTCTAGGTGCTCTCTGATCGCGCGCCGACCGGCTGCATGCGCGTAGGAGAGCTCGCTCACCCGGGGTCCTTCCTCCCCGGCCACCGCTCTCCAGTGGTAGCAGACAAAGGGGATATGGCGTATGAGAGCGGGATCGGCAAGCTCAGTCGCTCTTAGGAGAAGGTCGTAGTCCTGGCTGCCGTCGAAGCCGGTCCTCATCCCACAAAGGCGCTTGATGGTCTCCATGGGATAGACGCTCAGGTGGTTCACGTAGTTGAGCGATCTAAGCCTGTCGGGGTTCCAGTCAGGCTTGAAGTGGGGTTCATGGCGCCGACCGCTTGCATCTATGCGGTCCTCGTCGGTGTAGACAAAGGCGGCGTCGGGATGGGTTAGCAGCTCGTATGCCACAAGGTACAGAGCATGCTCGGTCAGCTCGTCGTCGTGGTCCAGGAAGGTTACGTATGCACCAGTTGCCAGCTCGAGCGCGCTGTTGGTGGCTGCAGCGATGTGCCCGTTCACAGACCTGTAGACCACCTTTATACGGTCATCTTGGCTGGCGTGCTCTTCTATCACGTTCTTGACATGAGGTGCCTCAGAGGCATCGTCAGCTATGCACAGCTCCCAGTTCGGGTAGAGCTGTGCCCGCACTGACTCTATGGCTCTGCGCAGGAAGGGCTCCGAGGTGTTGTAGACCGGCATGATGACAGATATAAGCGGCGGATCGTCCATGGATGCGATATGGCCCAAGATTCCCTGGCGGTCCGCGCTGTCCAAGGTGTCGTACTTTGCCACCCAGGCTGCGTAGGACCGGGCCCTCTGCTCGGGCGATGCCAGGGAGGCTTCCCGTTGACGCCTTAGGATCTTGGCGTAGATAGACCTGAGCGGGGAGGCATAGCGGAAAAGCTTCGTCCGGCGGAGCCGTACCAGCTCATCTGCGCTCCACTGCAGTGCCGCCACTCTTTCCTGGGCTGCCCATAGCTCGTTTTGGACCTCAACCAGCCGGGCTCGGAGCGCGTCTGACTCCTCGATCAAAAGGCGGATGGTGGGCTCGGCTTCGCCAGTCTGGCCAGCTCTAAGCGCAGGGGAGCTGAGGGAGCTGGAGGCAGGCTTCACAGATCCCACAGAGCCAGGAGCCTCGGTCCTCGGCTCTGTGGGATTGGCAGCGCTGGGTGATGTGGTCATAGCGCCTTGGCACCTGCCGCCATGGCACCGGCCTTTTCCAGCTCATCGCCGATCTGGTCGATCACCCACCGCCCCACCGGATCGTCTCCCCCGACCAGGTACCATGCCAAGTGGGCATGGAGGCACTTTATGCCCACACGGGTACCGCCCACACCGCCTGTCGGTCGGGGGCCGACGTGCCCTATGGGGATATGGCGGTCACGCTCGATCGCGTAGAGGCTATGGGCTCTGGCAACTGCCAGAGGCTCGATGGCGCTCTCCGCCCGCTTGATCCCACCAGTGGACTCGAGCCTGCTCACGACCTTGACGGCCCTGGCGCCCACCAGCCACCACCTGGTGGGCATAGGGCTTCCAGCTTCTGTGAGCGGAGCGTTGCAGATCACCAGCGGTTGGCCCCATATATCCCTTGCAGCGATGGTATACTCACACCCAGGTGCCCGGCCCAGCAGCTCGGCTACGGCGGTTGCCTCCTTGTGGCTTGACTTGGCTGGAGCACCGCCAGCCTGGACGGGAGTAATTTGCGATCTCATGCTCTGCTGCATTGCCTACCTGGAAGATCCATGGCTGCGCAGCGCTGCGTAGAGCTTGCGCAAGCTCGTTGTATAACGGAACGTCTTTGTCGCATATACAGCTGAGAGCTCATTGCGTAGCGCATCTAGGTCTTTGCGTACCGACTCGGTCTCCTCGAAGGCGCTGGCCAAACGCGCTTGCAGCTCCAGCTCGAACTGGGCAGCCACCTGCGCGAGGCGACTTTCCAGCCCCGAAAGCTTAGCCGCCATCTCCTTAAAGGAGCGCTCGCGCTCGGCTGATTCCTCGCGAATGGTTGACACCTCGCCGTCTGCCCAGGCAGCGATTCTTTCCTGGTCCTGCCTAAGGGCTCTGAACCTGGCGTGCAGATGAGCCAGAGGAAGCATTGGAGGAGGTTCGCTAAGCTTGCATCCTGGCCTTGCCAGAGTCAGCACAAAGTGCTCCACCGATGATTCTGGGTGATCTGCGAGCGCTGCTGCAACTCTAGCCCCAAGAACCGAGGGAGGCCTCGAGGAGCTGGCGTTGAGGGGATGGCCCAAGGTGGTGGTCTCGCTCAGCCTGCAAAGACCTGCCCGCTCCACTGTGGTGAGCAGGCTCGCCCTGTCGAAGAACCGGGCCGGGAGCTCTCTCCCCCCGCATTGGCCGTAGGGGAGCCTTCCTTCCAAAAGATCCATCTGGACACCCGCGTATGCGACGTTGGGAACCGATACAACGACGTAGCCATCCTCGGAGAGGACATCACCGCATCCGGCAAGGAACGCCACAGGATCTCTCACATAGCCCAAAGTATTCACGACTACCACCACATCGAATCTGAGGCCGCTGAACCCTGTGGCCAGGTCCAGGTCAGAAGGATCAGCAAAGAGAAGATCCCTATAGGTTCCAGGGGGGGGGCTCTGAGAGCTCCTTGTCGGTCTTTATCCCCCACACCTGGCAGCCCAGTCTCACGAGCGCCTCTGGGAGCTTGCCGTCGCCAACGCCGACCACTGCCACGGTGCTCGCTGGGCGTACCAGGCCAACGGCAATGGCCTCAGATTCGATGTGGTTGGAGAGGTCGAGCTCTGTTGAGCTTTGACCGGTGCGGACCGCGTCTCTCTCGGGGTCGTTATTCTCGGGGGCCTTTTGGCTTGCGGCGCTCATCCTGCTAGCTCTCTTACGGCCCTGGGCCATGACAGGAGGGGATAGCGCTTGCGCAAAGCCCTCCACATGGGCGCTGCGTCCAGGTCCAACAGCGAGCGCATAGAGCTTGGGTGCACTCTGTAGCGGCTTAGTATCTCCTTTACGTGGACGCCATGGCCCTTTGTGGCTGCAATGTGCAACCAGAGCTCGTAGTCCTCCCACCCGCCCCACTCAAGATCCGCAATAGTGGCATAGCCACCCAGCTGTTCCCAGGTAGAACGACGGATCATTGCCATGGCGTCAATGTAGTTGCTCTGAGCCAGGCGCTCTGGATCCCAGGGCAGGGCGCTGACCAGGCCTGCAGCGCTGTCGGACTCCCCGAACTTCTCTATTATCCCGTAGGCGAAACCAGCAGAAGGGTCTCGATCTAGAGCAGATGCCAGCTTGCAAAGGCAGCTTGGATAAACGGAGTTGTCCGCGTCGAGGACGAACACCTTCTCGGAGCGAGCCAGTGAGAAGCCAAGGTTCCGGCTGGCCGCAAGGCCGTGGTTGGCCTGCCTGCGTACCAGCAGCAACGGAAGGAAGGCTCCCCTACGGC
>JAMCQF010000138.1 GCA_023379605.1 Actinomycetota bacterium
GCCCTCCTACACCGCACACGGTGTGGATGACATGGGCCATTCAGTAGTAACGCCCTGTCCGCAAGCACGACAATCCAGCTCAGCGAACGAACCCACAATCTTTAGTCGCCACTGCGCGGCCAGCGGCTGAGGATGGGTAGCTCGAATTGACATATTCGATTATCCGGATCTATACTAGATTTAGTTCACACAGGAGTGGATGCACACAAGAGCTCGTAAGGGGTACCTCATGAATGATTCCCAGCTCAGACCCGCACTTATGGAAGTAGGAGGCATGACCTGTGACGACTGCGCCCACCATGTCACCCAAGCGCTGCTCGCTGCTGGTGCTGGCGACGTATCGGTTCAGTGGCGCACGGGCAAGGCCAGGTTTTCCTGGCCAGTTGGGGTTTCAGAGAGCGCCCTTAGCGCAGCGGTGGCGGGAGCAGGATATAGGCCAGGGCAGCTGCAGGTCGTAAAGGCGGCGGAGCCCCTATATAGACCAGGAGCTGGAAGTGACTACGACCTGGTGATCCTAGGTGCTGGGTCTGCCGCCTTTGCTGCAGCCATAAAGGCTACAGAGGCCGGGTTCAAGGTGGCCATGGTGGAGGAGTCGACGTTGGGTGGAACCTGCGTCAATGTGGGATGCGTGCCATCAAAGGCTCTGCTTCGTGCAGGAGAGCTGGCCTGGACGGCAGGGCATCATCCTTTTGCCGGTATATCCACGACATCGGGACCGGTGGATCTGCAAAAGCTCGTAGGTCAAAAAGATGAGCTTGTTGCCATGCTGCGCCAGGTTAAGTACGCCGATCTGGTAAGCGATTATGGGTTCACTCTCATCCCAGGACATGCCCACTTTACTAGTCCTTCCGCGATCATTGTAGATGGCAAGACGATCGCTGCTGGGACTTTCCTCATAGCCACAGGTGCATCCCCGAGTGCACCTCCAATACCGGGGCTTAGCGAGTCTGGTTACCTTACCTCGACAAGCGCACTGGACCAGACCAGGGTGCCTCAGAGGCTCGCAGTCATTGGCGCCAATGCAATAGGTCTGGAGCTGGGCCAGTTCTTTTTGCATGTCGGCTCTCAAGTCACTTTTATCGACGTTGCAGAGCGTATAGCTCCCTTCGAGGAACCAGAGATCTCCGCTGCTCTCCAAAGAGTGCTTGTTTCGCAGGGAGCCCAGGTCTATACAAGTGCCAGCGTTCTCTCTGTGCACAGATCCGGAGCCGAGGTGGTAGTAGAGCTGGAGGCCAATGGAGAAAAGGCCCACGTCGTAGCAGAAGAAGTGCTGGTTGCCACTGGCAGGCGTCCGAACACCGCAAAGCTTTCAGTGGATCTAGCGGGAGTGGAGCTGGACGGGCGGGGTGCTGTTGTGGTGGACAGCGAGCTCAGGACCACCAATCCAAGGGTGTTTGCAGCAGGAGATGTGACCGGAGCACCGCAGTTCGTGTACGTCTCTGCCTATGAAGGCGCGCTGGCTGTAGACAACTCGCTTTTAGGTCTAGGAAGGCCAGTCGATTTGAGCGGTCTCCCAAGGGTTACCTTTACCATGCCGCAAGTGGCTTCCGCGGGCCTGAGCGAGGCAGAGGCCCGCCTCGGAGGCCATGAAGTGCAGGTCTCAATCCTGCCGCTTAGGGCGGTCCCCAGAGCCCTGGTCAACCACGATACCTCAGGCCTGGTAAAGCTCGTTGCTGAGTCGGGCACGGGTCGGCTGCTTGGCGCGTCGATGCTTGCTGAAGGGGCTGGCGATGTGATCCAGGCTGTTGTCATTGCCATCCGACATGGCATCACAGTAGGGGAGCTAGCCGGCACCTTCCATCCGTATCTAACTATGGCAGAGGCCCTCAAGCTCGCTTCACAGACCTTTAGTCGCGATGTGTCCAAGCTTTCTTGCTGTGCAGCGTAACGCCGGGGTGAATGCGCGCTAGCGCAGCCTCCCTGGGAGCACCTGTCTGTTCACTGACATCCTCCCCATGGCTAAAGCCAGGGGGGTTCCCCTTTCACGGCACCGCTACCGCTGCCAGAACATCGACAACGGCTCTAGGCGACGGTCAGGCCTTCTCATCCAGTGGGTGTCCCGATCGCTCTATGAGCGCGAAGGCCCCGAGGTCGAGTTGGCTGCTGCTCATGACGCTGGTGTACCAGCTCATCGTTTAGCGCTACCATCATGGATATGGAAGAATTTATGAGCGCCACAGAGCTGGCTGTGGCGATACGTTCAAAGGACCTTAGCCCCCTAGAGGCAATGGATGCTTGTCTGGAAAAGGTGGATCAGCTTAACGGGTCTGTGAACGCGGTGATCTGGCGTGACGATCAAGAGGCCCGGGAGAAAGCCAAGCAGGCGACAGATCGCCTCTTGGCAGCAGGTGATCCAAGCGTGGACCTGCCCCCTTTTCACGGCGTTCCGATCCCGATAAAGGACCTTACCAAGGTAAGAGGCTGGCCTATCACCTATGGATCCTGGGCAGGGCCAAAGGAGCTCTCCAGCGAGACCGAACTGGTAGTGCGGGCCTTTGAGGACGGCGGCTTCGTCCTGGCAGGGCGCACCAACACACCGGAGCTGGGCCCGCTGCCTGTGAGCGAGAACCTGCGCTATGGAATAACGAGAAATCCATGGGACCTCGCGCGTACCCCGGGCGGATCAAGTGGAGGTGCTGCAGCCGCGGTTGCATCGGGCATGTTTCCAATCGCCCATGGAAATGATGGTGGTGGTTCATTGCGCATACCAGCCTCATGCTGTGGGCTGGTCGGCTTGAAGCCAAGCCGTGGGAGAGTCCCAGCAATGGTCCATGCCTGGGAGGGTGCTGCCGTGGAAGGAGTTGTCACCACGACAGTTGCAGACACTGCGGCTGTTCTTGACTGCATGGCACGATTCGATCCTTTCTCATGGTATAACGCGCCACAACCGTCACGACCCTTTGTAAGCGAGCTAGGGGCGCCTTTGAGAAACCTGAGAATTGCCCTGTCCCAAACACCCCCTCTTGGGCTCACTCCCGATCCGGAATGCATGTCGGCTGTAGAGGAAGCAGGAACATTGCTAGAGAGCTTGGGCCACAGCGTGGA
>JAMCQF010000139.1:0-46327 GCA_023379605.1 Actinomycetota bacterium
ACCCAAGGCTTTCCAGCTCTATGACCAGCACGTCCAGCCCGGCTTGGGCACCAGCCCTAGCAAGGGCAGCACAGGTGGTGGTCTTGCCCACCCCGCCCTTGCCTGCTACCACGAGCACCCGGCTCTGCTTGCAGAACGCGACGACGTCCATCCCGGGGCACACTAGCGCCGCTTCGGCGCCTTCCACCCGAGGATCTTATAAAAACCCTTGTTTCCGTGACCGAACGGGAGTATGGTGCCGCGAGAAGGGAAAAAGGGGGATTATGGTATTCGGCCAGGTTGAAGAGCGCTGGCAGTCGAAAGCGGCCTGCCGGGGTCCGCAAGCCTCGGTGTTCTTCCCGCCATCGAGTGCTGAACGCAAAGAGGAAAAGCTGATGAGGGAGGCAGCGGCCAAGGCCATCTGCGCCACCTGCCCAGTGTGCGATGCTTGTCGGGAGTACGCGGTGCGGATCCGGGAGCCACATGGCATCTGGGGTGGGCTTACAGAGATCGAGCGCAAACAGATCATCGAGCGTCGCGCAGGGTGACAAGCGCTCCCGGCTGAGTCTCAGTTGCCGATGCTCGAGCGCTCCCGGCTGGAGTGGGACGTCGGGGAGTGACAGGCGCTCCCGGCTGAGGCTCAGTTGCCGATGAGCATGCGACCCTCAGCAGCTGCCGAGCTCGTGCAGACCCACCTAGGGCGGTGACCATCCACGCTGCATATGGCTGCGACAAGTCCATTCGCTGCTCCGTCCACCGCTTGGGCGATGGGCGAGGAGGGAACGGACAGGGCCTGGCTTATTGCTGTGAGCCCCTGTCCTACAAGAGCTCCGGGGGGGAAGCCTGATCCGATCTGCAAAAACCTGTTGGCTATGTCCACGAAGGGAAAAGTCCCTGGTGGCGCTGAGGATCGTCCGGCATAGGGCTCCCTGTCAAATCGTGCCACAAGCGCATGCACCTGCCTTCCCAACGGCTCAAGAGGTAGGAATGCCCCATCAGGTCCAGCAGTGTTGCTGTACTGCTCTACCGGATCAAACCTCAGGTAGCTGCTCGTATAGGTTGAGTCAAAGAAGCTGAAGCTGGAAAGCCTTGGGTACACGTCGCTGGTTGCAGACTGCGCCACGCTGAGCTTGGAGAACCGCCCAAATCTACTGAGCGCGATCACAAGCGCCCATCTTTGTGCTGCGCAGTACGGGCAAAACTCCGACCCGACATAGACCACAAGAGGAAGGCCATCCTGGGAGAGAAAGGGCGCATTTTCTACGGGAAGTACTCGGTTGGTAGCAGAGCCCTCTCCAATGGTGTCCAGGACACTCTGGGGCACATGAGTGGCAGATTGAACAACGCTCAGCGGTGCGGGCACTGCAACTGGATGTTCGGGGCTTTTGGACGGACCTCTTGCAACCACCACCACAACTGTGGCCACCACAGCCACCATCACAACCAGCCATATCCGAAAACCCCGCCTTGCCATGCGCCTCCGCCTGGGATGGCTACGGCCTCCTTGATGATCCCAGTCACCAAGGTGTCCCCCGCCTACCGGATCATCCGGCGACCCCTCACCGTTATAGACCACCTCGACACCATAGGCCGCGCTCAGCACGCCAGAGGACTCCTTGTCCAAGAGGCCCTCGGAGCCGCGTTTGGCAATGGGTGCGCATACAGGAATGCTCCGATGTATATAGTGCTAACTGTGTCAAGCGCGCCAAGCGTAGCTGAGGCAACGCCATCTGTCACAAGGCACCGGGCTCGGTGGCTCTCTACCAGCCTGGGAGATGGCAAAGCCAGCTACTGCGAGATCGGACCCGAGAAGGGCATTGCCAACGGCCAGGAGTTGCATACGGTGGTCTTCAGCCATGGCTGGGCACTTGGTCCCCATGCCTACCGCCACTCCTTGGAGGCCGTCTCCCAGCTGGGCTGCAGGGTTCTGGCTCCGTCCCTGCCGGGGTTTGCAGGAACGAGCGAGCTTCCGCCAGAGGAGCTCAGCTTCGCTGGATACTCTTCGTGGCTGGCAAGATTCCTCCAAAGCTGTGAGATCAGCAAGCCAGTCACTCTCGTAGGCCACTCCTTTGGGGGAGCGGTGGCCATAAAGTTCGCCCAAGAGCACCCTGGCCTTGTGGACTCCCTGGTCCTGGCCAATCCGGTTGCTGCACCTACCTGGAGCTATCGCCACGGAAATGGACGCTCTATGGACGAGCGGCCACTATGGGACTGGGGACGCCACCTCGGTGGGGACCTCCTCTCCCCTGACCAGGTAGTCCGTGTCCTGCCCCCGGTACTGGGGGACCTGGTACCGAACCTCATCCAAAATCCCCTAGCCCTCTGGAGAGTGGCTAGCCTCATACGCCAGGCTGACCTCCGCTCAGAGCTGCTCCAGCTGGCCAGGAGAGATCTACCCGTAACCGCTATATGGTCTGATCGTGACAAGTTGATCTCAAGGGCAGCCTTCGAGACCACATGCAAGGCCCTTGCAACAGAAGGGGTAGTAGTTGAGGGCAGCCATGCTTGGCTGATTGCCAACCCTGCCCAGTTCGCCGAGATCGTGGCGGTGTCTATCTCGAACGCTTGCGTTGGTCCGTAAGCCAAGCGGCCCAGAGCACGAACGAACGAACGAACCTAGAAGTGCACTCGGTGCTCCGCGTGATCTTTGGACAGCCGCGATCTCCATCCATGGGACCGGCTACCGTTGTAGGAAGTGACCAGCAATGCCCATAGGATCTCCCAAGATCGGTGGCCGTGACGTGCGGGAGCTGAGCAGAGGGAAGCCGCGGGAGCACTCACCTGTGGCCACCAGCGCGCGAGACGCTGGGCCAGCACGGTCCAACCAGCAGCTCAACACGCCATCTATGCCAAGGCCTGCCGCAACTGTGATGCTGGTTCGGGACTGCCCAACCAGCGATCGCACAGATGGGGACCCGAGCGATCCTGGCTTGCTTGAGGTGCTCATGGTGAAGCGTAACGCTCAAGCCAACTTCGTAGCCGGGGCATTCGTCTTTCCTGGTGGCTCTGTGGATGTCCAAGACGCAGATCCCTGCGTAGAGGAAATCTGCATCGGAAGGACTGACGAGCAGGCCAGCTCAGTGCTGGGAATTGAAAGTGGCGGGCTCGCCTACTGGGTGGCCGCGATCAGGGAGTGCTTCGAAGAGGCCGGTGTCCTGCTTGCCTACGACAGTGATCATGACACCTCAAGCACCCCTTCTGGGCCACCTGCTCCCAAGCTCCTGTCCTTGGCAAATCTCGATAGGGCTGCGCGCTTTGTAAATCATCGCCAAGCCCTTCTGGATGGTCGCGTTACCCTAGTTGAGATATGCGAGAGGGAGCATCTAAAGCTTGCCGTGGACCGCATCGAATATTTCAGTCACTGGATAACCCCTGAGGGCGCTCCTCGAAGGTTCGACACAAGGTTCTTCGTCGCCCCTTGCCCCGAGGGGCAGGCAGCCCTTCACGACGCCGGGGAGACTGTCGCTCATGTGTGGATCAAACCTCTTCAGGCGCTCGCCAGCCAACGCGAGGGAGGGATGGAGCTCGTGTTCCCGACCATGAGAAGCCTTGAGGCGATCGGTCGCTTCTCGAGCAGCGAGGAGCTTCTCGGATATGCGCGCCAGGCCACTGGCATTCAGACCTTCCAGCCCAAGGTGATAGCAGATGGCAACGGAGTTCGGATCCTGTTGCCAGGTGACGAGACGGTGGAGATCGAATCGCTGCCAGCAGGAACGTTTCCCCTTCCAAAGGGCGGCTTCCGTACCGGTGCGCTCTGAGCGCGCCTCTCAGCTACGGAGCTCTTCGAATATCTCTTAAGTCGCTGCTGGTGTACCACAAGGAGGTTTGGATGGAGAGTGTTACTGAGCCAATCGCTGTCGGAAGGCCAGTAGAGCTAAGCCCTGGAGTTATCCGCGTGACAGCCCCCAACCCCGGTATCATGACAGGACCGGGCACCAACACATACATAGTGGGCGGTGCTGGCCACCACAGCGTGGTGATAGATCCCGGCCCCGCCATGGAGACTCACCTTGACGCCATCCTGAGCAGCGTTAGGGAGGTGGGCTCCATTGTAGTTACCCACACCCATATAGACCATGCACCTGGCGCTGCCAGCCTGTCGCAACGAACCGGTGCCCCTGTGCTCGGGTTCGCTCCTTCAGCGGGGTTTCATCCAGACTCCCTCCTCAAAGATGGGGATGTGCTTTCAGTAGGGTCGCTACACCTAAGAGCGATCCATACCCCTGGGCATGCCTCTGACCACCTGTGCTACCTGCTGGAGGAGCATGGCATGCTCTTCTCAGGTGACCACGTAATGCAGGGGTCAACCGTGGTCATTGCTCCTCCCGATGGCGACATGGGTGCCTATATGGCCAGCTTGCAAAAGATCGCTGACCTAGCTCCACCTCTAACAGCCATTGCCCCCGGGCATGGCCTAGTGATAAACGACCCTCTAGCGGCCATCGGTGACTACATACGCCACCGCCAGATGCGCGAGGCCGCCATCCTGGCCGTGCTTCAAAGCAGACCCTCCATGAGCGTGGATGACATCGTACCCACCGTCTACACCGATGTTAATCAAGCGTTGCATCCTATAGCACGGATGTCTGTCTGGGCCCACCTTCGCAAGCTTGCCGGTGAAGGGTACGCATTCACAGATGACCCCAATAGCATCGAATCGCCTTGGAGTGCAGCCGCCGTGCGCAGGTGACACTATCGACAAACGCGCTCAAGGCGATGCCTACAAGCCCGGCTGGTTCAAGTGAGCAAGTTGGCTGGAGTCACTGCACTGGTGTCTACTGCCTTCTCCATGAGACCAAGCAGTCTGGCAGTGCAGCCAGCCATCTCAACAGGCGGGCTGATCTCCGCAGAGAGCTTGGCGGCAATGTCAAAAAAGGCCTGTGCTGCTGCGCTCGTCCCGCTCAAGGTGATAGGGATCCCACTGTCTCCTGCGCTGGACAGCGCTGGGTCCAAGGGCACCGACCCAGCCAGGGGGGCACCAATCTCCTCTGCCAGGCGCGCTCCGCCTCCAGAGCCGAACAGCTGGTAGCTCTGGCCGTGCTCGCAGGTGAAAGCGCTCATGTTCTCGATGACTGCAGCTACGCGTAGATAGCCTCTTCTCGCCATGTCAGCCGCACGAGAGGCCACCTTTTGCGCTGCCAGCGGCGGGGTGGTGACAATCAGCATCTCTGTTCTCGGCAACATGCGGGCAAGACCCATCTGGATGTCGCCAGTGCCAGGTGGCATATCAATGAGCAGGTAATCCATCTCCCCCCAACGCACATCCTGGAGGAACTGCTGGACAGCCCGATTCAGCACCAGGCCACGCCACATTATCGCCCGGTCCTCGCCAGCGAGAAAGCCCATGGATATCACCTTGAGGCGACCGGGTGAGACCTCCTTTACCACCGGGATCATCTTGCCTTCCCTCGCCTCGAGGCGCGCAGACATACCGAGCATGCGCGGGATGGAGAATCCCCAGATGTCTGCATCCAAGATCCCCACGGTAAAGCCACGTCTTGCCAGCGCAACGCCAAGGTTGGCGGTCACCGAAGACTTCCCTACGCCGCCCTTGCCTGAAGCTACGGCGAGAACTCTAACCGTGGACACGATGTCTGTCTCCACTGCACGCTCTCGTGCCTTGTAACGCGCCCGCTCCATGACCAAGCGGCGCTCATCTGAGCTCATCTCCACCGTCTTCACGACAACACTTGACACGCCTGGCAGGGCTTTCAAGCGCCGCTCCACGTCAGAGCGGATCTGGCTCCTAAGCGGACAGCCCGCTACCGTAAGCGCAACGGCGACGGTCACGGTCCCGTCCGTGGCAACATCGACTGATCGGATCATCCCAAGATCTACGAGATCATCGCCGAGCTCTGGGTCCACAACCGAGTGGAGAGCTTCCCAGACCGACACCTCCTTAGGAGGAGCTTCAGTCCACATACACTTCACTCTAGCTGAAGGGCTGGGTATAACCTGAAGGGCTGGGTATAGCTGCCAGAGCAGGCTGGCCACGCCATCTACGGTCCAGCTGAGCAGGCTGGCCACGCCATCTACGGTCCAGCTGAGCAGGCTGGCCACGCCATCTACGGTCCAGCTGAGCGGGCTGGCCACGCCATCTACGGTCCAGCTGAGCAGGCTGGCCACGCCATCTACGGTCCAGCTGAGCGGGCTGGCGGTCTCAACCTGGAAGGGACTGGCTATAATGATGGTCACATACCTCGAATGTGAAAGAGCTACGGCGAATTTTCTTTGTATGAACCCATAGCTCTAGATCGGCAGACCAGGCTTTTTGAATGCTAGGAGGAACATCGACAGTGAGCACCATGATGAAGGTGAAGATCGGAAAGCCCACCCCACCCGTACAGCTCACAGATGCAGCTCAGGCCAAGGTCGCAGAGCTCCTCGCCGAAGAGGATGACGAGATGGTGCTGCGCGTTGCGGTGAGACCAGGTGGTTGCTCGGGGTACAGCTATGAGATGTTCTTTGATTCCGAGCTTGCCGATGATGACATCATCCACACTTTTGGCTCTGTCAAAGTGGCCGTGGATCCAGCGAGTGCCAACATGCTCAAAGGTTCCTCGCTCGACTACAGCGACGGCCTTAAAGACGCTGGCTTCCATTTGACGAACCCGAACGCAACTCGTACCTGCGGTTGCGGATCTTCTTTCAGCTGAGCCTTCCTGGCGTTCGCCGAGACTGCTGATCAGCTCGGCGGCACTGGACCGTTTTAAGGGTTGTTTTTCTTGGCGGCACTGGACCGTTTTAAGTGCTGTGTTGTCGCTCTCGGATAGCCCAGAGCATGCCTGCCTGCCTGGCTCTATGGGGGGTAGCTGTCTTTAGTGGTACGCCAAGAGCACAGCTTGAACATGCCTGTCTGCTTCGTTCTTGATGGGTTGCAGGTCCAAGCAGAGGACGACGGCGCGAGCCTGCTCGAGGTCCTAAGAGACAGGTTCTCAAAGCGTGCTCCCAAGGATGGGTGCAGCCCGCAGGGCCAGTGTGGATGCTGCACAGTCTGGATAAATGGAATGCCAAGGGTCGCTTGCGTAACCCCCCTCCGGCGTGTCGAACGGGCCTACGTCACTACTTTGGAAGGTCTTGACCCCGAGGAGCTGCGAATATGGACGGAGGCCTTCTTCGAGTGCGGTGCAAGCCAGTGCGGCTTTTGCTCACCGGGGATCATCATGCGCCTCGCAGCAACTCGCAGGCGCCACCCGCTATTCTCCCGAGCTGACATCGAGGGTGGTCTTGCAGCTCACCTCTGCCGCTGCACGGGATGGCATCCTATAGTCGAGGCGGCTTTGCTTGCAGACGCCCGGCTGAACGCCATAGGCGCAATGGGCCGTCAGATTCAAAGTGAGCCTGCTGGTTTGGCGCGAGCTCAAAAGCTGTCTGTTGATACAGAGCGCCCTGACACCCCCTGCGACCACTCGGTTAAGGTGATCGCAGCCGACAATGCACGCAGTCTTGCCCTTGCAGAACTACGAGCCTCCATTGAAGGCCGATCTCCGCAGCGAGCCGGTCCAGAGATCGCCGCTGGAAAGGGTGGGTTTGCCGATGACCAGGCCCCGAAAGATGCCCTAGTTGCCGTGGCGGACCATCGGGGTGGATGGGCTGTAGCAGAAACGCTCCACGAAGCCCGTGCCCTGGCGGCACCACTGATCGGACGTCGGGGTGCTTGCGATCCTATCTATCCCATAGACATTCCCGATGGAACCTGGCAGCTCACCTTGCAAACTACATGGGTGGAGCCCGCATACATGGAGCCGGACTCATCCTGGTGCTATCCCGATGGGGAGCCAGTTTCCCCTCTAGCCAACGGTGGCGCGTTTGGAGGCAAGCTCTCTTCGCTTGTGGCTGAAGCTGCGAGAGAGCTATCGGATGCATACAAAAGGCCTGTTCGCGTCCTGCTCAGCCGCGATGACCTGACTGTGCTCGGGCCAAAGAGACCTCCAATGGCGGCGGGGATCAATGGCAACCGCACGGGGATCTTACGTGTAGCACGCACCCCTGGAGTAGCCAACGCGATCGCTTCGATACTGCCGGGCTTTCGTGTCGAGGAGGTGGATGTTGCAGGCCCTCCGACCTCTGCCTCCATCCGCGGTGCCGGCTGGGTGGAATCCCTGGTGCTGCTCGCTGGGCTCTCTGCCCAGCTTGAGGAACAGGACCATCCCTTCGCCCAGATCACTAGCCCAGACGGTGCCAGAGCCACTGCTAGATTCAGCGGCGACGGGACCCTCCATGTGATAGTGGACGCCGGAGATCCGCTGGATGAGGTTGTGCTGCGCTCGTACTGCATTGGCGCTGCCCACATGGCTATCGGATGGGTCCGATCTGAGTCCTTGGGGGTAAGTACAGACGGAGTCCCTCTAAATTTCACCATCCGCTCACTGGGGATCATTGATGCGCGCCGTCTCCCCTCTGTAGAAGTCGAGGTCGCCCGCTCGGACAAGCCCCCCGTAAACGGCTCAGATGCGGTCTTTGCTGCCGTGGCAGCTGCTACCTGGATCGCTGACGGGCTGCCAAGCCGTTGGCCGACCCGCAAGCTCTCGCCACGCCGATGAGCATAGCTGCCGTCTAAGCCTCACAGCCTATGAGCTCCAACCTCGCCCACCACAAGCTCTACGTCTTCAGGCAGTCTCTTGGGTGGGGCGCCCGCCCACAAGGGCTCACTCCTCAGCCGACCTAACTCAGGCCTCCCGGTGGAGAAGGAAGGTACCAGTAGATCTAGACGACAGTTCCCCGCTCTCCTTGCAGACCGTGGCTTCGGCAAAGGCCACCTGCCTGGCCATCCGAACCACATGGCCGCGCACCCTCAGCTTTTCGCCGACACGCACGGCGATCATCGTCTCCGCTTTCATCTCCAGGGTCGCTCTAGTACGGTCCCGACCCAACAGGGCCGCATTCACTGCAAAGTTCATGGCTGCGTCAAGCAGCACTGAATGAACACCAGCTTGGACTATACCGTGCGGATTGCAGGCGAGCATCGTTGGACACCATGCTGCCTCGACCCAGCCGCCGTCCTTCCCATCCAGCCCATAGAGCTCAAAGGAACCGCCTACCGCTGTAATGATGGGCATACCACCATCGCCCAACCATCGGCTCATGTCACGGGCAGCAGGTCCACTCCCTACAGAAGCCGCCTGGGTCACTGCCTGGCCAGCATTTGCATCTGCACCTAGCTCGGCGGGCTTCCCGCCACCCTCATGATCGATACCTACAGAAGAGCACACGCTACAAGGCTACAGCTCAACACATCCTGAGGGCCCCTTCAAGCCCAGAGCCTAGTTGACGTTACACCTCCCTAGGGACAAGAATCTTGACTACTCAGTCAGTTTGCAGAGATAGAACAGGTAGGAATGAACATGCCCAACGCTGTGATCGTGGACGCCATTAGAACTCCGGGCGGAAAGCGCAACGGTAAGCTACGAGGCTGGCACCCGGTTGACCTTGCAGCACAGACCTTGAAAGCGATCGTGGAAAGGAACGGCCTCGATCCGGCCTCAGTGGATGACGTGATCATGGGCTGCGTCATGCAGGTAGGAGAGCAGGCACTAAATGTCGGGCGCAATGCGGTCCTTGCAGCGGGATTTCCCGAATCTGTACCTGCAACGACAGTGGACAGGCAGTGTGGATCCTCCCAGCAGGCACTGCACTTTGCTGCCCAAGGCATCATGGCTGGCGCCTACGACACTGTCATAGCTGCGGGCGTGGAGTGCATGACACGCACCCCTATGGGCTCCTCGGTGGTACGGGAGCTCGGCTTCCCCTTCGGCCCAGCGATGATGGACCGCTACAAGGACCGGGGTGGTCTTGTTGGCCAGGGGATCTCCGCTGAGATGGTCGCTGATCAGTGGAATCTTTCAAGGCAGGAGCTGGACGAGTTTGGAGCACGTAGCCAGCAGCTGGCCGCCCGTGCCACCGCAGAGGGGCGATTCCAAAAGGAGATCCTTCCAGTTGCGGTCCGTGACGAAGCGGGAAAGGACACAGATGAGGTCATAGCTACCGATGAGGGGATCCGCCCAGACACCACCCCTGAGACCCTTGCCAAGCTAAAGCCTGCGTTCAAGCCGGACGGTAAGGTCACAGCTGGGAACTCCTCACAGATCACAGACGGCGCTGCAGCGGTCCTGGTAATGAGCGAGGAGCGGGCCAATGCTCTGGGGCTCATACCGCGAGCACGCTTCCATGCCTTCTCGGTAGTAGGCGTCGACCCAGTGACGATGCTCACCGGGCCGATACCAGCCACCCAGATGGTCCTTGAGCGCGCAAAGCTGAAGATCGACGACATCGACTTGGTAGAGATTAACGAGGCTTTCGCATCTGTGGTATTGGCTTGGGAAAAAGAGCTCCATCCAGACATGAGCAAGGTGAACGTCAACGGTGGGGCTATAGCTCTGGGCCATCCGCTGGGATGCTCGGGGGCCAAGCTCATGGCTACCTTGCTCAACGAGCTGGAGCGTACCGGTGGCCGTTACGGGCTACAGACGATGTGCGAGGGTGGGGGCATGGCCAACGCCACCATCATAGAGCGCTTGGGATAAGCCCTCTACCCACGCCTCCAAGGGTCCCTGGCAGTGGGATGCCTAGGCTCGCAGAGCCCGCCGTCTCCGAGCCTGCAAGGAGCGCTGTTCGTCCTCAGCGGGCCGACAAGGCTCGGAGGAGGCGATTCTCCATCGTTGTGAGCATGCTGCCCGGTGGGTTCCACCGGGCAGCAGATCGCCCAAACAGCTGGCGGCACTCCTCAGTGATATCGGGTGGCTATCATGCCACCTGCGGCTAAGAGCACCAGTCCCCCAATCAGGTACCAGTTAGACGCCCCTCCAGGCAGCACGCCCACATAGTTGAGTATCACCATCGCAAACCCCACCACCAGCAGGCCCAAGATGACAGCCAGCACCCAGGGAGGGCTGCGGCGTACGCTCTTTGGTATTGGTGGCGTGTAGCGCCCGCTCTGTATGCCAGGATCTACAGCTCTAGTTCCTCCGCCAGGGCCGCCACCGGCCCGGCCAGGCCCGCGCTGGCGCGCACGCGAGCTCCGGGCAGACCTGCGTGGCCCTGACTTGGTTCCTCCTGCCATTCCATGAGGATAGCCATCTTGGCGAGGTCCAGGCGATCAGCATCCCAAGCCAGGAGTGCCCCAGCCGCCCCGGGTACATCCCCTGCCGCTCCTGAGCGAGCCAGCAGGCCACCGACGGCTTTCGCTTTCGGCTGGACCGGCCACCGCGCTCCAGCCAGTACGCTCACCGGCAGTGGCACCTCGGATCCTCCTGATCGACAACTTCGATTCGTTTGTCTACAACCTTGCCCAGTACCTAGGAGAGCTGGGCGCCGAAGTGTTGGTCCTACGCAACAACGCCACCATCTCAGATCTGGAAAGAGCTGCGCCAGACGGCGTCGTCATCTCCCCCGGACCCGGTCGCCCAGAGCATGCCGGGGTTAGCCTGGCTGCCATCGGGGAGTTCCGCGACCGGGTCCCTATCCTGGGCGTGTGCTTGGGCCACCAGTGCATAGGGCAGTTTTTCGGTGCGCAAGTGGTCCGAGCGCCCAAAGTCATGCACGGCAAGACTTCCTCTATCACCCACAACGCTGTCGGCGTTCTTGCGGGGCTCCCAGATCCTCTGAAGGTCACCAGGTATCACTCATTGGTGGTAGACAGGCATTCATTGCCTGCTGAGCTCGAGGTTACTGCCGAGGCGAACGACGGTGTGGTAATGGCACTGCGCCACCGTGTCTACCCGGTAGAAGGGGTCCAGTTCCATCCCGAGTCCATACTCACCGACGCCGGACACGACTTGATTGCCAACTTCTTAAGATCGGTTGCAAGCTCCACCTAACCAATCTCCGCTGTAGCCGTTGCCACCTGGTCACAAACGGAAGCTTTCCCTGGTGTGAAGCCCACGCTCCTACCCGATACTGCCCAAGATCTCCTTGCAACCTGGTCCCACAGACCATGACCTGTACGCACGAGGTAGCCTGCGAGCACCCAAGAATGAACCCCCAAGAGTGGCCAGCACCGCTTAGCAGCTCGGGCCCGCTGACCCCGACGAGCCGCCTGAGTTGGCCGAAGAGTAGTGCGAACCGGGGCCATGCAGTGGGGCGGGAGTTGTAGTGGTGGTTGTCGTCGTGGTGGTTGTAGGGCTCACACCACTGCCTGGGGCCTCACCTACATCTATGGTGACATCGGAGCCCGCCGGAACCACCTGCCCGCCAGCGGGGCTCTGATCGATCACCAGTCCGACATCGCTGGGGTTTAACGTTGTCTGGCATACGACCACTGGGGTCAAGCCCGATCCTGTGAGTATGCTCTCGGCCTGGCTCTTGGTATCTCCGATCACGTTCTCCACCGTCACTTGAGAAGGACCCGAGGACACTATGAGATTTATCGATGTGTTCGGTGGCTCAGGAGTGCCCTTTGGCGGGTTGGTGCCGATCACATAGCCATTTCCTATCGTCGAGGAAGGTTGAGTGGTGGTGGTCCCTACAGTAAAGCCATCCTTGGCCAGCACAGCGCCCGCTTGGGCAGGTGTGTCCCCTGTGACATTGGGAACATCCACATCAGTTGGCGTAGGAGCAACAGCTAAGGTCACATCCACCGTGGAGCCGGACTTTATGCGCTTGTTTGGGCCAGGGCTTTGCGCAATTACCGTCCCCGCAGTGGCATTCGAATCTGCCTGCGATATGAAATGCGGGATCAGGTTGTCCGCACTCAGCTGCTGGGTGGCCCCGGTCTTGGTCAATCCGATGAGGTTCGGAACCGAGACCATGCTTACCGCAGGGGCTGAAGGGCCGCTGCTCACATACACCAGCACAGTCTGACCCTTGGACACGCTGGCGCCGGGTCCTGGCTGAGTCTTAAAGACCGTTCCAGAACGGGCAGCATTGTGCTCATGGTTGACATGCACCACAAGCCCCTTGCTCTCAAGTGTCTTTGTGGCGGTAGCAGCCTGCTCTCCCACAACGCCTGGAAGGCTGAAAGAAGAAGGCGTGCCTCCGAAATAGCCGAGCGAGCGACCGAGGAGGAATCCCACCACTATCAGCGCAGCCAGCAATACCACAAGCACCCCTGCATAGATGCCAGTTCGGCTCCTTTCCTTGGATTCGTCCATCGGCCTTGACGACAGGTCCGAAGCCCTTGGCGCTTGGATGAGCATCTGAGTCCCTGCCCCGGCGCCTACGCCTGCCATCATCGTCGTCTGTCCGCCGATACCCAAGACGGTCGTCGCTGGCTCTGCGTGCACCCGTTGACCTTGGCTAAAACGTCTGAGATCTGTCCTCATGGCATCTGCTGTCTGGTAGCGCAGCTCCGGCGACTTGGCCATGGCCTTCATGATCACAGCTTCCATATCGGGTGGGACTCCTGGGTTCAGCTGGCGGGGTGGTACCAGCTGATCCCGAACGTGCTTGGAAGCAACGGCCACGGGCGTATCGCCAGTGAATGGAGGCCGCCCGGTAACCATCTCGTAGAGAACTACGCCCAGGGAGTAGATGTCGCTCCTTCCGTCCACTCCATATCCCTGGGCCTGCTCTGGGGAGAAGTAGGTGGCCGTGCCCATAACCGCACCGGTCTGGGTGAGACTCTCCTCGGTGTTTACAGCCCTGGCGATGCCGAAATCGGTCACCTTCACCTCGCCATCGTCGGTGATAAGGATGTTGCCTGGTTTGACATCCCGGTGCACGACTCCATGGCGGTGCGCGTAGGCAAGAGCATCTGCCACGTCAGCAGCTATGTCTGCCGCTCTCTCAGGCTGAAGGGTGCCAGAGCTACGCAGAATCGCCGAAAGCGGGTCTCCATCGACGAACTCCATAACTATGAAGTAAGTTCCCTGGTCTTCTCCCCAGTCAAAGACCGGGACTATGTGTGGGTGGCTCAAATTGGCAGCAGCCTGAGCCTCCCTCCTGAAGCGCTCGACAAAGGAGCGGTCAACAGAAAGCTCTGGGAAGAGGATCTTCAGAGCCACAGGTCGCCCGAGCAGGCGATCATTGGCTCGGTAGACCTCAGCCATCCCCCCCCGTGCTATGTGGTGGGACAGCTCGTAGCGGCCTCCGTATACACGTGACTCTATCTGCTCCATGCCCTAAAGAGCCTACGCTTCCAGTCCGCTCTCAGACATGCATACCCGCTCCTGGCGGCCATCAAACCTGAGTAAAGCTTCAGGTGGACCTTGAACGCTCATCCCCGTCCCTCGATCTTGAGAGCAGACAGGAGCACTTGGCGTACCACCGGGCCTGCTACTGCAGCACCGGTGGGGCCGGAAGGAAGGCCGGGCTGGAAGGGGACCACAGCCACAACCACCACCGCTGGGTTGGAGGCGGGTGCCATGGCAGCCAGCCAGTTGGTGCAGCACTGGCCCGGAGCATTCTGGGCTGTGCCGGTCTTGGCGGCCGCGTCCACCGAAGCGGGAAAGATCCCGTAGGCTGTGCCTAGCCGTCCCTCTACCACACCGACCATAAGATGCTTGACGGCTGCTGCTGTGGAAGGTGGCGTCGCTCGAAGCCAAGGGTGGGGCTTGTAAACTTTGACCAACCGGCCATCGGAGCTACGAATCTCCGCCATCACATGAGGGGTCATGATCACCCCACCATTTGCGATGGCGGACGCCACAAGCGCCATCTGCAGCGCGCTCGCACGGACGTTCTGCTGTCCGATGGCGGAGTAGGCAAGAGCAGGTGGATCCTGGGTGAAGCTGGAAGCCGGTGGGAACTGCGATGCGACGGCGGGCAGGTCAAACGGCGGGACCTTGTTAAAGCCATAGGCATCGGCCTGCTCGACCAGGTTGGCAGCTCCCAAGCGAAGCCCTATTGTACCAAAGCCCGTGTCACATGAAACCTCAAACAGAGTGTATATCGTTCCTCCACACAGCTCGTGGTCGTAGTTGGCAAGCAGCTTGTTCGAGTCCGGCAGTGGCATCTCGGTCATGTAAGGGATCGGCGTGGTCGCCAGAGAGGGGTCATGATCGTAGACCGCAGACGAGGTGACCATCTTGAAGGTTGAGCCTGGCGGATATATCTGGCGGTATGCCCGAGCCAGCATGGGCTGGCTCGGGCTGTCATTGTAGGAGGCCCAAGCCGCTCGCTCGGTAGCTTCGTTGTGGGAGGCAAGCAGGTTTGGGTTGTAGCTGGGCGAGCTGTACATGGCCAAGACCGCACCCGTTTTCGGGTTGATCGCGACAACGGCGCCCTTTCGGTTCCCAAGGGCGGCAGCTGCCACCTGCTGCAGTCGGTTACTCACGGTAAGTATCACGTTGTCTGTGACAGTGTGCGAGCTCAGCAGTTGGCTCAGGTTATGAACTGCACTGGTATGTGCGCTCAGATAGGAGTTGTAGGTGTACTCAAGTCCCGACACACCATAGATGAGCGAGTCGAATCCGGTGATGTCGGCAAAGAGCGGGCCTTCTGGATAGACACGCAGGTACTTATAGGGGTCGTTAACCTTGCGCGACTCGGCCACCACGACACCCCCGGCAGTCAAAATGTCACCGCGGGGCTTTGCGACGGACTCCAGAAAGGTTCGGGGATTGGCTGGGCCTGAAAGCTGCTTGGACTGACGGATCTGGATGTTATTCAGCTGCAGGAACAGCACCGTAAAGCACAGCACCAAAAAGACAGCCAGATACCGAATGCGCCTTGCCATCAACCCGCCGTCCCAGATCCGCTCGCTGTCACACCTGAAGAAGATGAGGAGGTTGGCGGAGAGTTACTAGAGCCTTTTTTACCACCTGCAGTAGCACTAGCAGAGCCGGTCCTGGCGGGCAGGCTGCGCTTTTCCTCAACGAGGTCAGAGACATAGGTTCTTGCCGCAGCCAGTGACGGCTCCTCCACGCCAGCACTAAGAGCAGCAAGGTGGATCGGGAGCACTTCAGCAGTGCTGACTCCGGTTCGTACGGCGACCTCTGGCTTGAACCACAAGAAGCCACCCGGGCGACCCTGGTAGATCACCAGCTTGTCTCCGCTCAGCCCCACGTAGTAAGAGTCCTTTGCATACCAGTCCACCACCCCAGCGGCGCCACCTAGGACCGCCAGCAGCAAGACTACAAAGAGCCCCACCCTGAGCGTTATGCGCCTTGGCCTGGGCAGGTCTGGCGCCAAGTCTGCCTGGCCAGAGACAGCTGACGAGCGCGCATGGCGCAAAGCCCCGCCTCTGGAAAGAAGCTGTGCCCGGTCCTTGCCGAGCGTGCTTGGCCGAAGTGCTTCGCTGTCGCCCCTGGTGGATGCGCTTGGTCCATCAACTGCCTTCAAACCCACGGCTACAGGCGCCAGAGCGGCACCCCCCTCACTGCTATCAGGGCCACGGGAGCCACCGCTCCCAGTTGGGACCTCACGGCGCTGGCCCAGTACCCCACCGTGGCTGCCAGAATCCCAGTACCCCACAGGAGCCCCGAGGACCGGGGAGGCGGGCAGGGTTACGTGAGGAGCCTCTGCAACCTCTGCAACCACAGTTGTGATGTTGTCGCTGCCGCCATGATCGTAGGCCCTGCTGACCAGCTCGTGAGCCAGGTCCTCTATGTCCTCTACGCTGGCAAAGACCTCTGCTATGCCCGTGTCCGAAAGCTCGTTGGTAAGCCCATCGCTGCAAAGCAGGAGGCGATCTCCGTCGATCACTGGTACCCGCCACGCGTCGACCTGCACAAGCGGAGATACCCCAAGGGCACGCGTCAGG
This sequence comes from Actinomycetota bacterium, assembly GCA_023379605.1. Taxonomy (GTDB): domain Bacteria; phylum Actinomycetota; class Acidimicrobiia; order Acidimicrobiales; family JAMCQF01; genus JAMCQF01. Next base: position 16,619 of record JAMCQF010000139.1, read on the forward strand.
ATGTGACGATGGGGATGCACGGCGGCCTCGGACTCTGTCAGCTCACCACGACGTAACAGCTCCTCTGCCACGCTGTGGTCCTCGGTAAGCTGGGTGAGGGCTCCAGCCCGCCAAAGGTAAGCCCTTGAGTCTCCAACGTTGGCGAGCGCTACGTAGGCTTGGCCTTTGTCAGCCTCATCGTCTCCCTTGGGGGCTTCATCAGGCAGGGTTGCCATCGCTGTAATTGTGGTTCCCATGCCGCGTAGATCCTCATCACCTTGGGCCTGCTCCCACACAGCCTGGTTGGCGTGTTTTACTGCAAGCACCAGCTCCGCCAGGGTTTCGACTGGCCCGCTCAACGCCGAGCTAAGCGCCTCCAGCGCCACCCTGGCTGCCACCTCCCCACCAACGTGGCCTCCCATTCCATCGGCCACGGCACAGAACCACGGCTCCACTAGAGCCAGATCCTGATTGATCGCGCGGACGGCTCCCACGTCCGTGGCTGAGGTTGCCCTTAGAACTGTCACCTGTCTACCTCGAGCACAGCACCCCCGAGCTTTACGAGGTCCCCTTTCTTAAGGGGCGTCGGCACTGCCACTCTTCTTGAGTTAACAAAGGTACCATTTGTGGATCCCAGATCCTCGATCCAGGGTTTTCCGTTCTTTAGAAACACCCTGGCATGCAAGTTGGAGACGAAGGCGTCACCGTCAATAGATACTCCACATCCCGCGGCCCGGCCCACAGTCATCTCCTCCCCTATCTCATAGATCTGACCACGCAGCCCATCAGGCTCTAGAACCCTCAGGTACGGGCCTCTAGGCCGCGCAACGCCGTCCTGCCTCTGCTTCCACCATCTCTCCTTTGGGGGGCGTACCTCGACCCATACCGCACGGATCACCCTCAAGAAGAACAGCCAGATCAAAGCGAGCAAGAAGAACTGGAGGATCTTCAAAAGGTCCGGGGACATAAGCCTTAGTAAGCCTCAAAATATAAGGTGGTCGACCCCACAGAGATCTCATCTCCATCCTGGAGCCTCTGAGTAACGATAGCCTGCCTGTTCACCCTGGTCCCGTTCGTGGAGCCCAGATCTTCAATCACTACATAGCTGCCGTCCCAACGGAGCTGGGCATGACGACGGCTCACGTTGGAATCTGCCAGGACAACCGTGCAGTCCGGCAACCTACCGATGATCATTGGCTCAGCTCCTATTGGAACCCTCTCTCCGTCGGGAAGAACTAGTGCCGCATACGGCAGGGAGGTGTCAGTTCCCCTGATCTCACTTAGGACCTCTACGGTTCCTGTGGGCTGACGGGGGCTCACCTCTATGTCCACCCTGACTGGACCGACGAATACATAGCCCTCCTGGCGTGCATGGGCCCGAGCAGCTTCCTCCAGCTCACGGATAAGAGCGTCCATGAAGCTCTCAAAGCGCTCTTCGTCTGTGGGAGATATAAGGATCCCAAAAACATTGGGCACTATTATCCCGTGCACGCCAACGCTGCGACGCAGGTCCATCTCCCGAGTCAAACGCCTGCCGATCTCTACGGGCTGCAAGCCGCTGCGGAAGGTCTTGGCGAACACCCCCTCCACAACTCGCTCGAGCCGCCTCTCAAAATCTTGAAGTCCCATATAGACCGACCAGCCTACCCAGCTGTAGTACCTGTTCGGGAGGTCAGTGGTGTTGACTAACCTTATAACTGTTCGCGGGCGAGTGGCGGAATAGGTAGACGCGCAGGATTCAGGTTCCTGTGTCCGAAAGGATGTGGGGGTTCAAGTCCCCCCTCGCCCACGCCGGGTTTCTCACGGAACTCGGCCGATCTGTTCGCGAAACTCCTAGCAGAGGGCCCCACAGCCATTGGTGGCTAGCTTCCAAGCGTGCTACCAGCGCTCACGGTCGCCCGTGGGTGCTCGTCAACTTCCACCTGTTTGTCGGGCCGGTCCCAAGGAGCCTGCATGCTGCCTTGACCGGCACCAGTGCGCATAGTGGCGCTTTAAGACCGCCAAGAACGATCCCGGACCGAAGACTGGCAGCTTGGCCACTTCGCGTCACACCTGGGCGAGAAGTTGTGGATAAAGTGTGGCCAAAGGAGGCAAAGGTGCGTTCCGGACATTGGGAGCGAGAATCTGGCCGAGTTGCCAGCCCTGCCCATGTGGCCCTCACATTGAAAGATCTCTGCGCCACTTTGAGCGGCGCCAGGCAGGCACGCGGGTGTTCCCAGCTCGCCGCCTCAATTAACACCGGTATCCCTCTCGATCACATCGAAGGACTTGAGACTGGGAGCATCGGTGTCTTTGAGGATCAGATGGCCTTATTAAAGGAGCTGCGGGCATACGCTGACTACCTGGGGCTGAGCGGCAGAGACCTGGTTGTCGCGCTGGTTGACTCTTGGACCGCTTCAGACCGCGTTCTCAGCCCTCCGCCGGGCTGCGCCCAGACCATACCTAGAGTTACTTCTACCACCAAGGGCAACGCTGGCTTTGGGCCAGACGACACAGTCCTCCCCGGCACCAGCCAGCTCGTGACCGCAACGTTATCAATGCCCAATCTGGGCCGAAGCGGTCGCTCCGTGGCCCTGAGCAGTGCCTCCGATGCTCCAACCACCGTTCATGTCCAGCTCACCCCTACCTCCCAGGTGCCTGCCGTAGCCCAGGTGATCAAAGAATCAGGCAACCCTGCTCCAGCCAGCTACCTCCCGCACCCAGAGCAGCTACTACAGGTTCGTAATAACGAAGCCGGCCCTGCCTGGGCCGGAGGCAGAGCGAAACCTCCCGCCTCTTTGAAGGCAGCGGTGTGGCTCGCTTCTGCGCTGCTTTTGTTGGCGCTGGCGGCTCTCGCCATCGATTATCTCCGACCTGGGTTGCTGGCGCGGCTAGATCTTGCCAATACCGCTTCAACTAGCGCACTACCCTCCAACACAAAACCCCTACAGCAAAACTCCCCTACTGCCTCGAGCAAGCCGTCGCTTCCCCCAAAAGCTTTCCGGCAGACATCTTCGTCTGCCACAGGGGCCAGCTACGTGATATATGGGCACTCTTTCAGTCTTACTATCTCAGCCAGCCGCCCATGCTGGCTAGAGGTGATCTCGCCTGACAGCTCAAAGCCAGTGTTCGCCGGGATTGTCCAGGCAGCCTCCAAGCCCATGAGCTTCACGTCCACGACCAGCTTGAAGGTCCAAATCGGAGCAGGGGGCACCACTATCATCGCCCAGTCCGAGGGGCGCAGAGTCGCAGTGCTGCATCCAGCGCATGCTCCCTACACCATGGTGTTTTCTACAGCGCCGTGAGCTCTTAAAAGAAGGCTGCTTGCTTACCTGCTATTTGCGAGGCACCTCGCGGAAGATGTCCAGCGCCTCGAACAGCAGGTAAACGAGCACTAACTGGCTGCAGGTGGTCCAGCAGCGCTGGGCGCAGTTCGCAGCCCCTGAGAAGCCTTGAGAAAAGTGTTTAGCCACTGTTTATCTGAAGTTCTCCTGCGCCTCACCCAAAGGTTGCCTGAGCCAGCCATGATGCTGTGACAATCACTTCTTATGCCGGGGTGAAGCTAGAGCACAGGGTTGCAACCCGGAAAGCCAACTCGAAGAGAAAGTGAGATCTACTCATGTCAGAGCGAAACGGACCCGGCGCCTCGGTGTCCCCCCTGTACGAGGCGCTGGACGAAGCGCCTGTCAACAGCAGGCACTGGCTCACTGTGCTCACAGCTGGCATGGGCTTTTTCACCGATGCCTACGACCTATTCATCATCGGGACTGTCACGGCGATCCTCACGCCCATCTGGCACCTCTCCACAGGTGAGCTGTCGCTTCTCAACTCGATATCGCTGCTGGCCGCTGTGGCAGGGGCGCTCCTGTTCGGCAAGCTCATGGACCGGCTCGGCCGCAAGGCAGTCTATGGGATAGAGATCATCCTTTTGGTTCTGGGCGCAGTCGCATCGGCTTTCTCACCCAATTTCGCCGTTCTCTTCGCCTTCCGTATCCTCGTAGGCATCGGGGTAGGCGGTGACTACGCGACCTCGGCAGTGATCACCACCGAGTACGCCAACCGCAAGAACCGCGGCAAGCTGGTAGGCACGGTCTTTGCCATGCAGGGATTCGGCTTGCTGGCCGGTCCTGCAGTTGCGGCGATCCTTCTAGGCAGCGGCGTCTCGCACGCGCTGGCGTGGAGGCTGATGCTGGGCTTGGGAGCGATCCCGGCTGCTTCGGTCATCTACCTCCGCCGGAGGATCCGAGAGACCCCACGCTACACACTTGCAATTGACGGGGATGTCGCCACCACTGCAGAGACTGTGCAGTGGACCACTGGCAAGACGCCTGCCGTAAAGGGTACCGCTACTTCGAGCCTGCGTCCCCTTAGGGCAAAGCTCACCGACAAGACTTTTCTCACCCGTCTCATAGGCACTGCTGGCAGCTGGTTCCTCCTCGACGTCGCCTTCTATGGCAACTCGGTGTCCAGCCCGCTCATCTTGAAAGCCCTGCAGCCCAAGGCCACCTTGCTCGACAACATCCTTATCGCGGGGGCCATATTCTTGGTGTTCGCCCTCCCTGGCTACTGGATGTCGGTATGGCTCATGGATAAGATCGGGCGCAAGCGCATCCAGTGGCAAGGGTTCTTGGTTATGGCTCTGGCGTTCGCTGCGATAGCGCTCATCCCAGGGCTTGCCAAGAACGCCTGGGCATTCCTGATCCTGTTCGGGATCAGCTATTTCTTCATCGAGTTCGGTCCAAACGTCACAACCTTTGTCTACCCAGGTGAGGTGTTCCCGACCAACATCCGCGGCCTTGGCGACGGAATCTCCGCAGGCGGGGGTAAGACCGGGGCCTTCTTGGGCGCCCTTTTGGTGCCTACACTGCTAAAGACCGTTCACCTCTCCGGCGTCATGGGCATCATGGCCGGTGTCTCGCTCATAGGCGTACTGCTAACCCTCGTTGCTCTACCCGAGCCCATGGGCCAGAACCTAGAAGCTGCTTCGTCTGAGGAACCATCCGAGGAGCTGGGACTCGAACCAACCCAAGCGGCCGGGTAAGCACACCCTTGGGTACGCTCGGTGGTTCGAACCAAGACCGCCTCCTTAATGTCAAAGCCATGGACTAGCCTTATGTGCAAGCGGTGGCTTTGAGAGTCTGGAGGCAGCCATCCAAGATCGACCGAGCCAGCGCGAGCTCAGCTCCACACCACCCAAGCCTCGCCTGCGCGGATGGCTCCATGAAATCGCATTCCCGCTGGCACTAGCCGCAGGCCTAGTGCTGGTAGTGGCAGCCCCGAGCGAGCGATCCAGGGCCGCGTCGGTTGTCTATGCAACTACCTCAACACTGCTTTTCGGCGTCTCTGCCATCTACCACAGAGGCCACTGGAAGCAGCGAGCTCGCAACCTGCTCAAAAGGCTCGATCACGCGAACATATACCTCATGATCGCGGGTAGCTACACCCCAATAGCGGTGCTTGCCCTGAAAGGCGACGTAAGAACGGTCGTACTAGCGGCCATATGGTCTGCAGCAAGTGTTGGAGTAGCTTTCAGGCTGATCTGGGTAGGCGCGCCACGCTGGCTCTACACACCCCTTTACATCCTGCTCGGCTGGGTAGCAGTCCTGCTGGCCCCCCAGATACTGCGCGGAGCGGGTGAGACGGCATTCATTCTCATAGTAACCGGTGGGCTTCTATACACCCTCGGAGGCCTTGTGTACGGGTTGCGCTGGCCTGACCCATGGCCCAAGTGGTTCGGCTTCCATGAGATCTTTCACTCCTTTACTATCGCTGCATATGCCACTCAGTACGCGGCTGTATCGCTTCTGGTGCTGGGTGCTACCCGCCCACTGCTGGCGGGCTGACGGGCTTGGATCTGCGGTTCAACTGCCAGTTCAAACAGACCCAGGATCAAAGCTGGGCCATGTTGGCAAAGCGTGTGTACTTGTCCAAGAACGCCAGCTGAGCAATGCCGGTAGGGCCGTTTCGGTGCTTGGCCACTATGATCTCTGCCGTCCCGCGGTCAGGTGAATCTGGATTGTAAATTTCGTCACGATAGATAAACATGACCACATCAGCATCCTGCTCTATGGATCCAGATTCCCTCAAATCTGCAAGCACAGGCCGCTTATCCGCACGCATCTCAAGATTGCGCGAAAGCTGGGAAAGGGCCACTACAGGGATCTGGAGCTCACGTGCCAAGATCTTGAGCCCCCTCGAGATCTCCGAGACCTCTACCTGACGGCTCTCGGCACCGTGCCTCCCAGTCATGAGCTGTAAATAGTCTACTACGATAAGGCCAAGATTTTCCCGGCTCCGCAACCTCCGGGACTTGGCACGGATGTCCATCACCGTAAGATTAGGGTTGTCGTCTACGTAGATAGGAGCGTCACCCAGCCGTCCCACTGCAGTGCTGATCCGAGGCCAATCCGAATCGTGCAAACGGCCATTGCGCATCCTTGTGGCATTTACCCTGGCCTCTGCGCAAAGCAGCCGGCTTGCAATCTCAAGATGGCTCATCTCCAAGGAGAAAAAGAGCACTGGGACCTGGCACTCCACTGCTGCATGGGCGACTATGCCGAGGGCAAAGCTCGTCTTGCCCATTGATGGGCGTGCCCCGACGACTACAAGGTTGGACTTCTGTAATCCTGCCAGCTGCTCATCTAGGTCTCGATAGCCCGTGGGAACGCCGGTTATGGCCTCCTTGCGATCGACAAGGTGCTCTAGATGGTCGAGGCTCTCCTCTAGCAGATCCCGGATCGAGACGAGTGAGTCGACTACCCTACGCTGGCCTATCTCGAACACCATCGACTCAGCCCTGTCAATGGCTGAGGCGACATCATCGGGCATCTCGTAGCCGATCTCTGCTATATCCTGCGCCACACCCACCAATCGTCTCAATAGGGAGTACTCTTCGACGATAACAGCGTATTTAGATGCATTTGAGATAGCTGGCGTGTTGGATTGCAGCGACACAAGGACCGCGGCCCCGCCAATTGCATCCAGAAGGCCCGCGCGCTTGAGCTCGTCGGCGACTGTGACTGCGTCAACCGGCTCCCCTTGAGCATACAGGGTGGTTATCGCCTCAAAGATGTGGCCATGAGCCGGCTTGTAGAAATCTCCGGCGCTGCAGGTTTCCATTGCCGCAGCAACAGCATCCCGTGAGAGCAACATCGCACCCAGCAAGGACTCCTCGGCATCCAGGTTGTGCGGCGGGATGCGAGCGGCTGGTGCATTGCGGCGGCGACGGGTTTCTTCGAGCGATTGAACCATTGTGCCTCTAGATTCGCAGAGAGCGCCTGTGGTTCATAAGACCCCAAACCTGGGGAAACACCTCAAAAGTCTGGGGATTTCGACTGCATAACCCCTCCCTTCCGGGGGAAAACCTCCAAGCCAGCCCTGTCTGGCCTGTTGGCAAGCCAGGAAATCCCAAAGACCGAGGACAGGGCAAGCACGCAATTTGCTGGAGCTCGATCGGGCTATGCGGCCCACCAGGTTTGCCGAACATGTGTTCTATAATACTGCCCGGGTGTATCATCGGTGCGCTCTGCGCCCCGAGCCTTACACCAAACCCATTCAGGGCGGCGAGCCTCTCAGGCTTGCTGGACCACCTCGACGTTTACAGCCACCTCGACGTCCTCATGGAGACGCAGGGGCACCTGGACTTCTCCAAGACTCTTAATCGGCTCGCTCATGAGGATCTTCTTGCGGTCCAAGCTGATACCAGTCTGATCGTGTACCGCTGCTGCCACATCAGCTGCAGTAACCGAGCCGAAAAGACGGCCAGCCGCGCTGGCGCGCGCTTGGATTTTGACAGTGGCCTTCACCAGCTGTTGTGCGGCGGCTTGTGCAGAGTCTCGATCCCGCAGCTCTCTTAGATCCCGGGCCTTGCGCATTGCAGTAGCTTGAGCGGCTATCCCAGGGGAAGCCACAAAGGCGAGCCCCTGTGGGAGCAGGTGGTTGCGCCCGTAACCATCGGCAACTGTGACGATATCCCCGCGCCTGCCCAAGCCCTTTAAGTCCTTCCTCAAGACGACACGCACCGCTATGCCCCTCCTGGGTCTGTATCTCCAGCATCTCCGAGCCGCCTCAAGGGCTCCATGTCAGCCATGAGGTCCGAGGAGAGCTCTTCAAGATCCTCCTCTAGGTCCAGCTCGAACTCGAGCACGGAGTCCAAGAGCGCATCTGGGTCATCCCCGACCCTTAGATCCCTTCCCATTCCAGAACCTGCTCTTGCTGGTGGGCGAGTTCGATCGCTCACGGTTCGCTGGGTATAGGGCAACAGCACCAGCTCCCGAGCCGTCTTTATGGCAATGGCAACGTCGCGCTGGTGCTGAGCGCAGTTGCCGGTAACCCTACGAGATCGGATCTTTCCTCGGTCGCTCATGAACTTGCGTAGCAAGCCAATGTCTTTGTAGTCAATCCATTCAACCTGGTCCCGGCAGAAAGCACAGGGTTTGCGCTTGATCCGCCTCGTTGCCTCTTTTGGGCTGCGCCTGCTGCGGTCTCGATCGCGGTCTCTATCAGATGGTCCCCTGGGCATATTAAAATGGATCTCCTTCGTAGCCGTACCCGCCAACCGGCTCCGACACCGCTGTGCCACGCTGGGGCCCGGCCTCTGCGCCACGCCTGTCGTTCTTTGTCACCTGGGCAGTAGCCCAGCGCAAGCTGGGGCCTATCTCATCAGCAATTATCTCCACCTTGGATCGGCGATCCCCCTCAGGAGTCTCCCAGCTTCGCTGCTCAAGCCTGCCAGTCACTATGACCCGCGCTCCTCGAACGAGGCTCTCGCTCGCGTTCTCAGCCATCTCCCTCCAGCAGACGACGTCGAAGAAGGAGGTGGCCTCCTCCCACTCCTGGGTCTGACGGTTCTGCCATCTGCGGTTCACCGCCAGGCCAAATGTAGCAGTGGCCTGACCGGTGGCTGTAAAGCGCAACTCTGGATCCCTTGTCACATTTCCCACAACTGTCACGGTGTTGCCGTTCGACACTCTGCTCGCCTCCTAGCTCCCAACCCAGTCAGTCCTGCACCACGCCAAGATCCGCCCGGCCCGGATGCATGGCTCTTCTGGTCCGTTGAACATGCCGAGGCTTACCTGCCACACGATCAGGGACCCTTACAACCTTGTACCTCAAAACCTCGTCAGCCAAGCTTAAGATCCTGCCTACATCGCCTACGACCTGCGGATCCACCGCCATCTCGACGACCACATAGTACCCCTCCGAGCGGTGGTTGACCTCGTAGGCCAGCTGCCGCTTTCCCCAGCGATCGACCCTTCCTGGGTTGCCACCCTGCGAGCGCACGCTTTCCAGCACCTGGTTGATGACAGCATTGATGCTGTCTTCGCTCTTGGTGGTGTCGAATATGACTACCACCTCATAAGGCCTAAGGGCCATCTTTCTCATCCTCCCTGTGGACCCGGTCTTAGCGGGGCCCCATTCGGGGCAGGGTTGCTAACTGCTGTCCTTTTCGGTCCTCTTCGAACGCCCAAGGTTAATCGATCCGCTCCCCTCAGTCGAACAGGTCACCCGGGCAACGTTGCCATAGGGAGCTGGCGGGCTACCGGTCCCCTCGACCGTCCTTGCCTTCCCCCTTGCCACACCCGCTCTGAGGGGCACTGGGCTCTTGGGCAGTGGGCTCTTGGGCAGTGGGCTCTTGGGCAGTGGGCTCTTGGGCAGTGGGCTCTTGGGCAGTGGGGCAGTTAGCCGACGAGCTGCACCCGCCAGTCAGGAACATCCGAGCCAGGTGGTTCCAGGCGCATTCTGGACATACCTCCACCACATAGCACGCGACCTCCGAGACCCGCCTGGCAAGGCTCGCCGCTTCGCTAGCCGTGCTCACGCACCGCCCGCCAGCTGGAAGGCGCGCTCCGAACGCAAAGGTCACATGCACCAGCCCAGCCGCATCGCAGATTGGGCACTCCTCGCCAGCAGGAGCTCCGATGCTACGTGCCACACGCAGCAGCTCTGGATGTGCGTCACAGATGTCATTGCGTGACAGCCGGCCGCTGCGGAACTCCCTCACTATGGCATTTCGAGCCAAGCGGTACTCCACAAGTCCCGGCTTGGAGGCTGCTGGCCTCCTGCGAACGCGCTCCGATCCGGATGTCACCCCCAAAGGCTACCCGCGCGGCAGATCGCTCTCTCCATTGACAGGGCTTGTATCTGCAAAACCAGCAAGTTTCATACCAGCAGCGAGTGGGTTGCACTGATATATCGATTGGATATATCATATGAGAAATGCCTATTCCTGCCTACCAACTGCCGCGGCACTGCCCAGCTAGGGCCTGGCATGTCCGCTGCCGTAGTGGAGAACCCTCGCATGCTTGAGCTGGCTGTCCTGGGCCTGCTCATTGACCAGGACCTACATGGATATGAGCTCCGCAAGCGTCTGAAGATGCGCCTTGGAATGTTTGCGAACCTTTCTTTCGGGTCCTTGTACCCAGCTCTGGCCCGCCTTGAGGCCATGGGCGCTGTCAGCGCCGTAACCGCAGAACCCGCCGATCCTGCCCGCTCGCCACTTCCGCTAACGGGCTCACTGAGCGGCGAGAGGGCAGCGGCGAGGGCAGCGGCGAGATCGCGGACCAGCACGGCAAATACTCCCTCCACCAGGCGCCAGCGAGCCAAAAAGGTCTACAGGATCACAGAGATCGGGCGGGCGCTATTTAGGGATCTTCTTACAGGCACTGGAAGACCAGGCGATGAAGAGAGGGATTTCCCCCTGCGGCTCAGCCTCGCACGTCATCTAGCTCCTCAAGCGCGCCTTTCACTGCTCGAAAGGCGCCGCATGATACTTGCCGGCAGGCTGGAGGAGGCTCGCAATTTCACTGCGGCGAGCTCGCCCCTGGACAGCTACGCCAGAGCCCTCATGGAGCACCGCAGTGAGTCCATCGTGCTCGACATTGCCTGGCTCGATCGCTTGATAGAGGCCGAGAGAGCCTCTCTCCAACAGCTACAGGGCCGCCTTGCCCAAAAGGAGCCCAGCAACGCAGCCAGACCCGGGGAGCACCGTCCAAAGGTAGGGGGGGAACTTGATGGCTTGGTCCATAGCCCAAGCGAGCCCGCTGGCCTTGCCTACATGAGCCCCGAACCCCCAGAGATCAACACTCCCCTGTCAATCAAGGAAGGATACACATAGACCATGAGCGCAATCCGCGTAGCCGTGGCTGGAATAGGCAACTGTGCCTGCTCCCTGGCCCAAGGCATCCAGTACTACCGAAACGCCGATCCAGCAGAGCAGGTACCAGGCCTCATGCATGTGGAGCTGGGCGGCTATCACGTGCGCGACGTTGAGATCGTCGCGGCTTTCGACGTGGACTCGGCAAAGGTTGGCACCGACCTCGGAAAGGCCATCTTCGCCGGTCAGAATAACACGATCCGTTTCGCCCAAGTAGGCGATCTGGGCGTCACTGTGGAGCGCGGGCCTACGTTGGACGGACTGGGTCGCTACTACAAAGAATGCATAGAGGAGTCCCCGACCCCTCCCGTGGACGTGGCGGCCCGCCTGAAAAGCTCTGGCGCCGATGTCCTTGTCAGCTACCTCCCAGTGGGATCCGAAGAGGCTCAGCGCTATTATGCGCAGGCCTGCCTTGATTCCGGCGTCGCATTCGTCAATGCGATCCCTGTTTTCATAGCCAGTGATCCGGCGTGGGCTGAGCGGTTCACCCAGGCGGGCCTTCCTATTATCGGAGATGACATAAAAAGCCAGGTCGGTGCTACCATAGTTCATCGCATCCTGGCCAGACTGTTCGAAGACCGAGGCCTCTCGGTAGACCGCACATACCAGCTCAACGTCGGCGGGAACATGGACTTTAAGAACATGTTGGAGAGGGAAAGGCTGGAGTCCAAAAAGGTCTCAAAGACTCAATCGGTCACCAGCCAGCTGGACCGTCAGCTTCCCGGCGATGACGTGCATATAGGTCCCTCCGATCATGTCCCATGGCTGGAAGATCGTAAATGGGCTTACATAAGGATCGAGGGGCGCAACTTCGGCGATGTACCGCTAAACTTAGAGCTGAAGCTCGAGGTCTGGGACTCTCCAAACTCTGCTGGGGTCATCATCGATGCGCTCCGCTGCGCCAAGATCGCTCTGGATAGGGGAATCGCAGGACCGCTTCTTGGACCCTCGGCATACTTTATGAAGTCGCCCCCAGTGCAGTACCGAGACTCTGAGGCACGCGATATGGTTGAGAAGTTTGCCTTGGGGATCTGAGGCACAACGTCGTTACGGGGCACCAGAGGATCTCTGCTGCCACCAGGATGCCAGGCGCCTCAGGCATTCCTCCGGACCGAGCAGGCCTTCCTCCATGCGGAGCTCCATAAGAAAAGCCATTGCTGCACCCACCTCTGGACCGGGAGCCAAGCCCAAGTGCTGCATAACCTGGGTGCCGTCGACTTCGGGGCGGATGGAGTCAAGCTCCTCTTTTGCCCTGAGCTCTGAGATGCGCGATTCCAGGTCATCCATGCGCTTTGAGAGGGCGCGCGCCTTGGCAGCATTGCGCGTTGTGCAATCACAGCGAGTCAGCTCGTTAAGGCGATCCAGCAGCGGGCCTGCATCTCTTACATAGCGACGGACTGCCCGATCAGTCCAACCCATGCGATATGTATGGAACCTCAGGTGCAGCTCGACTAGGCGTGAGACGGCTTGGATGTCTGCGGTCGGGTACCGAAGCGCCTTCATCCTCTCACGCGCCATCCTCGCCCCGACCACCTCATGGTGGTGGAAGCTCACACCCTCAGAGCCGAACGCTCGAGTCCGAGGCTTTCCGACGTCATGGAAGAGAGCAGCCAATCTCAGTATCCTATCTGGAGAGGTCTTCTCGACGACTGCGATTGTGTGAGCGAGCACGTCTTTGTGATGGTGGATCGGATCCTGCTCCAGCGCCAGTGCAGGCAGCTCGGGCAGGATCTGCGCGGCTAGGCCGGTCTCTATGAGAAACCACAGGCCAGGCCCGGGCTTGCTAGCCACCATGAGCTTGTCCAACTCGTCTCGCACGCGCTCAAAAGACACTACCGAGATATTGGAAGCCCCTGCTTGGACTGCCTCTACCAGATCCTCGGTGGGCCGCAATCCAAAACGCGCTATGAACCGAGCGGCCCGTAGCATCCTCAAGGGGTCGTCTTTAAAGGCAGTGTCGGGAGCTAACGGGGTCCGCAGCGTGGCTGACGCTAGATCGTCCAGGCCGCCCCAGGGATCTATAAGCTCCAAGGTTGGCAAAGCCAGAGCGATGGCATTGACAGTAAAATCCCGCCTGGAGAGGTCCTCCTCAATGGAACTGCCAAAGCAGACCGTGGGCTTGCGCGAGCCTGGCTGGTAGGTTTCGGCCCTGTGGGTGGTTATCTCATACTTCTTCCCACCGTGCCGGCACGCAACTGTTCCGAACCTCTTGCCCTGCAGCCACACAGCATCTGCCCACCTGCTCACAATGGACTCGATCTCCTCAGGACGTGCGTCGGTGGTTAGATCGATGTCAGTGGCCCCGTCACCACCTTTACCAGGCCATTTGTCGCCCGCTGCAAAGGCGTCGCGCACGGTGCCCCCCACCAGGTACAGGTGGTGGCCTGCGTCTGAGAAGAGCTGGGCAAGCTCTGAGGTCGAATCGACGAGCGGACGGAAACGATCTGGGATCACCCCTGGTGAGGGTAGCGTAGCCAGAGCCGCACTCCGGCAGGACCCACGACATCTGCATCCGAAGCGCCCTGGAACGTCCGGTCAAGACGTGGCCCAACAGATACGATCACACTGTTGGATCCTGCCAGCTCTGCAACCGAGCTGGGGACCTTTATTGCAGTCACACGATATTCAAGCTCGGCTCTGGGCACGCCGCCTACTCTAGGTAGCTCTTGATCCGGACCGCTTGCGAGCCTATAACCGCCCGGCACCGGCAACCAAGGGGGACTGGTGAAAAGATACCCTCAATACTGCACAGGCTCCTTTACTCGGGTCAGGCTGCCCGCTGGCCAAAGCCACGGGCAATCTCCGGTGCCAATTATTCAGACACGATCCAGAAGGCTTTAACTGCATTGAACCGGCAACTGCGCAATCCACCCAGATCGGCAGGCCCGCTGGCTACCAGCATGCTTGGCGTTATCTTGGTGCTCTGCGCCCTTTTATCCCAGCTCAGCCTGTCCACCTACGCTGGAAGGACAAAGATCTATCTCTCAGCCAGCACTTCAAGATCCAAGCGGCCCCGGTCCACAGCGAGCGTCGGGGCTCCTCCGCTTGCCCTCACGGCTCAGAGCCCATGGGTGCAACCTGGCCAGAGCTTCGACATGACTCTTGCCACCCATGTAAGAACCCCCCCATCCAAGCTCACCTTGGAAGTGACCGTGTTCAGCGGGCTACCCAACCGCTCGTCTTTCGAAGACGCGCTCTCGGGGAATTTCACGACACGCCCGGTGACCTACCTGGGCCCACTCCCTTTGCAGAGCCTGCCACCGGGGTCAACTGGGGGCGTGAACCTGGACCTCGGAGTCGACGCCGGAGGAACTGTCTCAACAGGCCGGTTTCCATACGTGGCGGATCTGGGTTGCCAGCCGACGAACTGCGACGGGGTTTATCCACTGCATATCACCCTTGACGGACCTTCGGGCAAGCTATCTTCTCTCACAACCTTCCTCGTCTTCCAAAACCCAGCGCAGGGCGGAAACCCACTGCGCGTCGCGGTTGTGCTGCCAGCGTGGACTCCGCTTTCTCAACCTGTTCAAGCGGGCTCTCTCAGCCCGGCTGATGCCCATGATCTGAGTGTGCTCGCCTCATCGCTGCAGGCGCACAGCCTGGTGCCATCCACACTCGAGCTCTACGGCCAGACTGCCCTGGCTCTCTCTGAAAGCACCTTGCCTGCTTCGCGCGAAGCCCTGGCCGACCTGGCTCAACTGGCTCAACAGCCAGCTGACCACGAGCTCGCAGACCCCACCTATTCACCTGTTGACCCCGCACAGCTCACTGCAGTCCCAGGAGCTCTCCAGTTACAGCTGGCGACGGGCACCAGGCTCATCACCGCTGCCCTCAACCTGCACGCACCGTCTCTGGTCTCAGATTGGGTTAGCACGACGGCCATAGCTGCCAAAGGCGTGGACGCTCTATACAAAGCTGGCTTTCGTGGCTTTGTGCTCCCGCCGTCCAACTTCTCGAGCGTCCCCAACCAGCTGACCCCGACAAAGATATTCCGTTTCGCACCCGGTGGCACTGGCCTGCCAGTCTCAATCGCCGATCCAGAGCTCACCAGGGAGTTCTCCTATGGCAACGACCCAGTCCTGGCAGCCAACCATCTCCTGGCAGACCTCGCACAGATCTACCTGGACGCCCCGGACTCGCCTTCTACAAGGGCAATCACGGCCACCGCTCCCCTTGGCTGGACACCAAACAGCGCATTCCTTGGCACACTCCTCTCAGGGCTCCAGGACAGTCCCGTTTTGACACCGGTCACCTTGGGCACTCTCATCTCTAAAACGGCTGCCTCGAGCGATCGCTCATACCTGCGAGCTGCCTCTGGTCTTACCTCCGGGTTCGGCTCTATCTCGTCCCAGATCGAAAGTTCCGCAACGCGCTTTGCTGGGTTCAGCTCTGCGGCTGGCGCGCACGTTGCCAGTGTGAACGCGATTGGCTATCCCCTCCTCGCCTCCGAGGGGCTTGATCTAACCGTCGCCAGCAGGCGCATAGATCTGGATGTCTTCCACAGGCTCCTAGAGGATCAGCTGGCTGGAATAGGCTTTACCCCTGACAGGACCATAATTATCACTGCTCGACTAGCACGTATACCGATTACTGTAACCTCTCAGCTGCCCTACCCAATCCAGGTCCATCTCACACTGCTCAGCAACAAGCTGAGCTTTCCACACGGATCCACCAGGCTCGTGAGGCTGGACAGACGAAATAACGCGATCTACTTCACCGTCGAGGCACGGGTGTCGGGAGATTTTCCACTCACTGTGCTGATTACTTCACCTAAGGGTCACCAGACCCTAGTACTTGGTCGCTTCACGGTAAGGTCTACCGCCGTTTCGATCGTCGCTGTAATCCTCTCGGTAGGGGCTGCTTCATTCTTGGCTGGCTGGTGGCTTCTAACCGTGGTGCGCGCGCGTCGCGGCCAGCGCGCCAGGCCCAGCCGTGCCAAGCCACTGACTGCCTCCGGGCTCGCAGCCGATCCCCGGTACCGCATTGCCCAGCCGGACAGGACGCGGTGACCATAAACAAGCAGCCAGCTGGAGAAAGTCAAAAGGCTCCCGGGCGGCTATCAAGATCTGTGGCTGGCATGGCCATAGGTACTATCGCATCACGGCTCACTGGCATAGCCAGGCTCATTGCGCTCGCCTATGCGCTCGGGGTGACCAGGGCCGCGGACGCCTACAACCTCGCCAACACCACCCCTAACATCATCTACGACTTGGTCCTCGGTGGCATAATCTCGGCGACTTTCATTCCCGTCTTCGTCGACAACCTGGCCAAGGATGCCAACGAGGATGAAGCCTGGGAGGCAATCTCCGCGGTCGTTTCTCTTGCTGCTGTACTTCTCGTCGTTGCAACGATTATTTTTGAGCTGGCCGCCCCTGCGCTTATCAGCTTGTACACGATTACCAATCACAGTGCCACGGCTGGCTTGGAGAGAGAAGTCGCTACGGATATGCTCAGGCTCTTTGCCCCTCAGCTGCTGCTATACGGCCTATTCTCACTGGCAACGGCTCTGCTAAATGTCCGGCGAAAGTTCTCTGCTCCCATGTTCGCACCGGTTCTATCCAATCTTGTCACCATAGGTGTGCTCTTGGCAACGGCGTCTCTAATGCACCACCCCACCCTAGAAGGGCTCCATCCTGACACGGGAGTGCTGGTGCTCGTCTCTCTGGGCACCACTGTGGGAATCTCCATGCAGTTGGTGGCGCTGATACCAAGCCTGCGCTCGAGCGCGCTGAGGCTCAAATGGAAGTGGGCCCCCACCCATCCCATGGTGCGCTCTTTGGCCCGCTTGTCGAGCTGGACCTTTGGGATAGTGTTGGGAAACCAGGTAGCGCTATTTGTGGTGCTTACCCTTGCTGACGGCTTGCGAGCGGGGAGTGTAAGCGCCTATACCTATGCCTATACCTTCTTCCAGCTACCATTTGCCATAATCGCCATATCGGTTATGAGCGCGCTCACCCCAGAGCTTGCACAGCGCTGGGCCACAGGGGATTTCCCTGGATTTCGCCACTACTTCTCTCAGGGCATGCGGGCCATCATGGCGATAGTGCTCCCAGCTGCTATAGGGCTGATCCTGCTCGCAGCTCCGCTAGTGGCTCTTCTACTAGCCCACGGCGCTGCAGGCCGTAGCACGGTATCAGGCACTGGCGCTACGGCTGGCACTCTGGCCGTGCTCGCCACGGGTCTCCCGGGCTTTTGTTTATACTTATACGCGATACGCGTCTTCCAGTCCATGCAGGACCTGAGAACAGCATTCTGGCTGTACTTATTGGAAAATGGCCTAAATATAGTCTTGGCCTTCCTGCTATCCAAGCCCTTGGGAGTAAAAGGTCTGGCTCTATCGCTCGTACTTGCCTACAGCTTTGCGGCATTGATCGCTATAGCCATCTTGAACCGCAAGGCGGCCAGAGGCCACCATGGTGTGCTGAGAGAACTATCTATCTCTGAGTGGCGCTATCTTCTACGCGCTGGCGTATCCAGCTTTGCAATGGCAGTGGCTGTGGAGCTCGTAAACCACATGCTGTCAGGTCTGCACGGCGCTGGTCACGGCTGGCTCCTTCTAGCGCGCACCATTGCAGACATAGCCACTGGCATAGTGGCTTTTGCTGTGGTAGCGATCCTGGCCAGCACCGTGCTTGCCAGGATCACCAAAGGCCACCTTACAAATCCAGCTTCGAAGCGGCGCTCTAGCTTTCCTGGCGGATATGGCAAAGGGCGTACGAACCTTCAGGTTCGTGGCAGAATCGATCTCACCCGCGACTACAAAGACAATCGCCTACCATAAAGAGAGGATCAGATGCCAGCAGTCAAGATCGTAACCGACAGTGCATGCGATCTCAAGCCCGAGATAGCCGGCGCGGCAGGAATTGACGTCGTTCCTCTCACGATCCGCTTCGGCGCCAGGGAGTTCCTAGACAGGGTCGAGCTTACCGACGACCAGTTCTGGGACCTTTGCGCCACCTCCGATGCCCTTCCCGAGACAGCCGCGCCCTCACCTGGAGCATTCCAGGAGGTGTTCTCACGTGCCGCGAGTGACAATTTCTCGAGCGTGCTCTGCCTTACGATGTCCGGCGCCCTCTCGGCCACCTACCAGTCAGCTACCGCGGCAAGCCAGTCTGTGAGCGAGCTGATCGATGTTGTCGTCATAGATACAAAGACCGTCAGCATGGGTGTGGGCCTAATGGCTCTAAGAGCTGCTGAGCTTGCTCGAGCCGGCGGCTCCTTGGAGGATCTCACTGTCCTTGTGGAAAACCTTATCTCTACCACCAGGGTATATGGTGCGCTAGACACCCTTGAGTACTTGAAAAAGGGTGGTCGAATTGGTAGCGCCGCCGCGATGCTAGGCTCTGTGCTCTCTTTAAAGCCGATAGTCGAGGTTCGCAATGGAGCCGTGGAGGCCGAGTCGCGCCAGCGCACAAGATCTCGCTCCTTTCGCCATCTGGTAGAGCTGGTTGGCCGCCAGGCTCCCATTGAAAAGATGGCAATAGCCCACGCTCGTGCAACCGACCTCGACCAGCTGTTGGACTTGCTTGCAGCCGTATTTCCGCGAGAGCAGATCCTCGTCACAAGCTTGGGTCCGGTCATAGGATCTCACACTGGCCCCGGCTCTGTCGGTCTCTGCTTTGAAGTGGCAAAGGCTGAGCTCGGCCAACCTCTGCTTTGAAGTGGCCAAGGCTGAGCTCGGCCAACCTTGAGGCTGCTTGGAGCTGAGCTCTTTTGAACTGAGGCTGATTCTGCCAAGCACCCTCGCTCCGGAGGCGCGAGAACTTTGACATGCGGGCTAACCTCACTGCTATGAATTCACAATCGAGATCTGCCCCACAGGCGGCAGGAGACGGCGGCAACGACTGGGCAGCCAAAGCAGCAGACCTGGTTGAAGGTGCGGTTTGTACAGTGCGTCACAGAGCTGTCGAACCCATCATGGCAGCCACTAGGTTCATAGCCCTGGGAGCGATCATGGTTGTGATGGCAGTCTCCGCGGCCATCCTGCTGGTAGCGGGTCTAATGCGACTGTTCGACTCCTACTTCTTTGGCAGCAGGGTCTGGGCAACTGACGCCCTGTTGGGCCTGATCTTACTGGGCGCCGGGGCGGCGCTGTGGTCCCGTAGGCATCAGCCGGTGCGCAAGTGAGCGACAAGGTCATGGACACTCGCCAGGTAGTCATACTCGGATCTGGCCCCGCAGGCCTTACGGCAGCGATCTATGCAGCCCGGGCCAATCTTGCCCCCCTGGTCCTCGAAGGCGAGCCCTCCTCCACAAGTGACCAGCCCGGAGGCCAGCTCATGCTTACGACCGAGGTAGAGAACTTCCCAGGGTTTCCTGATGGCGTCCTGGGTCCGGATCTTATGTCGGCTCTGCGCTCACAAGCGGCGCGCTTTGGAGCAGAGTTCCTGACCACAAAGGCTACGCGCGTCGACCTGTCGTCGAGGCCGTTCGGGGTGTGGTGGGACCACCCTGGCGATGTTGAACCCTCCGTCAAGGGAAATGCGCTCATAATCGCGACTGGGGCCCGTTCGCTCATGCTGGGCTTGCCGAATGAGGCTCGCCTTCTTGGCCATGGCGTGTCGACCTGTGCCACCTGTGACGGGTTCTTCTTCCGCGGTCAGGACATTGCTGTCGTCGGTGGTGGTGACTCTGCCCTGGAAGAGGCCATATTCCTCACACATTTCGCTCGTAGCGTCACGATAATCCATCGCAGGGACGCTCTAAGGGCATCTCACATAATGCAGGATCGAGCAAGAGCCAATGAGAAGATACGCTTTGAATGGAACGCTCAAGTGATCGACATATATGGTGAAACCTCTGTGTCTGGTGTTCGCTTGAAGGACTCAAAAAGTGGAGAGGAGCGTGACCTTGCTGTCTCAGGGCTCTTCATTGCCATAGGCCACGAGCCCAACACAGCTCTGTTTGCCGGCCAACTGGAGCTCCAGGACAACTCCTACATACGCACCTTTGGCGGATCGCATACGAACGTCGAGGGCGTTTTTGCCTGCGGCGACGTCCAGGACCACATATACCGGCAGGCTGTCACTGCTGCGGGGTCGGGTTGCATGGCCGCCATTGATGCCGAGAGGTGGCTTGAGGCCACCTCAGCTCACCATTGAGCGACGCTGCGGAATACTGCTAATCATGGGCGCGTTGACTTATATGGGTACGGCGATTGTCGCGTTCCTGCACAGGAGGATCTATGGCACCAAACATCACAGTGCTGAACGACGCTACCTTTGATGAGCATGTCAGCACGGCAAGCGCGCCAGTACTTGTCGACTTCTGGGCTGAATGGTGCGGTCCATGCAAGATGATCGCACCGATACTGGAAGAAGTGGCTTTGGAGCACGAGGGCAGGATAGAGATAACCAAGCTGAACATCGACGACAACCTAGAGACGACGCGCCGGTTCGAAGTCATGAGCATCCCAACCTTGATTCTCTTCAAAGACGGCCTACCACAGTTGCGGATAGTTGGAGCCAAGCCAAAGAGCCAACTGCTAAAGGATCTGGAGCCCTTCCTCTAACCAAGGGTCCTGGACCCGCTGGCATCACCGGAGAGGGCCGCGGCCCTATGTTGCCATTAAAGCCCGGGCAGGAAGGCAGCGAGGTCGCTGACGTCCAGCAGCGCTTGGTTGCCGTAGGCTTCTCACTTGGAGACGATGAGGTGGGCTGTCTCGGTCCTTGTACGCACGCTGCCATCCGTGAGTTCCAAAGACAGCGTGGACTGCGCGTCGACGGGGTGCTCGGGCGCCATACATGGGCGGCCTTGGTCGAGGCAGGGCACCAACTGGGCAATCGCTACCTGTATAGACGGACCCCAATGCTGAGAGGCGATGACATAGCTGAGCTCCAAACACGCCTTGGGACACTCGGCTTTGATTGCGGAAAGGTTGACGGGATCTTTGGGGACCAGACTGCAAAAGCTCTCACCGAGTTCCAGAGGAACACCGGTCTAAACCCAGACGGGATCTGCGGACCAGAGACACTCGGAGAGCTCCAGCGACTCACGCGCCGAGCCGAGAGGTCGCCACGCCAATCCGTGGCACCCGATCTTCAGAGCATGAGGCGATCCCCGCGCCCGCTTACCGGTCGGAAGGTAGTACTGGGTGAGCCCGGTGGCTTAGGTGCCACCATTGCGGCGATCGCCCGCCGCCTCAGCGACCACGGTGCAGCCGTTGTCCAGCTTCACCACCCTGACGACTCACAGCTTGCCCTGCTTGCCAACGCAACGCACGCTGACGTCTTCATTGGCCTGCGTGTCCAGCCCGACCAGGAGATCTGCGAGATCAGCTACTACGCCGGCTACCGCTACGAGTCATCCAGCGGAAAACGCCTCGCTCAGCTCGTCCAAGACGCCCTTGGACCCCTATTTGGTCCCCAGCCAGCCGCCATCCAGGGCATGTCGATAGCACTCCTTCGCGAAACGCGCATGCCAGCTGTCCTCTGTGAGCTCGGCCCGGCACTAACCGTAGCGAGGCTTGGTCCATCCCTGGCACTCGCGCTTCACACAGCTCTGCAAAGCTGGGTGAGCTCAGACTGGTCTTGAGGAGAAGCCGTAATGCTAATCGCTAGCCAGCCAAAGAGCCGTTGATCACAGCCAGCCAGGAATCTATCGGCCACGTTGATCTCCTCACGGTTAACGTAAATTGACCAGACGCGCCCCGCAAGCCCCTGGCTTTAGCCATGGGGAGGATGTCAAAGCTTTGCCGCCAGCGCCTATGGAGCCGATGGCTAAAGCTAGGCACAGGGCGCGTCTTGTTAAACCGTTTGGCCCTGGCGCCAAGCCCGCGTGCCAAGCGCTAATCGTTTTGTAAAGACACATCACCATCAACTATCCACAAGGTCATTCACAGGTTGTGGATCACGTTGGATAATTGGTTCATAGAATTTCTTTTCTAGCTATCTCTTTACTCGATGTCGATAATCAATAATACAGATTTCCACATAGAAAACGATCCGTTTGATAGCAAAATCTATCGTAGCTAAAAGTAGATACGCTACTTCGAGCCTATCATTGCCCTGTAAATGCGCTCTAGATCCTCCAAAGTCGCAAACTCTATTACAACTCGTCCCTTTTTCTGGCCCATCTCGACCCTTACCCTCGTGTCAAGCAACGTTGCAAGCAGCTCCTCTAGCTCCAGTAGCCCGGGTGGCCGCAGCCGTTGGAGGTGAACTGAAAGGTTAGCCTTTTGAGAATCCGGCGATAGTTCCTGACAAGCAGCATCCTGCGATCCAGGCTGGTCCTCCGGGTTAGCCACCTCAACGTCATCTCTTGGCTTAGGATCAATCTCTCTGTCACTTTGGACCGCCCATCTCACCCGCTCCTCTACGATCCTTACACTCAACCCATCTGAGACGATCTGCCTTGCCAGTTCTTCTTGCAATGATCTATCCGGCGTTCCAAGGAGCGCCCTGGCATGTCCCGCAGTTAGCTGCCCATCGGCAAGCAAACGCTGCACGGTAGCAGGTAGTTGAAGCAGCCTAAGCGTGTTCGTAATCGCCGCTCTACTTTTCCCAACCTGCGTAGCCACATCTTCATGAGTAAGATCGAAATCCTCGATCAACTGCTGATAAGCCGTGGCCTCTTCCAAGGGATTAAGGTCTTCCCTGTGAAGGTTCTCCACCAGAGCTTGCTTTAAGCTCATTACGTCATCTACTGGCTGCACCAAAGCCGGAACGGTCTGCAACCCAACACGCCGAGCTGCACGCCAGCGTCGTTCGCCCGCAATAAGCTCAAAGTCATCCTCGCCTAGCTGCCTCACCAGGATTGGTTGGAGAACACCAAGCTCTTGTATAGAGGCGGCAAGGGATGAAAGGGCTTCCTCATCGAAGAAGGCTCGCGGTTGCAGGCGGTTCGGCCTGATGCTAGTTACCGGAATATCCCGAAGTAGAGATGTAGCGGGTTTTGCCACCTCCGTTGGGATCAAAGCGCTGAGTCCCTTCCCCAAACCACTACGCCGTGCCACCACTTACCTCCTTGGCTAGCTCCCGATAGGCAATTGCCCCACGGGAAGTTGAGTCAAATACAGTTATCGGCTGGCCAAAGGAAGGCGCTTCAGACAGGCGCACTGTCCTTGGAATGACGGTTTCACAAACGGTGACTCCAAAATGAGTCCTTACCTGCTCTGCCACCTCAGCCGCCAGCCGTGTCCTCGCATCAAACATTGTCAACACAATTGACGAGACCTCTAGCTCTGGATTGAGGTTTGCGGCCACCAGATGGACATTTCTGAGTAGCTGGCCTAACCCCTCCAATGCGTAGTACTCACATTGAATGGGCACCAACACCTCACTTGCAGCTGCCAAGCCATTCACCGTGATCAAGCCCAGTGACGGAGGACAGTCAATCAAAATGTAATCAAACTCATCCACCACCCTCTCTATGGCACGTTTAAGCTTCAGCTCTCTGCTAAAAGCTGGCACAAGCTCTATCTCAGCACCTGCCAGATCGATGGTTGCAGGGGCAACGAAAAGATTTTTCATCGATGTCGGCTCGACACAATCCTCCAGCGCAACTTCTCTCATCAAGACGTCATACATCGAGACTTCGAAGTTCCTGGCATCTATACCAAGCCCAGTGGTCGCGTTTCCCTGAGGATCCAGGTCCACCACCAGAACCCTTAGCCCCAGCTCTGCGAGGCAAGCTCCAAGATTGACGGCCGTGGTAGTTTTACCAACCCCTCCTTTTTGGTTCGCTATGGCAATTACCCTCGGCAGTGGGTAGGACTTTCGATCCGACTTGCTCTCCTTGCCATCTAAAGAACTGGCTAGCGGCTCAACAACCTTTGACGACCTTCCACTTGGAGATGCAAGTCGATCCATTGAGCTCTCAATAACAGAAGCTGAGTCCGTTTCCCTAGAATCGTCATCTGTACGCTCAGCTCTCGAAGTTCCTCCCACCGAGCTTACAGAGGGCACATTTACAAGACCGCCATGATCTGCGACATCTGCTCCATCCACAGCTCGCTTATTCCTCCTACTAAAGAGTGAGCCACTCATGTACCGCGCCCAAACATACGATCCTGGCTCACTGGCATTGCCATCTCCCTCCTAAAAAGCGTAGATCATGGCTAACAGCTGGCATCAAGTTCCACGTGAAACCACATCATGCCAGAGTTCAGACAGCAATGCCGGGATCCAACCTGTGTTAACCTCCGCGCTCTCACTGATGGCGGTCCTAGGCCACGCGTTCAGTTGGAGTTGCTCAGCATTGCCATCCTCAGGCCACCGCCACCAACTGATCTAACCCCGAGGGGCCAGTGGGTGAATGGGCTTTCCTTTGCCTTCTCTTCAGATCTGAGCGGGATGTGACCGTCGAGAGCGGGGTCCAGTTCGGCTTGCCAACCTAGAGGGGCGCGCGGATCCTGAAATTGCGGGACCGGCTCATCCCGAACTCGGCTCGTTTGACTACCTTGATGAGGCTGTTCCCCTCGGTAGGACCCTGGCTCACCATGGCGGCACGCCATACGGCAATCTGGTGCTTCCAGTGCAGCAGGGTGCTCCCGAGGGAGCATACCTCCATGGGACAGGACTGGTCTTGGAGGTCCCTCCGAAACGCTCGACGAGCTCGGCCGCCAAGTCGGGGCGTGATATAACAGGGGAGTTGAACATCGATCTTACCACCTTCTTTGCGTGCCAGCGGTTCGGACCTCGCCATGGGGATCGCCGGCATCGAGCAGTCTGAACGGCTTGGAGCGGCCGTGGTCGTTTAATCCTTCGTCGGCCTTGGTCAGCAACCTCCTGCAGCGGTATAGGGGATCGGAGTTCCTGCCTCGATGGCGATTGTCTCGTTTTGGCCCTTCATCAGCATTGCTCGACCTTTGAGTTAGCAAATAAAAGCTGGCCAGAGCCCACGTCGACGCTGGAACTCGACCAGTGCTGGCGGTGGAAGGGCCAAGAGTCACGTGCAGCGTCTCGTCCAACCCGAGCCCTCGACAGCACCGAAGCGGTCAATGTCCTCGACCACAGCCGTGCCGTAGGCGATCGCGGAGTTATTGGTCGTATTCCAGTTCCAAGGACGCTTCTTGGCGATCTCGCCGGCTCGGGGCAGCTTCAGCCGATCTTGTGCCATATCAGGCGCGTCGGGCAACCGAAAGTGGGAAGGTAGACCAGTTCCACCACGTCGCGGTTCTTCACCTCTAGATGGCTGCCACCACCAGGGCTGGCTGGCCGGTCCCTAACTTGCTCGATATGCATCCGGATTGGTTCACCCAGACTATCCTCCACCGCCAGCACTCCCATCCCGGGCAATCCAACCAGCAGCTTACATATGCGCGTGGGGCCTTCTTCTTTGCGGGCACCAGCCTGTGGTGGTGCTTGGAGCCGTTCTTCGCCTTGGAGATCTTATTCTTAAGAGCACCGGCCGAGTTTTCACGCGCGGGCTTGATAGACCTGCCTTCCTGCTCTTGACGACCATCACGTCCATATGTGCTCATCTGCCCAGGTGGAAAGGACCTTGACTTCATGATCCCTCGTCTGTGACGATGGCCGCTTCACCGCCAGCACACTCATGGGTTGTCTCATAGGAGATGTGCAACCTCCGGCGTCTGATGTCAATCTTCCAGCAAATAGGACTGGATCTCATACTCATCTGGAGGGAGATTCGCGTTGCACTCAGCGTGTACCGAACCGACGGCCTGGTTCCAAAACCCCATGGCAATCTGGCAGGCTTCGTGCGCCAGAGGTTAGTCGCAGAGGTTAGTCGCGCGCCAACTGAGTTAGGCTAACAACCGCTGTTCTCGCGGTGATCACCAGCACAGTCTTGCCACATCGACCTAGTCTGCATCTAGCTGGAAACCTTGACCACGCCCTTAGAGACCGGGATTGTGGTCACCATCTGTTCAAGACCTAACCGTACCTGTCGGTTCCACGTGAAACTCATTCGTCTCCACGGCCCACCAAAGCCCAAGCTTCAGGCGAGACTTATACACTCGGCCCTCGGAGACCCGCGAGACCTTAGTGGTCCACAGTGCCTTCAGAACAGTGGGTTCTTTGAAGGTACTCCAACGCGGCGCGGATAGTTCTCAGGGCAAGCACGAACTTGCCGAAGGACTTGGAACCGTCCAACCACGTTCTCCGTTTCTTCCGCAACCATGCCCAGTTTCTCTAGCCATAATGGATCCCAACGGGGGAGCTTCGCGCTCAAAGGGGGATCAGAAACTATAAGCAAGCCACCAATCTCCAGCAATGGCGAAGCACATTCACACACAACCGCTGGCTTTCCAAAAGCGCGGGATACAATAACTTGAATCGAGCTCCGCCATTTAGGATCCCTCCCAAGAAGCTCCGCTCTGGAAACAACGACTGAGACATGATCTACCAGACAGAGCTCTTTAACAGCCCATCGGAGAAACTCTGCTTTCCTAACTGAACTATCCAGTAGGATCATCCTGGCGCTAGGCCACCTATGTGCCAGAACAAGCCCAGGTATGCCACCACCACTCCCAAGATCCATCACTACCGATGGTGATTTAATAGGGCAAGCGCGAACGAAGCCTTCAGAATGGTCTATGTGGGATTCTAATGATCCCGGACCTATGCAACCCCGCAGATGCCCCTCTCGCATAACCCGGAGCAGCTCAGCCTTGTAGGCTAAAGAAAGCAGCTCTACTCCGATTGCTCTGGAAGAATTACAACATAACGGTGGGGCTCGTCTCCTTCAGATCTGGTAGTGACCCCATCGATTCCAGCAACGGTGTCATGAACGATCTTACGGTCCATGGCGCTCATCTCCTCCAAGGATCGCGCCTCACCGGACTCAAGCACCCCAGCGGCCACTTCGGCTGCAAACCTCTCAAGAGCCCTTGCTCTGCGGGCTCGGTAGCCCCCAACGTCTAAATTGACGCGACTTCCCTCACCGTTTGATCTTCTGTGTACAACCGTCCTCGTCAGTTCCTGAAGAGCATTCAGCGTTGTGCCTCGCGGACCAACTAATATCCCCAACCCCTCACCGTCTACTGAGACCTCAAGGGTTCCTTCTTCTTCAACGAACACTTTCACCGTTGCAGGCAGGGAAAACCTTTCAAGCAGGCCCGTCATGAACTCTTCTACTACCGCCCTTTCCTCATCAGACGTCAATTCGGCCTCCATTTTCAACCGATCTCCCTCTCGTTTTCCGAGGAGCGCTTCACTCTCCGGATCTATCACGCTTACCTTTTCTTCAGGGCTCTCTGGTGCTGTTGAGGTAGCATTTCCAAAACCTACCTGAGATGCCTGTCCATTCACCCGGCTCTTGGAGCGACGTGAGCTTCCTGGGTTAGGTGTGGATCGGCCTTTTTCCGTGCCTGGCTCTGGTTCGGCCATTTTTTTGACCAGAAGATCATCGTCTTCCTTGTTTGATTCCCGGTTCTTCTTCCCAGCACGTTTTAGCTGCGTACCATCCTTCTCCCCATCGTTGGCACGTCGTGAGCGGCTCTGGCGAGTTCGCTTAGGCCGTGGCGTGGATGGGCGAACCCGCGCTCTTACTCGGGCTTCAACCTTCAGACGGCCAAAAAGACCGCTCTTTGGGTGACTCAGAGTCTCAAACTCCGCGTCGTCCTCCGCCACTCCCAACTGATCGAGGGCAGCTTCCTTGGCGTCCTCCAAGGTCCTTCCTGTGGTTTCCACCCACTCCATTTACCGCACTCTCCTCGGGCGTTTATCACGAGAGCGCGTATGCCCTTGAATTTTCGACTGCGGTGGAGCTTCTACAGATGGCGCACTGTCACTGTCTTTAGCCGGCCGTGCAGCTTGTGAGCTTGGCTTCTTTGTCGTCACCGATTTGGCCTGGGCCACAGTGCTTGGGGTAGTTGTGGGTGCCTTTTGCCGGCTACCCTGCTGATTGGCACGTGCCCTTCTCTGAGCCGATCCAGCGCCACTTCCAGGGTTACTTCTAGTTCCCCCGCTTGACACTGCCGGTCGTGCTCCAGAGGGGCTTGTGGGCTTAGCCCCTGCTGGCTTGGCATCCTCTCCGGTAATCACTGCGGGGATGATCGGTCCCAAACGCATGGCCGGATCGAAACGAAACATGATCTCTTGGACCAGGATCCGATATGCACTTGAAACAACAAAATATACATTCAATACAGCCGAGATAAAAACATAAATTATGCCAAACATAATTGGCATATACTTCTGCATTTTCTGCATCTGCTGCATCTGAGGACTGCTACTCCCCAATGCCATGCTTCTTCTATTCACCTGGTTCATCTGAACATAGCCAAGAGCGATTGATATTCCAAGTATCAGAAAGTATGGAAGGGCTGTGAGTACGGAGCTATGGTGGCTCAATGCACTCTTGGAGAGATTGAGGCCAAATGCCATTATCTTACCGTCAGATTTAATCAAAGCTTTATATAAAGTCGTGTTATGACCTATATAGCGAGGGGCAGGAACTGGATGTTTGCCAGGGGTCATGTTAGTCAACCCTCTAATAACATCGTATAGTATAAAAAATACTGGCCATTGAAGAAGTAACAATAAGCATCCCCCGCTTAAGGGTACGTTATGCTCCTTGTAGAGCTTCATCATTTCTTCATTAAGCTTCTGCTTGTCGTCCTTGTGCTTTTCCCGAAGCTTTTGAATGTGTGGCTGGATTCGCTGAGTCGCAACCATTGCGCGTGTCTGCTTAACGGTCAGCGGCGTAAGGACGACCATTACAGCGAGCGTTAACAGTGCAATCGCTACCGCATAGTTAGGTACCACGCTGTAGAAGAATGCGATGAGGACCGCGAACAGGTGAAATACAGGTTCAAAAATCCGGCCCAGGGTGGAGCCGCCCTGTGCTTTGGCCGCGGCAAAAAAGAGCATCGTTTACTATCCCGGCACCGGGTCAAAACCATGCGGCCCAAACGGTCTGCACTTAAGCACGCGTCGAGCTGCCAGAACCGTACCCTTAGCTGCTCCGTGACGGCTCAGGGCCTCTATAGCATAAGCTGAGCAGCTGGGAACGAAACGACATGGGGAGATCCGTCCGAATCGTGTCAGTTGGTAGCCCCGTACCACACTCACCAGGACCCGCGCTGGAAGGGTCAGGGTCTCTCCGCTGCTGTAGTTGTTGCTTCGATGGCTTTCCATAGCTGTGCTTTCAACTCCTCAAAAGGAAGCTGGGTTATCCCTGCTCCAGCCCCGATCAAATAATCACCGGGAGGGAGAGCGACTCCCATTTGCGTGATAGCCGCCCGGAGCCTGCGCCGGATCCGGTTGCGCGTAACGGCACCTCCAGTCTGCCGCGTCACAGCGTACGCCACGCGCGCGCCCTTGGACGAACCAGGCGGCACATAAGCAACGCGCAGCTCACCCATGCGGACTCTGTGCCTGGATCTCCTCAGTGCCTCAAAAGCGGTTCTTCCTTTTAAACGCCCTGGCCCCACGGGCTATTTTACCTTTCTAGACCCCACATACCCTCAAGCTGACAGCCGAGCCCGCCCTTTGCGGCGCCGTGCCGACAAGATGGCTCTCCCGGCTTTCGTTTGCATCCTATGGCGAAAGCCATGATTCTTTGCCCGCTTGCGGTTATTGGGCTGGTATGTGCGTTTCACCTGGTCCTCCTGTTTGCGGCCCCAATGCGCTCGCTATTTCCTGGCGCGAGGCCTCGGTGAGCCAGCTTCAGTTTCAATCCAGAGGCTGGCC
>JAMCQF010000139.1:46427-59135 GCA_023379605.1 Actinomycetota bacterium
GAGCCGTCTGGGGTGTGCCGTGCGAGGTGTTGTCTGGATGCCAACTCGCTGCCATCCAGGGCAACCACTATCGCCACGATCGCGGGGATCACCGATATCGATGGGCCATGACTATAACGCTGGAGTGGTCCACACCTGTGGACGAAGCTGTGGAAATGAGAGGGTGGCAATGAGCGAACTGCAGTTAGATAGCGCTTCGAAGCTGTGGACAGCCTGTTCCACCACACTGCGTAACCAGGTTTCGGACGCCATCTGGAAGACCTGGCTTGACCACCTCCGCCCTGTTGTCCTGCAAGAGAACACTCTCGTTATCGCAGCACCGAGCGCCGTGGTCAAAGAGCGGGTAGAAGCCCGTTACCTCTCCATGCTCACCAGTGCCGTCTCAGAGGCACAGGGCATCCCAACAGAGGTTCGCTTGGAGCTCATGGCTTCCGAGCCCAGCCTTTTCGATGCCGACCATCTACTTTCTACCGAAGAGCCAGTTGACAGCCCGACCACGACGCCGGCAACCCTTGAACTGCCAGCACACCACGGGGATACTCGCGTCCTCAAAACCCCTTCGGTCTTAGCCGATGGGGATCAGACCCTTGATCCGCGCTACACCTTCGAAGCTTTCGTCATTGGCTCCTCGAACCGCTTCGCTCATGCAGCGGCGCTCGCTGTCGCAGAAACCCCTGGGCGTTCTTACAACCCACTGTTCATCCACGGAGGAGTCGGACTCGGCAAAACCCATCTTCTTCATGCAATAGGAAACTATGTAAGACAAAACTATCGTACTCGATACGTTCGATACGTCTCAACTGAGACTCTCATGAACGAGTTCGTAGACGCCATTCGAACTAACACTACCGCCGGCTTCAAGCGTCGATATCGCGAATGTGACGTTTTACTAATAGATGACATCCAGTTCATGGAAGGTCGGACCGGCAACTTTCATGAGGAGTTCTTTCACACCTTCAATGCCCTCTATGGCGCTGCCAAACAGATCGTCCTTACTTCCGACAGGCCCCCCAAGTCATTCTCAACTATTGAAGACCGTCTTCGAAGCAGGTTCCTCTCTGGCTTGCTCGTGGATGTACACCCGCCGGAGCTCGAAACCAGGCTGGCCATACTACACAGAAAAGCTGAATCTTGAAAAGATCCCTATTCCTGATGATGTCTATGAGTTTATAGCCACAAACGTCACCGACAACATAAGAGAGCTCGAAGGGGCCCTCATCCGCGTGACTGCTTATGCCAGTCTCAACTCTCAGCCTGTAGACCACGAGCTGGCAGAGCATATCCTGTCGGACCTTGTCTCAAACAGCCAGCCCCGTCGGATCACACCTCAGCTGATCCTCGAGCAGACCGCTCTGGCTTTCGGGTTTACGATACCAGAGCTGTGCGGCCCGAGCCGTAGGCGTCCTTTAGTTACAGCTCGACAAATAAGCATGTACGTGTTTCGCGAGCTTACCGATTACAGCTATCCCGCGATAGCACGGGAGTTCGGAGATCGCGACCACACCACCATAATCCATGCTGTCGAGAAGATATCGAAGCTCCTTGGTGAGCGTCGTGACATCTATGACCAGGTAACAGACCTCATCGTCCGGATCAAAGCCAGTGCATGACCTGTGGTGTTGTTGTGACTTTCCTCCCTCAAGCTGTGCATATCTTCGGAGAGATTCACAGGCTCTTGTCACAACCGAGGTGAGATCGGCTGTCAAGTGCACTTCCTGTGGGAAAACCAGATCCTCTCAACCGGCCTCACCAGGGCGTTCTCCTGTAATCCACAATTCACAGGCTCTACTATTACTACTCTTTAAGTATTCTCTTACTATTAGAAATCGAAAGGACCTCCGAAGGTGCGCTTCCGCTGCGGACAAGAGAACTTACTTTCCACGATTGTTTCAGCTACCCGTGCTACGGCCGGGCGTGCTGCTACCTCAGCGATACTCGGTGGGCTTCATCTTGAGTTGATCGGAGACCGCCTTGAGATCGCCGGAACCGACTTGGATCTGACTATCCAGGCTTCGCTAGCTGCAGCGGGCTCCAGGGACGGTAGCGCTGTGGTGCCGGCAAGGCTTCTTTTGGAGGTCGTTAGAGTCCTTCCGGAAGGACAGGTAAGCGTAAGCCTTGAAGGAGAGGATCTGGAGATCCAGGCCGGGCGCTCTAGTTATTCAATAAGGACCCTCACAACAGGCGATTTCCCCGTCCTGCGCTCTCAGATTCCATTGGAGCACAAAGTCAGTGGCTCTGAGCTGCGAAAAGCCTTCCGCCAAGTCATTCCAGCCGCTTCAAAGGATGACTCCAGGCCCCTGCTTACAGGCGTGCTGATCTTGAGCACACCAGAGCTCGTACGGGCAGTGGCTACAGACTCCTACCGCTTGGCCGTGAAGGACTTGTCAGCCA
Organism: Actinomycetota bacterium; assembly: GCA_023379605.1. Taxonomy (GTDB): domain Bacteria; phylum Actinomycetota; class Acidimicrobiia; order Acidimicrobiales; family JAMCQF01; genus JAMCQF01. Next base: position 48,819 of record JAMCQF010000139.1, read on the forward strand.
TGGAGCTCTCTTTGCCGTTCGAGAAAGTTCTCATTCCAGCGAGAGCTCTGGTCGAGTTGGAGCGTCTTCTTGCCGCCGGTGACTCAAGTGGCGGCGATGAGCCCGACTTGGATCCAGCGATTCTTGTAACTGAGACTGAGGCGGTCTTTCAAGTTGGCTCTGTGCGTCTTACCACACGCCTCCTGGATGGATCCTATCCAGACTTTGAGCAGCTAGTGCCAAAAAGCTACCCCAACCGACTTGTGGTCGATAAGAAGATGATCCTGGACGCACTTAGGCGCATTAAGCCTATGGTGAAAGAGCACACCATTTCAGTACGTATAGCGATGCTTTCTGACTCGGCAATCCTCTCGGTGATCGCTCAGGATATGGGAACAGTGACTGAAGAAATAGATGCCGACTATGAAGGAGACGAGCTAACTATAGCGTTTAACCCAACCTATCTTACAGAAGGTATAGAGGCTGTAGAGGGAGACCGGGTTATCATAGAGACGATAGACACGAGTAAACCCGCAACGGTCCGTGCACCAGAAGATCCAACATTCCGTTATCTTCTCATGCCCGTAAGGGTGTCATGATATAGGCGTATGTCTCTTATGTAGATGGAAATTAAAAAAGTTCTGATAAAGGATTTTCGTTGCTTGGATGAGTTAAGCCTCTCACCATCCCATAACGGGCTCACGTTGTTGACTGGTGAAAACGGCACTGGAAAGACAAGCGTTTTGGAAGCCATCTCCTATCTTTTGACACGCTCGTCATTTCGTGGCGCAGATAGCGCAACTATGGTAAGGATTGGAACAGCCGAGGCAGTGCTGAGATCAGAGCTGAGCATTGGTGGAAGGGAGGTTCTCGTCGAGGCAACTCTAGCCAGCTCAGGAAGAGATCGGTTCCTATTGAACAGGTTGCCAGTGCGCTCGCAAAGACAGCTTCCTCCAGAGCTATCTGTAACGGTATGCGCGTCTTGGGATTCTATGATAATAAGCGGCTCTCCAGCGGAAAGAAGACAGTATCTGGATGGTCTTGCAAGTGGCCTTTATCTACGCTACAACGAGGATAGAAGGTCCCTGGACCGAATCTTGAAGCAGCGAGCCTCTCTCTTGCAGCACATAGGTAAGCGATTGGACCCAAGCTTGATACGGACGCTGGATGTGTTCGATGAGCAGCTAGCCAGTATAGGTGAGGCGATACGAAAAGCTCGCTACAGGGTAATCACCGACCTAACAGAGCCTTTGAATAGCTATTATACAGCGGTATCTGGCAACATTGATAACATCGGTGCGTACTATTTTAGCAGCTGGAAGGAAGATCTTCTGACGGCGTTGAAGCACTCTCGGCAAAAGGATATTCAAAGAGGGGTAACCACGGTAGGTCCTCATCGGGATGATCTTGTACTGGAGATATCCGGGCGATCGGCAAGAGGGCACGCTTCACAGGGGGAGCAGCGCAGCCTTGCAATAGCACTCAAACTTGCCGCTCATCGCCTCGTTGGAGAGCGCGTAGGATCTGAGCCGGCATTGCTGCTCGACGACGTCCTTGCGGATCTCGATGAGAGAAGGTCGGCGCGCTTGATCGAGAGTTTGCCAAAGGGACAGGTGCTCCTGGCTGCAAGTACTCCCCTTCCAAAGAATATAACCCCTGATCGTGTCATAGTGTTCCCTGGTGATAAGCACGGGCTGTAAGGAATGCCTGGCAGAGACGCCAGCTGATTCGTAGATGAGAGGCTTTCGAACTGAGATGGACAAAATTGATGTGGGAGAGAAGCTCGAAGTGCTCAAAGGTCACAACTCACCAAGCTGGAGACCACTTGGGTCAGCGCAATCAGATCAGCCAGCCAACCGTATTGGCAGCTCTCTAGGGCGAGTTGTGACTCAAGCTGGCCTGCCGGAGATCAGGGTTCTCCAAGTTATCTTTGATGGATGGGACCAGCTGGTGGGAGAAGCGATAGCGGCTCATGCACGACCCGTTCGGATAGCAGGCGCCGAACTGGTTATAGAGGTGGACCACCCAGCCTGGACCAGCGAGCTTCGATCCCTTCAGTCGCGTCTGCTTTCGCTGCTCGCCAGTTCATGCGGCCAGAGCGCGCCCCAAACGCTGCGCTTTGTGACGACACCAACGCCTGGCGGTCATGGTACCAAGGGCAGGGTAAACAGTCCTGAAAGCAGCTCTAAACCCTTATAGCAAGAGCCCGTAAGGCACAGTAGCGGTGCTGGTACAATAGAGCTGGTAACTGCAGCGCACCTGGCTGGATAGCGGGGTCGGCGCGTAGTTGGTCGACCGACGAACTGTGGGAAAGGGCGCGCCTGTGGCGGTAAAGGAAAAGATGAGTCAAGCGATAGCTGCGCCGGGATCGTACGAAGAAGGAGACATCACGGTTCTGGAAGGACTAGAACCGGTCAGAGCCAGACCCGGCATGTTCATAGGCTCAACTGGGCCAAGCGGCCTTCACCACCTGGTCTGGGAGGTAGTCGACAACGCGGTCGATGAGGCTATGGCGGGCTACTGCAGCCATATATCGGTGACGTTACTGGCAGATGGCGGCTGCAAAGTGGTCGACGACGGTAGAGGAATTCCAGTCGGTCCCCACCCTGAGTATCCAGACCGCTCAGCAGCAGAGCTGGTACTTACAACCTTGCATGCCGGGGGAAAGTTTGGAGGTTCTGGCTACAAGGTGTCAGGTGGCCTCCACGGCGTGGGTGTTTCGGTAGTAAACGCTCTATCCAAGCGCCTCCGTCTCGAAGTGGACAGGGATGGACGTAGGCACCTGATCGAGTTCGCCAGCGGGGGACAGCCCCAGGGAAGGATGGAGGTCGTAGGCCCCGCTCCGCGCTCGCGCACCGGCACCACCGTGACGTTCTGGCCGGATCCCCAAGTCTTTGAGGAGACGGAGTTCAGAGCCCAAACCGTAGTTGAGCGGCTTCAGATGATGGCCTTTTTAAATAAAGGCCTCGAGATTCGTTTCGAAGATCAGCGAGCGGGTCGAGAGCAAAGCGAGACCTTTCGTTACAACGGAGGCATCGTCGACTACGTGCGCCATCTGAACAACTCAAAGGAGGCACTGTTCAAGAAAGTCGCGGCCTTTAGTCAACAAGAACCCGAGCAGGAGGTAGACGTAGCTCTTCAATGGAATACAGGGTACTACGAAAGCATTCATTCCTTTGCCAATGGCATAGCGACAACCGAAGGCGGAATGCATGAAGAGGGCTTCAAGAAGGCACTCACCAACGTCATCAACAAGTATGCGCGTGTAAGGAACCTACTAAAGGACAAGGACGAGAACTTACTGGGTGAAGACATTCGTGAAGGTTTGACGGCGATCATAGCTGTGCGGCTCCACAACCCACAGTTTGAAGGTCAGACCAAAGGTAAGCTTGGAAACGTCCCCATCAGGTCTCTAGTTGAGAGGGCCACCAACGAGAAGCTTGGCCTGTGGTTGGAGGAGAACCCCCGTGAGGGGGGGCAAATTGTCCAAAAGGCGATCTTGGCGTCAAGAGCACGGGTAGCTGCGCGCCAAGCCAGAGACCTAACCAGGAGGAAGTCGGCTCTGGATGGAGCCGGCCTCCCAGGCAAGCTTGTGGATTGCTCTGGACGCGATCCTAGGGAATCGGAGCTTTTCATTGTGGAGGGGAACAGCGCTGGCGGATCTGCCAAGGATGCTCGAGACCCCCGGACCCAAGCAGTGCTCCCTATCAGGGGCAAGATACTAAACGTCGAACGGGCCCGAATAGATAAGATGCTCAAGAACGCTGAGATTCAAGCTCTCATATCTGCAATAGGAGCGGGCTTGGCTGACGACTTCGATCTCTCAAAGATCCGTTATCACAAGATCATAATTTTGGCGGATGCAGATGTGGACGGATCGCATATTCGCACATTACTGCTGACATTCTTTCTACGACAAATGAAGCCACTGGTCGAGAACGGCAATGTCTTTGTCGCACAGCCCCCTTTGTATTCGACGCTTGTGGGAAAGGAAAAGGTATACTTGAAAGACGACGCGGCGAAAGCAAGATTCCTCGCCGACAACCCACAGCACAAAGTGGAGTTCCAGAGGTTGAAAGGACTTGGAGAGATGGATTTCAACGAGCTGCGGGATACCACGATGGATAGCTCAAAACGGTCTCTACTCCAGATAAGTCTTGAGCAAGCGACAATTGCCGACGAGGTCTGCTCGGTTTTGATGGGAGAAGACGTGGAGTCGCGCAGGCACTTTATCCAGACTAACGCGAAGGACATAAGATTCCTTGATATTTGAGTTAGCTATTACCATAACACCCAGGCGAGCCAGAAATGGCTGCTAGAGGCTCTGGAGGCAACGGAAGAGTAACTGATCCACCTCTTCCATTCGGAGACATAGCTCCAATCGAGATTCAAGAGGAGATGGAGCGCTCCTTCTTGGAGTACGCCATGTCCGTGATCGTTGCCCGCGCCCTACCAGATGTCCGCGACGGACTTAAGCCCGTTCACAGACGGATCCTGTACGCGATGTTCGACCAGGGCTATAGGCCTGACAGACCCCACACCAAGTGCGCACGTGTGGTGGGGGACGTCATGGGTCGTTTCCATCCCCATGGAGAGTCAGCAATATACGAAGCGCTCGCGCGCATGGTACAAGAGTTCAGCCTTCGCCATCCCCTCATCGACGGCCACGGAAATTTTGGCTCCGCAGAGGATGGTCCGGCGGCCATGCGCTACACAGAGTGCCGCCTCGACCAGTTGGCGATGACGCTCATGGCGGGGATTGATGAAGACACTGTCGATTTTACGCCAAACTACGACGGTACAGAAACGGAGCCGGTAGTGCTTCCAGCAAGGTTTCCTAACCTGCTGGTCAATGGTTCCCAGGGGATCGCGGTTGGGATGGCCACGAATATTCCCCCGCACAACCTTGCTGAGAGTATAAACGCGGCGATCTATGTACTGGAGCATCCTGAAGCGACTCCAGACGATCTTATGGCGTTCATAAAGGGGCCGGATTTCCCTACCGGTGCCCAGATTCTCGGGCGAGCCGGGATCATGGATGCATATAGGACGGGACGCGGTTCAATAAAGCTCCGTGCTCGGGCCGAGATAGAAGAGGGCCGAGGCGGTACTGCCAAGATCGTTGTGAGTGAAGTACCGTACCAGACCTCCGTAGAGTCTATAGAGATAAAGATCGCAGACCTGGTCAAAGTGGGTGTCCTGGAAGGTATATCGCGTGTGCAGAATGACTCTGCAGGTCGGCAATCCCGTCTGGTGATCGAGCTTAAGCGTGACGCGAACGCGAACGTTGTATTGAACAACCTTTTCAAGCATACAACGATGCAAACCAGCTTTGGCGTAAACCTTCTTGCCCTGGTCGACGGTGTTCCAAGAACGCTCAATCTTTCGCAAATGCTCCTTAGCTACGTGGCACACCAAAAAGAGGTGGTTACGAGGCGTTCTGAATTTCGCTTGGGCAAGGCGAGAGATCGTGCTCACATCGTAGAGGGCCTTCTCAAGGCGTTGGATCTCCTTGACTCTGTTATCGAACTGATCCGTAGCTCTGCGGATCGAGCAGCCGCCCGCTTGGGTTTGATGGAAGAGCCATTTAGCTTCAGTGAGATTCAGGCAAATCACATTCTGGACATGACTTTGGGAAGGCTAACACGGCTCGGTCGATCTGAGCTGGAAGATGAAATGCAGAAGCTGCGTGAGGCGATAGCGGAGCTCGAGGCCATCCTGAGCGACCCAGGGAAGCTAAGGGCAGTAATAGCCCAAGAGCTAACTGAGGTTCGCGACAGCTACGGCAGCCAGCGCCGGACCGAGATTATAAATGATCCAGGCGATATTGCGGTCGAGGATCTGATAGACGACGAGGAGATCGTAGTAACGATGACTCGGGCTGGGTATATAAAGGCGGTCTCTGCAAATGCTTTCAAGACGCAGGGCCGCGGTGGTAGGGGAATTCAGGGAACCAGGCTTAAAGAAGAGGATCTGGTCACCGACCTGGTTCATACCACAGCACACAGTAACCTGCTCCTGTTTTCCAATCTTGGCAAGGTGTACAAGCTACGAGCTTTTGAAGTCCCAATGAAGGAGCGCACTGCTCGCGGAACCGCGATAGTAAATCTTCTACCCCTGTCTCCTGGGGAGAGAATTCAAGCCATAATAAGCGCCAAGGACTTTACTGAGGGAAGGTACCTGTTCTTTGCCACCAAGATGGGACAGGTGAAAAAGACGATTCTGGCGGAATATGATAAGTCACGAAGAGAAGGATTTATAGCTATCAGCTTGAAAGAGGGCGATGAGCTGGTTCGTGTGATCACGACCTCTGGTCAGGACGATATAGTGATGGTGACTTCGAAGGGGATGAGCATCCGCTTCTCGGAGTCTGAGGTGCGACCGATGGGGAGGGATGCTGTCGGGGTCCGGGGCATGAGGCTTCGACCTGGAGACAAAGTCGTTTCCTGTGACGTTGTAGCTGACGATGTAGATCTTCTTGTGGTCACCGATTCCGGCTATGGCAAGCGTACTAAGCTGGAGCGGTTCAACACCCAGGCCCGGGGCGGTCAGGGCGTGCGCGGCATCCGGCTAACAGCAAGCCGCGGGTCTGTGGTGTCTGCGTTTATGACGCCAATAGGTGGAGAGGTAATTCTAATCTCATCTGGCGGCGTGACCATAAGAACTGCCGTAAGAGAGATCGCCTCTCAGGGCAGGGATGCCACTGGCGTTAGGGTCATGAACTTAGATGAGGGTCAAAGGGTAGCGGCAGTAGCTCCGGTGCCGCTCGATAGCGACGATGAGAGTTGAGGGAGGCTACGCTGAGTCATTTGATTCGACTTGGTGATGCCCGGAGCCAGTTGAGCTGGGTAGGCTCCATCGTGATCGCTAGAGTGGTGTAGCCTCGAGGATCTGTTTGGGGCTATAGCTCAGTCGGTTAGAGCGCAGCACTGATAATGCTGAGGTCGCTGGTTCGATTCCAGCTAGCCCCACCACAAAGGTGCAGGTTAGGCGGCATGTAGAACAGATAGGTCACAGTGGCGGCGGCTCTTTCGCCACCATTGCGCCACCATTGGTGGTGGCGACTTCCCTCCAGCGACTCCTTCGTCCGACCATGGCCGGATAGGTCGATCCGTCCCCAGGGAACATGGGTGACGATTCGTCTGCGTTGCCGGAACCGCGCCGCATGAGCCGCCGACCGCTTCGCCGACTTCGACGCCGACCTGCGCCAGCTGCTCGCCGCGGCCTCCCTCGCCGGCCGCTTCAGCGAGCAGATCCTTCCGATCGGCTGCACGTCTGGCGCTAACTACAGGGTCTTCTCATCTCGGCAAGCACCCCCGACGTGCCGTTCGGCGCTGGAGCGTCGTTCTGGCGCGTCGATCTACCTGTCATGACAGTCCAGCCCATCCGCTACGCTGACGGTAGTAACGTAGCTACAAGAGAAAGGAGGACGAGGGTGGCGTCACAGATGTCGAGCAGGGAGTTCAACCAAGACACCAGCCGGGCCAAGAAGGCGGCTGCGGGCGGACCGGTCTTCATTACCGATCGCGGGAAGCCCGCCCACGTGCTTCTCACCTTCGCGGCTTACCAAGGGCTCTTGGGGGTAGACCTGCTGGACCGGCTCGCCGAGCCGGCAGGTGTCGAAGATGTCGAGCTGGTGGTGGAGCCCTCCCGAGAGTTGCCCCAGGCGCCTACCTTTGCTTGATGTACCTCCTCGACACCAACGTGGTGTCGGAACTCCGCAAGGTCCGCGCCGGCAAGGCGCACCCCGGCGTAGCGGAGTGGGCGATATCGACGCCCGCTGCGCAGATGTTCCTCTCTGCTATCACCCTCCACGAGCTCGAGCACGGTGTGCTGCTGGCCGAACGCTCCGACCCCCACAAGGGCACCTTGCTACGCACCTGGCTGGATAAGAGCGTCGCCCCGGCGTTCGCCGATCGGGTGCTACCGATCGATGAGGCCGTTGCCCGTCGGGCGGCTCGACTGCACGTGCCCGACCCAGCACCGTTTCGCGACGCCCTGATCGCAGCGACGGCTTTGGAGCATCGCCTAACCGTCGTCACCCGCAACACCAGAGATTTCGAGCGGTTCGCAGACCTCAACATTCTCAACCCCTGGTCCTGAAGCCCCCTCAGCCCGAGGGCGCGGCGCCCGAGGTGCCGTTCTGCGCTGCAGCGAGGGTGGCGATCGTGGTCGTTCGGGGCGGTGTTCTGTGCCACTCCCTGGAATGCAGATAGGCGATTACGCGCTCGATGGCACCGCAAGTGTCGCGGCCTTGCAGTGTCGCTGTCACACACCATGAAGCATCCAGACATTTAGCTCCCAGTACGAGTCAATGCCGTCTGTCACCTCGAACGGTGCAAGTCCACGTGGAAACACCTACTCGCCCGGTTCGAGGAACCACATGCTGGTCCAATGCTCCCACTCCCCAATGGGGGCGATGATATCAAGCGACCGACGCGCGCAGCGTAGGACCCTGCCCCCCAGCCGCTCATGGGTTCGCAGCCACGGGTCGAACAGCTCACTGGACAGCTCCACAAGTTCACCGTCGAGCGAGAACTGGCGATCGCGCGAGCCATCGAAAAGGGCGCGACCTGGGCCGAGGTTGCTCAGCTCTCGGGTGCAGCACCCAGGCAGCGCATCGACGTTACTGCTGGCTGCGCTATGACCCTTCTAAAGGCATCGTCTCGCTCGAACGTCCACTGTACTCGTGAGTTCTGCACATGACAGGGACAAGGAGGTTGTCCCAGCCTTGAACACACCCATGGCGCTTGCCGTCAAGGCCACCTGCTGAGGGCCCACATCCACATGCCCGAGCACAGAGCTGCCCCCAAGCTCCCTGCAGTGCTGTGCAGCGCGCCCTCAACCAACGCACCACCAAGGAGGTGAACCCAGGGGCCTCATGATCCCTGCGTCAGCTACTACGAAGCCACCAGGTTGCCGGGGTGTCGGAAAACTCCGGATTCGGTGTCCGGATTCGCCGGAATCGTCAGTGTTGGTGGCCGCTCGCTCGAGCCGCTTTGCGATATCGAGGCGCTCGCTCTTGAGGAGCCGTCGCTGCCGACGTTTCATCATCATGGTGCGAGTATAACTCCTCGGAGTACCTCGGTGTGGGATGCTTGCGGCGATGACACCATGAGACACCCCACGACTGGCCAGCTATCAGCGTCGCTACCGCGAGCTGGTCCAGAAGCTCTCTGGGATCGGCTGGATTGCCTCTGGAAGCCTGGCACGGCGCACCGAGCGCTGCGGTAAGGCCTACCTGCGCCTGTCGCGACGAGTCAGCCCCCAGCGCGGCCTAACAGCATAGATGCCCCTATTACCGCGCCGCTCAGCGCAACACATATCGCTTGAAGTCAACTATGGGGCGGTCCGCATGATGCGGCGGTGACCGTGCCAGTGCTCCCGTAGTTGGGACGCTATATAGAGGGGGTATCCGATCCCAAGGAAGATGTGCAGCAGAAGGGCGACTACCGGAGATATTGTCTGGACCTGGCCGTCATCGAGTTGCATCTGGCGAATACGGGCAGCGGTGGTATAGCTACTGACCAGCGGTGGAATGAAGAACAGGATGGCACCGATGCTGATGGCCGCCACAGCCCATCCTGGAGACACCTTGATGTCGGGGTCGTGCTGCCGGATCTCGTTGTTGATCTTGTAGTACCAGACGAGGTAGTAGATGCCCAGTGTGATGATCGACAGACCGAGGACGCTTGCCGGGCTCCGGTCCTTGCCGACGAACATATCCTGGCTCTGAGCCGCCGCAGGTGGTGCGGCGGCCATGGCGGACAACGGTTGTGGCGGAGGCGGCGGAGGCTGGTATTGTGGATGGTTCTCCGGTGGGTACCACCTGCCATCTGTGGCCTGCCACCAGCCCGGTCCCTGCGATACATCACTCACACGTTCCCCCTCCTCAACTACCCGCGTTCGGATCGAGTGTCTGCAATGGTACTTCAACGTGCCGTGACGTTGCTCAACAAGGCACATCTGCGAGCGAGACTGGGGTGATAGGATACCCCATGGCTTCCCAGACACGATCGGAAGTCTCGTCCGCCACCCCGGTGACATGAGCGTTTCCCCTGGCGATCACCTCGTCTAGTCAGCTGGGCTCCGCAGCTAGGAACGGTTTCAGCCTTGGCTTCGGCAGATCAGTACGGAGGGATGGCTGGGGAGTGTGTGGCGTGGAGGTATCGCCCGGTGCTTGCTGCTCCCAGGGTCAAGGAGTGCTTCCAGCTAGCCGCAGAGCTCCGATTGTCGACCACTGCCTTCGACTTGGCCACGGCGGGGCGTGGATCTTGCTACCAGAGGGAGCCTCTACGAACACCTGCACAGACACCGCCGGGCTGGCCACGGCGGGGC
>JAMCQF010000140.1 GCA_023379605.1 Actinomycetota bacterium
AAGCGAAAGCTGGTTCGAGCTGTTGTGGACGATCTCATCGATCGCTTCTGCTCCAAAGGCCACGCCGATCTTGTAAGGGATGTAACCTTTGCGTTTCCTGTCCAAGTGATAGCCAGGATCCTAGGCCTGCCAATGAGGGAGTATCCGAGGTTCCAGCGTTGGACGATGGAGCTTATAAGCGTGGCAGCTAACTGGGAGCGCGGGATGGCCGCATCTCAGGCCTTGGGCGAGTACTTCGCAGGGATCCTAGCCGCCAGACGCGTAGAGCCCGCAGACGATCTCATAAGCGAGCTGGCTGCGACAGAGGTGGACGGCCAGCACTTGAGCGACGAGGAGATCTTTGCCTTTCTGAGGTTGTTGTTGCCTGCCGGCGTGGAGACCACCTACAGAGCCACCGGCAACCTCCTCTATGGCCTGCTGACCCATCCCGACCAGCTGGAAGCTGTAAAGCAAGATCGATCTTTGATGTCCCAGGCATTCGAGGAGTCCTTACGGTGGGAGCCACCGGTCACCATGATACTTCGGCGTGCAATGTCTGACACAGAGATCTACGGGGTGCCAGTAGCGTCTGGCACAGATATAGGCGTGTTCCTAGCTTCAGCGAACCGGGATGAGCGGCGGTTTAGCAATCCCAATGAGTTCGACATCTTTAGGGATCCTCTCCAGCATGTGGGATTCGGATTCGGCGTGCACATGTGCCTTGGGATGCACCTAGCCAGAATGGAGTCAAGGGTCGCCATTAACGCCATACTTGATCGGCTGGATGGGTTGTGTTTGGATCCAAGCCCGGGGGAAGATCCTCACATACACGGCCTTGCGTTCCGCTCCCCGACCTCGCTGCCGGTCTCCTTCCGGCCGTGCTGAGGAAGTACTCTTAACTACTAGCTAGGGCAAGTATCATTAACGATCCAGATGAGAAAGACCGGTGTGGAGATAAGGATAGACAGAGATAGGTGCATGGGCTCGGGCAACTGCGTTTTCTGGGCGCCTGATACCTTCAGCCTGGATGATGACGGTCAATCGGCTGTCATCTCCAACGCCGTTGCTGACTTGGACAAGATCATGCTTGCAGTACAGGGCTGCCCGGTCCAGGCCATCTCTGTGATGAGCGCAGGCGACGGTCTGACAGTGCAGCCACTGTAACTCTGCCATGACAGCACTAGCATCCTGGAACGATTTGAAGATGGTTTACGCAGCTCTTGCTATCATGCCGGTGGTGGGAGCCTTAGTCGTGACTTACTATTGCGGCCTATGACTTACTATTGCTGCCTAGGACGGTTCAGCTCATGCCCATAGGCGTATCCGAAGAGCACGAGGCTTTGCGTGAGAGCCTACGCCGTTGGCTCGAGCACCATTGCCCGCCCTCTGTTCCCAGAGCGGCCTTTGAAGAGAGCGCGTGGGACCTGCCCGCTGTGTGGAAGGAGATGGCAGATCAGGGATGGCTTGGAGTGCATCTGCCTGAGTCGTGCGGAGGGCAGGGATATGGCTTGGAGGAGTCAGCGGTCATCCTTGAGGAGGCGGCCTACCACATGCTGCCTGGACCTGTCCTCCCGACCATCCTGGCTTCTGGGCTGGTTGCTACTCACTTAAGACCAGGCCAGGATGGAGAGCTGCTGTCTGGGGTAGCACAAGGCCGGGTTCCTGCTGCTGTGCACCTCGGTCCATCCACCCTTGCGGTTACCTCCAGGATTGCAGACGGCGCTTTTGTCGTGTCGGGGGTCGCATCCCCGGTCCTTGGTGGAACTGTTGCAAGGCGCATTCTTTTGCCTGTGACCGGAGAAGACTCAAAGACCATATGGTGCTTTGTGGACCTAGACCCGCTATCCCCGGCGGTAAGGGTCGAGGCTCTTAAGAGCTTGGACCCTACCCGTGCGCTGGCAGCAATTCATTTCGATGGCCTGGTCGTTCCGCTGCACGCCCAGCTCAGCTCGCTTAAGGATCACCACGTGCGCGACCTTGCTGTGAGCCTTGCAGCCGCTGAGTGCGCAGGAGGGGCGCGCTGGTGTTTGGATACTGCCAGTGAGTATGCAAAGGTTCGCGTGCAGTTCTCTCGCCCTATTGGCCAGTTCCAGGCCATCAAGCACAAGCTCGCTGACATGTTGGTCAAAGTGGAGCAGATTGCGGCAGTGGCCTGGGACAGCGCGCAGGGCTTGGGTCAAGCAAGTGTTTCCGCCGGCGTGGCGGGAGCCATAGCTCTTGATGGATTCGTCGATTGCGCAAAGGCCTGCATCCAGATACTGGGCGGGGTAGGGTTCACCTGGGAGCACGACGCCCACCTGTACCTTCGCAGGGCGGCTGCCACGCGCCAGCTTTTCGGGCCAGTGGAGCGCTTTGTCTCCCAGGTCGCCAGCCAGGCCAGCCGCGGCGAGCGCCGGGAGCTCTCAGTTAGGCTTCCACAGGAGGCGGAGGTTCTCCGCCCTGGCATAGCTGCAGAGATCAAATCTCTGGTCGGCCTGGAGCCAGCTGAGCTGCGGAAACGGCTAGCTGAGGCCGGGCTCATGTTTCCACATTGGCCTGCTCCATGGGGTAGGGATGCCGGCCCTGTTGAGCAGCAGGTGATAAGCGAGGAGCTGGAGGCGTGTGGGATAAGGGTTCCATCCATTGGGATAGGGGCTTGGGCCCTGCCCACGATCATCGCTCACGGAACTCCTGATCAGCAGCGCAGGTGGGTGATGCCAACCCTGCTGGGTCAGATTGGGTGGTGCCAGCTGTTCTCCGAGCCAGGTGCAGGTTCGGACCTGGCGGGTATTGCGACCAGAGCCGTAGAAGTTGATGGGGGTTGGCGCCTTACTGGCCAGAAGGTATGGACCTCGCTAGCTCGTGAGGCTGATCTTGGGATATGCCTTGCCCGCACCGGTGCCAGCGAACCCAAGCATGGCGGGCTCACATACTTTGTGGTCCCGATGCACGATCCGGGCATAGTGGTACGGCCCCTGCGGGAGCTCACCGGCGCCGAGATGTTCAACGAGGTATTTTTGGACGGGGCATTCGTACCCGCGAGCAACCTGGTGGGCAAGGTGAACCAGGGCTGGGGAATAGCGCGTGTGACCCTGGCCAATGAGCGCGTATCTATATCCTCTGGCTCAACCTTTGGCATAGGGGTTGAGCAGCTCATAAAGGCCGTCAACCACATGGACCCTCCTATCTCTGCAGGAGCTGCTCTCAAGCTTGGCCACCTGCTCGCCGAAGCGCACTCGCTGCGTCTGCTTGCTCACAGGGCAGCACTGCGCTCTATCTCCGGCATGGATCCTGGCCCTGGTGGAAGCGTTCGCAAGCTGCTGAGCGGTGAGCATGAGCAGCGCGTCCAAGAGCTCGGCATGGAGCTATGTGGCGCACATGGAGCTACGCTTGAGGGGCGTGCGGGTGGTTGGGCTCAGGGTTTCCTCGCCACCCGCTGTCTTACCATAGCTGGCGGCACCAGCGAGATCCAGCGTAATGTCATAGCTGAGCGTCTCTTGGGCCTGCCCAGAGACCCCGATGTCAGCTGAGCGAAGGTTTCTCGGGGAATCTAAGGACTGGCGGCCGAGGTTTTTACGCAATAGACCATTCCGTGGGGGCTGTGCGAGGTAGGCGGACCAGGGAACTGCAGGCATGGGAACTATGGAAGCTAGGCAGGGATGATCGGGTCGAGTAGATGAGCGAGGGAGAAGACGGGGCCCTGCAGCAATGGCCATTTCGGTTCGAGCGGACCTTGCATGAGCTAGTTCCCGGTCTCCAGCAGGCCCAGAGCTCCTGGATGGCAGCCATAGACTCCCTGCGAGAGCCGGACCGCAAGACCCACGAGCTGATACGCATGGTGTGCCTGGTCATACTGCGTAACCCAGAGGGAGTCCAGCATCACGCAAGGCTGGCAGCGGAGGTAGGTGCCAGCTGGGAGGAGATCGTGGGCTCGATCCTGCTCACCGAGCCGTCCTTTGGCATCCTGCGTGCGGTGGAGGCTTTGGCGCCAGCTCGCAAGGGCTACAAGGAGGGCCTGGGAGGTGCCACAGGGGCGCCTCAGGGAAGTTGACGAGGCAGACTCCTGTGTGCAGGCACGCCGCGGCCGAGATGGGTCAAGCTGCACCGGCTCTCACACACGGCAAGCGAGCCATTTACGGCGAGGAAGGATGGTCCCTATGGCACTGACGGTTCTAGACCAGCGTGATGAGCTCAAGCTGGCACCAGGCCAGCTTTATGTAGATGGTAGATGGCGCGATGCGTCTGATGGAGGTACCTGGGATCAGGTCAATCCCGCCACAAACGAGGTCGTAGCCACCTTCGCCATTGGCAGCGCCGCGGATGTGGACTCAGCGGTTAGAGCTGCTCGCAGGGCATTCGACGAAGGACCCTGGCCGACCATGAGCGCCAAGGATCGCAAGGCAGTGCTCCAGCGTCTCGTTGGCCTGATAGCCGATCACTCTGATGAGCTGAACCGCCTCCAGAGCCTGGAGAACGGCATGCCAATATCGTTTAGCTCGATGCCTGTGGTGTCAGCGGAGATGACGGCGGGCATCTTCGACCACCATGCTGGATGGATAGATAAGCTCTGTGGGGAGACTTACCCGAGCTATGACAAGGGACCCTCGGGTGCCAGGGTCCAAATGATGAGCTTGCGCGAGCCAGTTGGCGTTGTAGCTGCGATAATTCCCTGGAACGCTCCGCTCATGCTCTTCGCGCAGAAGGTGGCTCCGGCACTCGCGAGCGGTTGCACCGTCGTGCTGAAACCCTCTGAGTATGCCTGTCTCACCTCCTTGAAGCTCACTTCACTGATAGAAGAAGCTGGCGTTCCCCCCGGGGTGTTCAACCTGGTTCCAGGGCCGGGTGATCCTACGGGGGAGACCCTGGTGACCCATCCAATGGTCGACAAGATCACTTTCACAGGCTCCAGAGCCGTAGGGGAGTGGATACTGTCGGCTAGCGCCAAGGGCATAAAGCGAGTGACGTTGGAGCTGGGGGGCAAATCGCCCAGCTTGGTCTTTGCCGATTCGGCCAGTGTTGAGACCGCCGCAATGGTGGCTATGGGTATGGTCTCCTTTGGTCTGTCTGGGCAGGGCTGTGTGTGCCAGACCCGAGCCTTGGTTGAGCGCTCCGTCTATGACGAGTTTGTGGCGTCTGCGCAAGCGCTGACCTCTATGGTCCAGTTTGGCAACCCCTTTGATGCCGCGACGACAGCAGGAGCGATAATCAACACGCGCCAGCTCGAAAAGATCATGGGATACATAAGCTCAGCCTTAGAGCAAGGCGCGCGCCTTGTCTGTGGGGGTGACCGTCCAGGAGATGAGCTGGCCCAGGGCAACTTCGTATCGCCAACACTTTTCGCCGACGTTGACAATGCTATGAAGATCGCCCAGGAGGAGGTCTTTGGCCCGGTTCTGGTGGCGATCCCATTCAAGGACGAGGAAGAAGCCGTCAGGCTGGCCAATGACACAACCTATGGCCTGGGTGCGGGGGTGTACACCGCAAATGTGGCGAGGGCGTTTCGTGTTGCAAAAGCGATCCGGGCAGGCACGGTTGGCATCAACGAGTACACAGTCATCACCTCAGCTGGCAGCTT
>JAMCQF010000141.1 GCA_023379605.1 Actinomycetota bacterium
CATTCAGCGCTATAGGGTAGAGGATCTGCTGGAGGACATGGAGGATCGTGAGCTTGCAGCTGCCATCAGCGAGCGGCACGCAGAGGCTCCGGTAGGGAATGGTTTGAGCATGCCTGCATCTATGCCTGCTGTTCTGGGCGCATCACAGGGAGCTGGCCAGATCCGGTCCGGCCGTGGCTCGACCCCCGACGCTGCGCAAGCTGCAGGCTACGTACAACCCGAGGGCCCGTCGCGAGCACCGGCGGTCTCGGGAGCGAAGTCCGGTTCGAGTCAAGGAGACGACCTCGGGTGAAGTATGTTGATGCAGGATATACAATTGTGCTAGTCACGCTTTTCGCCTACGCGATATTGGTGCGTTTGCGCCTTGCTCGGTTGCGTAGAGCCGACCGAGCCCTTCTCTCCACCGAAGCGCTGAGCACGGACCCTGGAAAGGTAGGTGATCTGGCACCGTGAGAACAGCCCGCACTCGAGCCAGCCGGAGGCGTCTTATGGTGGCTGGTGCAGTGATTATCGCGGCGCTTGGCTTTCTTTTATATGAGGGGCTGGGCAACGCTTTGGATTACTACGAGCCAGTCAACCAGGCCGTCGCCACGCGAGCACAGCTTGGCAGCAGCACCTTTCGGATGGAAGGCGTGGTGGTGCCGGGAACTGTGCGCAAGACCACAGATGGAACGGACTTCTCTATAAAGGCAGGGGGGGTTACCGAGCAGGTCGTCAATATTGGCACTCCTCCGCAGCTTTTCCAACCCAACATCAAGGTGGTCGTAGTGGGACACTTCAGCGGGGATGAGTTCCTAAGTAACCAGATAATGGTCAAGCACTCCTCTGACTACATCCCAGAGTCGCCCAAGCAGGTTCGTTCGGCTGCGGGGTCCTCGCATTGAACGCTGCGGCCGGCGATGTGGGGGTGCTGCTTGGCTTTGTGGCAGCGGTAATGGGCATGGCCGTGATCGGCTGGGGCCTGTTTACCCACCGCGAGCCTGTGGTGCGCTCTGGGCGCATATATGCCTGGCTCATCCTGGGAGGAGCGGTGCTTGCAGTAGCTGCCATGGAGCACGCTCTTTTGACCCATGACTTCCGGATCGTCTTCGTGGCCCAAAACAATGCCCGGCGTACCCCACTGCTCTACACGATCACTGGACTGTGGTCGGCCCTGGCGGGCTCGATCCTTCTGTGGGCCCTAGTTTTGTCCATCTACCTTGCAGCGATGGTGTGGCACTTTCGCCGCAGAGCGGGTGACTCGGTGGTGGCTTGGGCGACCTTTGTCGTCTACGGCGTTGCAGCGTTCTTCTTCGCACTGATGGTCGGTCCTGCCAACCCCTTCCGCACCGTAGTAGGAGCCATACCAGCCCATGGGCTTGGACCCAACGAGCTGCTCCAGGACAACCCCCTCGTTCTCTTTCACCCGCCCCTTTTGTACGCGGGCTTTGTGGGATTTACCATCCCGTTTTCCTTCGCTATCGCCTCTTTGATCACAGGGCGGATGGGCGAGGGGTGGCTGCTGGAGACCAGGCGATGGACTCTGGTCGCCTGGGGATGTCTAACGCTTGGGATCATCCTTGGCGCATGGTGGTCCTACCAAGTGCTCGGCTGGGGAGGGTTCTGGGCATGGGACCCTGTGGAGAACGCTGCGCTGCTTCCCTGGCTGTGTGGCACGGCCTTTCTGCACTCGGTCGTGGCCCAGGAGCGACGCGGCGTGCTTAGGGTGTGGAACTTGACCCTTGTGATCTCCGCGTTCACTCTCACCATCCTTGCGACCTTTCTCACCCGCTCGGGTGTGGTCGAGTCCGTGCATGCCTTTTCCAACTCGAACCTGGGGCCGGTGCTGCTTGGGTTCTTGGGGGTTATAGTGGCGATGAGCATTGGGCTCATAGCGTGGCGAGGAGACAAGATGCGCTCTCCCGTGGGGATCGACTCCATGGTGTCGCGTGAGGGGCTTTTCCTTCTCAACAACCTGCTTTTTGCTGCGTTTGCCTTCGTGGTTCTGGTAGGCACCCTCTTCCCGCTCTTGGTGGAGGCGCTCCAGCACCACCAGGCCACAGTGGGCAGCCCGTACTTTGACGACATGGCCACCCCGGTAGTGCTCACGCTTCTGTTCTTGATGGCCATAGCGCCTGTGCTGCCATGGCGCAAGACCTCACCTGGGGTGATGCGCAGGCGGCTCGCACTTCCCGCATGGGTGGCTGCCGGGGTGTTGGTAGTGTGCGTGGTGGCAGGAGTGAGAGGGTTCGCTCCTCTAGTTGCCTTCTCTCTGGGAGCCTTCGCAGGCACCACGGCGATCCGCCAGCTGGTCCTAAACGTCCGGGCATCTCGGATCAAGAGCCGTAGCCATAAGATATCTGGGACTCTGCGAGGCGTGTTGGGTCGAACGAGCGGTGGCATGGTCGTCCATGTTGGGATAGTGGTGATGGCAGTGGCCTTTGCGGCAGCCTCTTCCTATGGTCAGCGGGGACAGGTCGTGCTGCGTCCTGGCCAGTCGACCACCTTCGATGGCCAACACCTTGAGTACGTGGGGACTAGGGTAGTGCGCTCTCCCAGCCGAGTAGCAACAGAGGCGCTGGTGATGGTAAACGGACATGGACCTTATACTCCAGCAGTGTCTCAGTTCGATCCAGGAGCAGAAGGCGTGGGCACCCCGGCCATCGACTCAACCCCTGAGCACGATGTTTACCTAACGGTGGTGGACTTGCCTTCCTCGGCGGGCCAGAGCGCTACGCTCGGAGTAGTCGTCCAGCCTCTCATCATGTGGTTGTGGCTGGGAGCGGGCTTGATAGCTCTTGGGATACTCCTAGCTCTAGTTCCTGCATCGGTGGGCCAGTCCAAGCCGGCCTCTGAGACCCAGCGCGAGGAGCGCGACGATCCTGGCGATGGGGGAGGCTGGCGAGCGCGTGAGGGCATTGGGGCTAAGCTTACTGACCCGAGCAGCGATGGTGCAGACGAGCTTGATGCTGAGAGGACGGGGACTGGTGCAGTACAGGTAGGCTCCAGTGATGGAGCTCTAGTGCGGTGATAGGAGAGGTCGCGGCGTGACCGAGGTCGCCTCGCGCAAGCCTGATGTAGCCAGCCTCGTGGGTGGAGAAGACCAATTCCCCCTCACCCCAAAGACACGCCACAGCGCGCGCTGGATAGCGCTGTCGATAGCCGTGGTGGTGGCGGCCATCGGCATCCTGCTTGCAACTCGCCCTCCCGCTGCCATCGAGGAGGCCAACAGCCCGCTCATAGGGAAGATGGCACCACCGATCACCGCCACTACCTTCTCGGGAAAGCCATTCAGCCTCTCAGCTCTGAGGGGAAAGTTCGTCGTTTTGAACTTCTTTGCATCCTGGTGCCCTCCTTGCATGCAAGAAGAGCCGCATCTTGTGGAGTTCGCCTACCAGCATGAGAAAGAGGGCAATGCCGTGGTGGTGGGAGTTGCCTTTGATGATCCGACTTCTGAGGCGGCTGCATTTTACCGCTCCACTGGGGCGCTCTGGCAGGGAATCTCGGACCCAGGTGGCAAGATAGCGTTCCTCTACGGTGTGAGGGGGCCGCCTGAGACCTTCATCATCACGCCTGGAGGAAGGGTGTTCGCTCACATAGACGGGCCTGTGACGGCCTCTTACCTGAACAGCCTGCTGACCCAAGCCAAGGCTGAAGGCGCATGAGCGGTTCAGGCCGGCTGGGAACGCTGTCTCGCCACTGGGCGCTGTGGGCACTTTTACTCGCGGTAGTAGTAGCTGCCCTTGTGGTAGGGAGCCAGACCCCAGCTCCTCCCCAGAGCGTGGCAGCGCGCAACCATGCACGGGTCGTGGCAATAGCCAGCCAGGTGCGCTGTCCAAGCTGCCAGGACCTCTCAGCGGAGATCTCCACTGCGGTGGGTGCAGTGGAGATCTCCCACGTGATAGCACGAAGGGTGGCAGAGGGTCAGAGCACCGCGAAGATCGAGGCGTACTTGGTGAGCAGGTACGGCGATTTCATCTTGCTCAAGCCCTCTACTCATGGGATAGACATCCTCGTATGGGCACTGCCTGTTGCAGCACTGGTGGTTGCTGTGATTGGTTTGTTGCTCGTGCGCCGAAGGCGCCGGCCTGGGCCTGTTCTGGTGACCGAGGAGGAGCGCATGATGGTAGAAGCTGCCCTTTATGGTCGCAAAGGTGAGAGCCAGCAGTGCCGGAGCTGACCGAGCAAGATCTGGAGGCAGTACTCCGCTCGCTCGAGGACCTTGAGATAGAGAGGGCATCGGGCGAGCTCTCCGATGAGGATTACCAGCTGCTGCACGATCGCTACACGGCAATGGCAGCTCGGACCCTAAAGGAGCTCTCAGGCGGCCACGGGCGAGCGGTGGAGACGGGCGATATGCCCGGCATTGGCGGGGCATCGGATCCCAAGGCTTCTAGAGCTAGAGCCAAAAGCCGCCCCAAGCCTGGCAGAAGACCCGATAGCCACGTGGCCCTGGACGCCAGGGCTCGGACCGCAGCCCCAAGAAGGTCGCGTAGGAGGATTTTCGGGGCCTTGGCTGCAGCTGCGTTTGGTTGCGCTGCGCTGATCCTGGTGGCAACGCACGTGACAAGGGCGCTTCCTGGCCAGGTGCTCTCGGGCTCTCTCAAGCTGAGCCCCGAGCAGCAGATGGATCGAAAGCTCGCTCAGGCAGCGGTGCTCGCAGGCAAAGGTGAGGATGTAAGGGCTCTCCAGCTCTATCGCCAGGTGCTCTCCACAGATCCCCATGAGCCTGCGGCCCTGGCTGGCACAGGATGGCTCGAATGGCAGGCAGGCAGCGAAGGTGGGGACCCTTCGCTTGCGCGCGCGGGTGAGGCGGATTTGAGGGAGTCGGCCAAGTTGGACCCCAAAGAGTCCGAGGTCCATCTTCTCCTGGGTACGGTGCTCTTTGACCAAGGTCATATATCCTTGGCTGTAAGCCAGTTCAAAGAGTTCCTGGCCGACAAGCCTCCAGCGGTGCTCATGTCCTCGGGGCACCAGGTGATCGTTGAGGCTTTTACAGCCGAGCACCTTTCGGTTCCCTCACAGGTCCTCGGTTCTGCCACCTCCGCGTCCGGCTCGGGCTCTGCTGCAGCTGGGTTGCCAAGCTCACCCAAATAGCGGTCTACGAGCTCTTAAGCCCTGCATGGCGCACCGCGGCCCACCGGCTAGCTCTTTTTCCCAGATCACCGAAGTAGCAGGTCAACTACCACCTCGGCTCAGAGCCCCAGCCCCGCTAGGGCTCTGATCTCCCAGGTTGGCTGGGACCGATCCCGCCTTAGGTTAAGGCTTTAGGTTCTCAGTGCTCGCAGCTCGGCTAGTACCTGGGGGAAGGCGCTGGAGAACGCGTCTATATCCTCGGCAGTGCTGGACCAACCAACAGAGACCCTAAGAGACCTATTGGGATCCGCTCCTATAGCTTGGATCACCGGGGAAGGTTCGAAGCTCTCAGAAGAGCAGGCTGATCCTGAGTGCACAGAGATCCCGAGGTGGTCAAGTGCGATGAGAGCAGCTTCTCCGAGCACGTCTTCAATACCAAGGCAGACTATGTGGGGGACTCTGGCTCGCGGATCCCCCAGAGCCGACGTACCTGGGACCGAGAGTGCCTGCGTGAGCAAGGTTTCGGTGAACTGGCGCGCAGTAGCAGCCTCCCGCTCAAGGCCTCCACCAGCCAGGGCCTCTGCTGCGGCTCCGAAGCCGACGATGGCTGGGAGGTTCTCGATCCCCGCCCTTCTGGCCCTTTCCTGGGTGCCGCCCATAAGCAGAGGCTCCAACCGCAAGCCCCTGCGGACCACCAGAGCACCGGCGCCAAGTGGCCCGCCGAGCTTGTGGGCACTTACTGACACGAGGTCAGCGCCAATTCCCTCCAGGTCTAATGGAACGTGCCCTGCTGCGGCGGAGGCGTCAATGTGTGTGAGAACACCAGCGTCTCGGCAGCGGCTTACTACTGCCTCCACCGGCTGAATGGTACCTATTTCATGATTGGCCCATTGGCAGTTCACAAGCGCAACGGGGCGTTTTCCGCCCCGATGGCCTGCGAGAAGCTCCTCTACATCTTCGGCCTGGATACGCCCGCTTTTGTCAACAGATAGCTCCACTACTGGCGCCATGCGAGCTGCGGGGCGGATGACACAGGAGTGCTCTACTGCAGCGCAGGCTATGGAAGCGCCGGGGTGCGCTCTTGAGGCCCCCCATATCGCGGCGTTGGCAGCCTCGGTCCCGCTGGAGGTGAAGATCACCTGGCGTGCTCTGGTGCCTAGTAGCGCTGCCACCTTCTCCCGCGCTTCTTCGATCGCAGCGCGTGCCTGCCTTCCATCCTCGTGAATCCTGCTCGGGTCTCCCGCTCCGGCTTGCTCGAGCCAATCAGTCATAGCGGATATGACCTCTGGGCGCGGTGGAGAACTGGAAGCGTGGTCCAGGTAGTGGCGGTTCAAATCACTGCTGCACACATGTCGTCGCCTCGCGCTTTTGACGACATGGTCATCTGCACAGCCGAGCTACCACACAGTGTCTCCAGCATGCCCCTTACCAGTCCACGGTCGAGAGCACAGATCGCTGGCTGAGCCGCTGCGGCTTCGCCAAACGGGCAGTTCCCCGCTATCACAGCGTTGGTGGAAGCTCGCTTCTCGGCGTGAGCGTCGAATCCATGCGCTGTCAGGGCGTCAGCCACGGCCTGCATGGCTGAGCTCAAAGATCGCAGGCTGTCGCCGGGGGCCATCTGGACAGCGAGGGCTCGGCCATAGCGCTCACCTACCTCTTCAGCCATGCACTCGGCCTCTTTTGGGCCCAAGCGGTTGATAGCCTCCTCGAGAAGCAGGACCAGCAGGTCATCTTTGCGTGCTGCCAGCCTACCCAGCCCGCTCAGGCCGTCCTGCCCGCTGGCCCTGTAACGCTTGGATGGCCTTCCTGCGCCGCTAGGGCCTGGCCGCTCCAAGGTCACATCCAGATATCCGCCCGCAGCCAGGCGTTCCAGGTGATGGCGGGCCACGTTAGGGTGCAGATCGAACCTGGATGCGACCTCTGAGACCGTAACTCCCAGGTCAGGGGTACCTTGCTCGGAAGGCTGTGCCAGGGCTCCCTTTCCAAGGCGAGTGCTGGCAGTGCCGCAGTCACGGCCAGTCGCTACCGAGGTGGGCTTTTGAGATCCCTCGCGCACGAAAAGGTAGATCTCCCGGCGGGTAGGATCGCCGAAAGCAGTCGTTACAGCTGTGACTGCGGCGCTGAAATCAAGGGCAGACTCTTCAATCATTAAGCTTACGTGGTCGCCTTTTTGCGCTGTTGACACACCGCCATTGTACCGGTTGGGCACTGCGTGGGCCTGGGAAAATAGCGCTAGGGTCGAATCAGCAGGCAGAGCGTCTGCGAGCTGGGGCGCAAGTAGGGAGCGCTCGGCTTAGAGCACCGATGAGGTAGTCATGTCTGTTGACGAGAGAGGGATGCTGGAGGCCTTGAGGGAGGTCCGCGACCCTTGGCTGTGGAAGTCTCTGGGCCAGCTGGGCATGGTGAGGGAGGTGTCCGCCCGGCGCGGCAAGGTAACGGTCTCAGTGGGTCTGCCAACCGAGGACTACCCCATGCGCGCAGAGCTGGAGGGAGAGCTCCGCGGGGCGATGGAGGCTCTGGGCATCCAAGCAGAGGTTCTCTTAGACCTCTCGCCTATGAGAGATGACGAGCTAAGGGCAGTTCGGGCAGCCTTGACCAGTGATACTGATAGAGCCGGGCAAGCTTCTTCTGGCTCGCTTGGCCAGCAGGGTCCCAACCCTGCGACAGAGCGCTCCAGCCCGCTTATGGCAAAGTCCTCCCGGACCCGGGTCCTTGGCATCTCATCGAGCAAGCCGACGTCGTATCCTCTCCTGGCTAGAGCCACAGCCAGGTTTACGGTGACAGTTGATTTACCCACACCGCCTTTGCCTGATGAGATGCCAAGGACCCGGGTCCGGGAGGACTTTGCCATAAGCGGGCTGGAGGGCATCGGGAACGAGGAGCGAAGAGTGCCTCCCGAGCGTTTCGCAGCCGCTGGGCTTCGGCCCAGAGGCGAGCTGTGGGCAGCTATGCTG
>JAMCQF010000142.1 GCA_023379605.1 Actinomycetota bacterium
CTGCTCCGGTCTCGAGTAAGGCAGTAACATAGCCTCTGCGTACAGCGTCGAGGTATACGCGCTGTGATGCCGGGGTTACCACCAGCCTTACCCCTGGATGCACTTTATGTCCCTTTACAATATGTGCTGCTGTGCGCAAGTCCTCAAGCTTGCCGTTCGCACATGACCCGATAAACGCCTGGTGGATCGGGACCTCACCTAGCTCAGCTACAGCAATGGTATTGCCTGGCACGGAATGTGGCCTTGCAACCTGGGGTCGCACCCCTGAGAGCTCTACTGTGATGGCATCGGAGTAGCAAGCATCGGCGTCTGGCTCGACGGGATCGAGCGGAGCTTGGGTAACCCTGGTCAGGTGGTCGAGGACAACTTGATCGGCAGGCATGATAGCGAAATTGGCACTGATCTCCGCGCACATCGTGGCAAGCGTGGAACGGTCGTCCAGGCCCAAGCTGGAGAGCCCCGGGCCACCGAACTCCAGGTTATGGCCCTCTACACTTCCAAGGACGCCTGCCAGGTACAAGAACACGTCTTTTCCGAACACGTCGGAGGGCTTGGTGCCAGTCAGTTCCACCCGAATAGTCGGTGACACCTTGAACCAGGTCCGTCCAGTGCACACTATCTGGAGCATCTCTACAGGACCAAGCCCTCTCGCTGCGCAGTTGAGAGCCCCTGAAGCGATGGTGTGGGAATCTGTGCATGTGAGAATCTGACCAGGAAGCGCGAGGCCTCTCTCCAGGATCACCTGATGGCAGATACCGTGATCACCGACGTCGAAGACTTTGGTGATTCCAAAACGCCTGGCGAACTCGCGGGCCCGGCTATGACCGGTAGCATCCGCGATAGTAGGTGCAGGGACAGTGTGATCAAAGATGAGGGCCACGCGCTCTGGATCTGCGATGCGCTTGGGGATCATCTGATCTCCTGTCATGGCAAATACGAGGTCGATTTGGACAGCCAGGTCGACCTCGCATACCACGATATCCCCGACTTCCACCCTATCGAGACCGGCATGAGCAGCCAGGATCTTGTCGATCATGGGTAGGCCCACGGCTCTGTCCTCAGCCTTCTCGGGGAGAGCAAGGATAAGCACTCCCAACGACCTGGCTCCCAGGGCTGGCGCTCATCTTTTCACTGCTCAGGTAGCTCGGCACGCTTTAGATAGTAGTAGAGAGCTCGTGGTATCCCAGGACAGGAGCTCTCATCCAGAGGCTGAGAACTCCCACCGGCTCGGGTTATGCTGCAGCAAAACTGACCATCATGGGCTCAATAGGAGGAAGCTAATTAGGCTGCCTCCTCCTGACCGGCGGCCTCGAGGGTCTCTAGGGCCCCGAGGATGCACCCTGAGGTGCGCTGGATGCGCTCGCAGCAAGCTTTAATAGAGGCGATTGCATTAGTGCTACCACCGGCCCAGGTTGCGACATAGCCGAAGGAATAGTCGCTGGAGTCGATCCCAAGCGCCTGGCAGACGATATACGCAGTGGACTCGGCCTCCAGCTCGGCGAGTGCCCGGCTTTCGAAGCTCTCGTGGAGCAGGGCGTGCGCGATCTCGTGAGCGAGCGTCTTCACCCGCTGGGCGGGTGCATTGCGTGCCTCTACTCGGATGCAGTGCTCGCTGTGGGTGCAGTCGCCGTTTGTTGAGCCGTCGAAGGTGTGGTTCTCGACGCTGAAGCCTATTGACCGGGCAACACCGACGAGCTTGGTGTAATGCCCGGAAGGATCATCGCCATCTAGGCGGTTGCAGATAATGGGCAGGTCTTCCCCCTCTGTTTGAGACACGTCGAACACGGGGACGAACTTGAAGCCTCGGATGATCCGCTCGAAAGGCTGAGTCTGCTGGTCCCCTTCTGCCTGGGCGGTCTTATACACCATGGGGGCGAGAATCCAGATGGCCTTTTCGCCCTTGCGGACGGTGCGTCCCATCTTTCGCCAGGCGTTGAACCCTGCCACCTGGGTAGCCTCGCGGCATTGGGCGGCGATAAGAAGCGCGTTGTTGTACGAATAGCGTTGGAAGCGGCTCTGGAAGTCAAGGTAGCGCTGCCACTGCTCGGAGGTGGTGAGGTTGGCAATCCCCTCTGCCAGCTTCTCGATGAGCTCTGGGTGGCTGTTATTTGCGGTCACTGCTGAGTTCCTCCATGTCGTGTTGATCTGATGCGCCCTGGCAGGCAGAGCCCGTCCTGGAGAACGGCCTCGAAGGACACGGTTTTGTGCAAGCTTTCGGGTCTTGTGCCCCAGGCAGGCAGCTTTGCCAGGGTGTGGAATGAAAGAGACCCCCATGGTGAGGGACAAGAGACCGACCCAGTCCACCCGGACACCTCGGGCCTGGCGGTCGAGAAAGATCATGAATGATCCGAGCTGGCAGGAGAGATTATCGGACCCCTGTGACTTTCACTGCCCTCCGGAGAGGCCACAGGTCAAGACCAGGCCTCGGGCACCCGCCATTTGACCAGTCAGCCATATCAGGGCTATCACTCGTAATATGAGCGACAATATCCGGGCCAGCTTCCAGGCCGGCGCCAGGGCGTTCGTAGAGCTGGTTTCCCAGGTCCGTCCCGAACAATGGGCAAAGCCTGGTCTCGGCATCTGGGACATTCGGGGACTAGTTGGCCACACTTCACGTGCCCTGTCCACTGTTGAGACCTACCTTTCCCAGCCCACCAGTGGGCCACCGATCGATGGTCCCGTCGCCTACTTCGTTTCAGTGCTAGGTGATCGCATGGATACGATGGGACGTAGGCGTTTAAACGAAGCTATTGCCGAGCGCGGCATCCAAGCTGGCTCTGAGCTGGGAGAAGATCCCGCTGCAAGGGTGAGCGAGCTCGCTCAGCGTGTGCTGCACGTCGTGGACGGCAGATCCGATGTGAGCCTTCTTGCTACTCCCGCTGGCGCGATGACGTTGGCTGATTACCTTTCTACCCGGACCTTTGAGCTCGCTGTGCATAGCCTCGACCTCGCGCGGGCTCTTGATCTGGCTCCGCCGACCTCCCTTACGCCAGCCGTATCCGCGTCCTGCGAACTTGCCGGGGCACTGGCTGGCAGGCTCCACAATGCCGCAGAAGTGCTCTTGGCGCTCACTGGTCGTTCCAGCGAGTCAGGAAGTTTTAGCATCCTCTAGGCTGCCCAAGGGCTTGGAATGGCATAGTCATCTGCGTTTTTCGAGGGCTGCAAGTTGGCGGGAGGGTGGTAGCCCTCCCGCCGGTCTCCTCCCGACGCAGTAGCGGGCAGGGTGAGTCTGTCGAGCCTGCAGAGCCGCCCCTTGTGCGCTATCAGCGGTGCCATGACCTCCGTGGTCAACATCAATGAGCGGCTAAGCGGGCATCTAGGCCCCGAGGTGCACTGTGTCAACCGTCTGCTCCTCAAGCCATACGTTCCCGACCTGCAGGTGAGTGGACAGGTTGTGATCTTTATCACCCAGCACCTTGGGTTTTCCCACCCCATCGCCTGCACTGCTGGAGAAGATCGGCGATCGGTTCCGGCGCGAGGTGAAGGTGTTCGCCTCCGATGAACTCCTAGATCCTCACCTCCTAAGCGATTCGAGCTCCCGTCTTCTGCGCCAAGCCCCGAGCCCGCGTGCTCCGGCCGTTGCTGGAAGCCGACAAACCTCCAGCTCCCATCCAGCTCCGTCGGGCACTAAGAACCATCGACCACGTGCTCGATGACTACACAACTGGAGCGAGTCTTTGGACTGCAGCCTGAAACTTGTCACAAAATCCTAAGTCCTAGAGACCAAGAAGATCTAGCCCGTAGTTGCCCCTGACGTGGTCGCCGCAACCGCTTGGCAAGGGACTTCTCGCACGGGTCCTGACTAAAAGTAGCCCAGGCAGTGCGAGAGGTCGAGGAGCTGGAAGGCACGGCGTTGGACGGGCGTCGGCCTCGTGATCAAGGTGAAGCTATCGAAGCTGGAGTCTGTCGGGTTGATGGTCCCGAGGTCGGCGAGGAGGCTCTGGAAGCTGTGGACCGCCAGACGGTCGGCGGTCTTGTTCGTGGCTGTCTTTCTGAGCGCGCGAGCTTGAACACTTGGCCGGGGCGACCGGGTTCGTACGCGACGCCTCTCTTGCGATCTCACCCTCTTTGCGCGAGAACCCGAACGCGTCGTCTGCGCTCTCCAGGATGAAGTGCTTGGCGACCTTGAAGCGGTTGAGGACCTTTTTAAAGACGAAGGGCAATCTTGTCTCTGGCGCGAAGCGGACGGCGCTGGCGGGTGACCGCGGCGGCGATCCTCTCGAGCTCTCTTTCGGTCGAAGCGAGGAGCGACTCGCGCTTTCGGGCGCGCTCTTGGGCAAGAACGGGTTCTTGCACACAACTAGATGGTCGTTTTCGTAGTCGGGGTGGAGGATCTCGAACAGGTCGGTGTCCTCGAACAGCGAGAGCTGGATCTGCTCGTGCTCCACGAGGTGCTTGATCTTTGGGGCCCGGAAGGCGGTCAGGTAGTCGAGCCCGGCGGGGACGGCGTCGTCTTTTACGCGAGCGCTCGTGAGCATGCCCGGCTCGCCGACCACACAGACGTGGTCGATCCCGAAGCGCTCACGGATCTTCTTCACTTGGGAGACGACGGTCTTGGGGTCTGCGGTGTTGCCCGAGAAGACCTCGATCGCAACCGGGTCCCGTCTTGGGCGCTGAGCAGCCCGTAGACGATCTGGAGCCTCCGCGCACGCCGTCTTTGGGATGACCGAGGGCCCCGAGCGGACAGGTCCGTCCCTCGAAGGCGGCCGAGGAGACGTCGTAGGCGACCAAGGTGCCGCCTTCGAGGTGACGCCGGGCAAGTGCGTCTTCGATCGCCTCTTGACGGCTGAAAAGCCAGTCCATCGCCTCGTAGCAGTCGTCTTCGTCACAGCTGGAGAGGCTGGGCACTTCGCCCAAGGAGGAGCTCGCCGTCTCTTTCCTGAGGCCACGTGCGATGGCGAGCTTCGAGTCCGAAGCTATCACCTGCGCGCAGGGCATCGTGACGGCCACGTCTCTCGCCTTGGATCCCACCGGCGAGATCAGCTCTTCGAGCCCCAGGCGACGCAGCGTCCCGAGCACCGCCGCCACGTGGCCTTG
>JAMCQF010000143.1 GCA_023379605.1 Actinomycetota bacterium
CCATGGAGAGAGCGGCTCAGGCAGGCAGAGAAGTTGGAGGAGCTGGTCAAACCAGCCAGGATTGACGTAGCGATAGTGCTTGAGGCCCCATTGGGTGTGGTGATAGAGAGATTGCTAAGGCGTAGGGTTTGTATGAGCTGTGGCAAGGATTACCGGTATGGCTCCTACTGCCCAGGGTCGGTTTGCGAGCGCTGTGGGGGTGAGATTGGTATGCGCGAGCAGGACACTCCGCGGGCCATAGAGCAGCGTTTGAAAGCCGCTGAGGAGTCCATGCCGCCCCTTTTGAAGTGGTTGGAGGGTCATACCAGAGTCGTACGGGTTGATGCGACGGGGTCACCCGAGGTGGTGATGGCGCGGGTCCATGACGTGGTCGACAACTGCGCACGCGGCTCTAGCAAGGTCGCTCATGGTCCTGGGTTGACTGGCTCGAGGCTCCCCCCGGATCAGCCGGGCCTGGCAGGCTTGAAGAGCGCAGGCTGAGCTGAGCAGCGCCTGCTGAAGGTCAAGAGCCCGTGTGGGTCCTTGTTAGCGCAAGTGGCCCAGAGCTGAGCTGAGCAGCGCCTGCTGAAGGTCAAGAGCCCGCGTGGGTCCTTGTTAGCGCAAGTGGCCCAGAGCTGAGCTGAGCAGCGCCTGCTGAAGATGTGACTGGCTGCTCACTGCTCTGGGGGCGAGTTTTCCTGCGCAGCCAACCAAAGCGGCGACTGGGGGGAAAGTCGAATGCCTTACGGCTACTGTTATAGCTATGAGCGACCCCGAAAGGTTCCCAATAGCGCCTATAGGTGTGTGGACAGGTGCACTTGACTATGTTTCGACCTCCAGGGCCCGTGAGCTGGCAGCCGAGCTAGAGTCTCTCGGATATGGTGCAATATGGATTCCCGAGGTTGCAGGCAGAGACGTCTTCGTACATCTGACCAGCCTGCTGTCGGCGACCACGAAAGTTGTGGGTGCGACAGGAATCGCAAATATATGGGGACGTGATGCGCTGGCCATGGCCGGAGCGGCCAAGGCGCTCACGGAGGCCTTCCCAGAGCGGTTCCTTTTGGGACTCGGAGTAAGCCATCAGAACCTCGTTGAGGATCTACGGGGACACCACGATCAATACCACAAACCTCTTTCAGCGATGGAGCGGTACATTGAGGCAATGGACAAGGCTCCTTACAGCGCAGAACGTCCTCAGACACCACTGAGGAGAGTGCTGGCTGCCCTCGGACCCAAGATGCTCGCCCTCGCAGCAGCTAGGACAGATGGAGCCCACAGCTATTTTGTCACTCCAGAGCACACCGCTACGGCCCGGGAGATATTGGGTGGTATTCCGCTTCTTTGTGTAGAGCAGGCTGTCCTGGTGGAGACAGATCCCTCAGAGGCAAGGCGGGTTGGGCGTGTATATACCTCGCTTTATCTCTCCCAGCCAAATTACGTAAAGAGCATGGCTCGCCTTGGTTTCTCTGAGGAAGATATCTCTGGGGGAGGAACAGATTCCTTTGTCGATGCTCTTGTGGCCTGGGGTAGCGTCGATCAGATACGCGAGCGCGTGGGCGCGCATCTGGATGCCGGTGCGGACCATGTCTGCATACAGCCCTTGGACCCGCAGCGCCGCGGTGTTCCCTCAAAGCAGTGGAGAGAGCTGGCGCCGGCCATGAGTGAGCTGGCAGCAAAGCGATCGGCAACGAAGAGCTGAGGGTGTTTTGCCACGGCTCAGGCTGAGCTCGCCCAGTGCACTTCTCATAGGGTGGAGCCAAACAGGCAGTCGTTCTTACCGCAAGACAAGGAGGGATTCATGGCCGTTTCACATCCCTGCAGCACACATGAGGTGACCAATCAGGTGCCGCCACTGTCAGGTCATGACGTGGCTCAGGTGCCGGCGCTCTTGGAGGGATTGGTCCGAGAAGGAGCTGGATGGCACCTGGATATGCTCCATAACCTGGGAAATCGAGCTGGCACTGAGGAGGTTCAGCGTTGGGGTGATGAGGCCAACGCCAGCTCTCCGGTGCTAAACACCCACGACCGCTTTGGCAACAGGGTAGACGAGGTCGTATTCCACCCCTCTTGGCATCTGCTCATGGCGGCGGCTGCCTCTGCCGGTCTGGGAGCTGTTCCCTGGGTCGAGGACAGAAGTGGAGCGCATGTTGCACGAGCAGCGAGCTTTTTTGTGTGGAGCCATGTGGAGGCTGGGCATACCTGTCCTATGTCCATGACATATGCCGCCGTCCCTGCACTTTGGATGCAGGAGGATCTGGCCGAGCAGTACGTCCCTTTACTGGCTAGCCGTACCTACGACCCTGGTCTTCGCCCGGCGGCAGAAAAGAGCGGGCTGCTTGCAGGCATGGGAATGACCGAGAAGCAGGGCGGTTCCGACGTTCGCTCAAACTCCACGACCGCAATGCCCGCTGGGGATGGGACCTGGCGGCTGCTCGGGCATAAGTGGTTCACGAGCGCGCCCATGAACGATATCTTCTTGGTGCTTGCCCAGGCACCAGGAGGGTTGTCCTGCTTTTTGGCCCCGCGTGTGCTTCCAGACGGGTCGCGCAACACGTTCAGGTTCCAGCGACTAAAGAACAAGCTGGGCAACAGGAGCAACGCCAGCGCGGAGCTGGAGCTTGATGACACGGTTGCCTGGCTTGTAGGCGAGGAAGGCCGAGGGGTACGCGTGATCATCGAGATGGTTGCCATGACGCGCATGGACAACGTGGCCGGCTCCGCAGCGGGCATGCATGCTGCGGTTTTACAGGCTCTTCATCACAGCCGG
>JAMCQF010000144.1 GCA_023379605.1 Actinomycetota bacterium
GCTTAGCTTGCCTTTCCCCCGGCAATCAGGGCTTCGAGTGGTCGTTTCCGGCGCTCAGTCCCTCAGGGTCGGCGCTTCACGAGGCGACAGAGCTCTCGGACCGGGCGACAGAGCGCTCGGAGGTGAACTTCGTTGCCATCGGCCAAGGCGTGGCCTGGATCGTCTCAAGCGAGATGCGCGCATGCGTGGTTGCGGGGGGCCTCGACTCACCATGCGGCCTTACGGTGAACCGGTGGGTTCTGGTGGTGAGGATCGTCAAGCTAAGCGGCTGCGTCAGATTCTCCGATACGCCTTACGGTGAACCGGTGGGTTCTGGTGGTGAGGATCGTCAAGGGTTGAACGAGGTGGAAAGGGCTGATGACTAGGTGGCTGGAACCGGTGGGGAACGAAGCGCTGGAGCCCTGCGCGGTGCCCTGTGGCATTCGGTGTCGGTCGGAGTAGTCGTGTTGGCCCCAGCGGCAGGTGGCGCTGGCCTGGGACTTGCCGCGTACGACTCGGGAGCTCCTAGACGGGTCTTGCTGCCTGCGGAGGGTCGTCGCCCAGGCTTACGGTCACCGGCACGGGTAAGACCATCGCTACGCCAGACTTGTTTACCCAGGTAGTCGGGGTGGACATGACAGGTCCCACTGTGGCGCGTGCTATGGCAGTGGATACTTCGCGGACCTCGGTAGCGGTAGTGGCATTTAAAAGAGGCGGGATGGCCGCCAGGGATATCTAGACCACTGGCCTGTCGTTACAGCCGCAGTACTCCTATTCCCACGGTGTGGCCACCCTCATCGGGTACCAGGTGACCAACACCGTTACGGGTCTGGTTCATGATCTGTCCTCTGCTGGAACGGTGATAGACGCTGTCAGGGGCGCAGCAGGCAACGCGATCGGGATCGACTCGCTGGCCTTTTCCGTGAGTAACACGCGATCCATCGAGGATCGAGCACGCTCCTATGCTGTGTCGCAGGCAGTCAGCCATGCAAAGGCCATGGCGGCTGCAGCTTACGAGCATCTTGGCCAACTATGCTCGCTCAGCGACTAGACCACGGCATCATCGCCGATCTACCTAAGCGCGCCCGCGTTCTCTACAAAAGCTCAACACAGCTCGCCAGTCCCGCTACTTGCTGGTACCGAATGCCAGAAGGCGCGCGTCACACTCATGTACTAGCTGTAGGCGCACTGATCGGATCAGGCCTCGGGAGGTTCGGGCTCGGTGCGGCCAGCGGGCCTGTGTTGGGGCTGGGCTCGTGATTCTAGGCTCGTATCCAGCCCATCTGTGGTGGTGTGAAGCTCTGCCGTGTTCGGGCCCACCTCACCTTGGCCATGGCGCCCCAAGGACCGCGCTTGGGATTCCTCCTGGCTTGCGAGCCTTGAACCTAGAGATCCGAGAGGAGCGCTATAGCTCATGACTTCTGGAAGTGCAACGACGAGGCGCTTGGCCGTCTACATGTAGGCTTGAGGCTACGCCGATGCCTTTTCGCTCAGGCTCAGATCTTGGTATAAGGAATAGTTGATGCCGACGAGGGAGTGCTGATGTGGATTGACTCTCCCCAATGAGACAGGTTTTCGATTGATTCACCCGTGGAGCTCGTGGATCGTTGCTCGACTGGTAGGAAGCCTTCTATTGTTAGCGTATTGGAAAGAGCTGGCGAGGAGCTAGTGGCGGCGGATGTCCAGTGCAGGATATCCTGTCTAGACCCGTTAACGATGACGCTTGACAAGGTAGTCCCTTTCGCCTGAGGCAGCCCTTGCGCCAAGACCCCAATGGTCGTGGTGGATTTGAGCCCAGAGTACGGAGCTGAACGTGAGGTGAACGAGACCCAGTGAGCGCCCACTGTCTGTGCCTGCTTTTGACTGAGGCCCAAGAAGGTCGTGAGACCGGACGAGTTCCCCTTCATGTAGGCATCCGCTGGGGTGACCTCGACAGTCAAGGTAGCCTTGCCCTCGCTGATCCGCTCGATGCCACTTGTGGTCCCGAAGTCCGCGACGACCTTTTCCTCAGCTGAGCTGGGACTGGGCTTCACGGTAACCACTACATGGACGCCTACCTGCTTGTGAAGGGCAGACTTCACATCTGCCAGTAAGGCACCCGCTGTAGGCGTCTTCTGGGATGTCTGGTTAGAGCCGCCACCGCACGCCGTGACGAGGACCGCCACGGCGATGAGCATTGGATAGACTAAGCGGGCCTTTTTCTGTGAAGGGTTGATAGTCACCAGATGAGACTATGCCCATTGGAGCAAAGGCATAGCGCGCTGGTCACTGGAACCATCTTTTGGCTTGCCAGGCCAGCAAGATACTCTTTGACACAGCAGGACAAGGCCCTATGAGCCCAGGTTGAGCCTTGCGGCTGTGGCCCACTCTCAACAGCGCCGTTAAGCTTCCAGGCCATGCCAGACACCGAGATCGAGACGTCCCGAGGCGAGCTGAAAGGCTATCTTGCCCGGCCTCTTCGTGGTGCACCCTGGCCAGGAGTTGTGGTCGTCCATGACGTCTTCGGAATGACCGCGGATCTGCGCCGCCAATGCGAGTGGCTTGCGGAGGCTGGCTACCTGGCGTTCGCGCCTGATCTATACGGCTGGGGTCACAAGCTGACCTGCATTCGGTCAACTTTTCGGGATCTAAGTGCTCGCAAGGGCCGTAGCTTTGATGACATCGACGCTGTGCGCGCCTGGATGGTCAGCCATGAGGACTGCTCGGGGCGAATAGGGATCATAGGTTACTGCATGGGCGGCGGTTTCTCCCTGCTTGCTGCCGCCGGTCGCAGCTTTGAGGTATCAAGTGTAAACTATGGTCAGGTTCCTCGCGATGCCAAAGCGTTGCTTGCTGGAGCCTGCCCTGTTGTAGGAAGCTATGGAAGCAGAGATCGCTCTCTTAGGGGCGCGGCATCCAGATTGTCAGACGCGCTCGCAGTGAACGGTATTTCAGCCGATATAAAAGAGTACCCGGATGCGGGGCATGGCTTCCTCAATCAGCACGATGGTGCCCCTGGGGTGATCGTTGCCATAGCTGGCCGGCTTATAGGAGTGGGATATCACGAACCATCCGCAGTTGACGCTCGTCGACGTATTATAGGCTTCTTTGATCGGTATCTAAAGGGGCTCTGAGCTCCAGCCGTGCGCGTATTGCGAGGGCTTTGCGAGGACTTGGAGCTCAGATTGTAGAAGGTTCGTGCTTGGAAAGCCTGCGGTTGATGGCATTGAGGGTGGCCTTTGCAGCAGCAGTTGGTATATCGTGGCCACTAGCTTTTCCGCAGAGCCGTATCTTTTCTCTTAAGAGAATCTCCAGTGAACAGACTCCAACATCACCCCGCTGCTCAAGGTGGCAGCAGATCTTTGCGACATCGAGGTCGAAACCAAGGCCGAGCAGGCACTTAAGTGTCGCATGGACACCAGCAGGAAGGTCCGTGGAGACATTACTGGCAAGCGCCGTCCTTCCTGCGTAGCTGAGGCAGACCTCAGTCTGCCACTGTCCTGATAGGATGTGCTTGGCATCGCAGATCCTTATACGCTGCCGACCGGGCTGGGCATTCGAACGAGTCGCGCTAACATTATGAGCGACTACGATAGGCATATCACGCACATAGCGTCTTAGTATATCAACCGCCCTCTGGAGCACGTTGGCTCCAGCTGTATCGGAGTCCGACCTCTCTGCAAGTCCGAGGTGCACTTCGCAGGGAGATGATTGAAGCCTCAGCTCGACTTCTACGACATCTTGGATCATACGCAGCTCGAGCTCCAGGTCGGCGGCGTTTTCCGAGGTTATAGAGGCAGCCGTATGGGTGCCAAGTAGGCTGTCCTCGATGCTTGTGTTGTATAGCGGGTCAGTCTGTTTAGTGCGTTTTGAACGGTAGAGACGTTCATCCGCGAGGGCAATGAGCGCGCTAGCTTCGCTATGATCGGCTGGGCAGGCTGCCCAGCCGATCGAAACTCGCGGGGACGCGCTGAGCTTGAGGTCTCTGTCCAGTCGGGCGTGGAAGGAAGCTACGAAGGTGTGCTCATCTGAAGGTGCAGGGGTAAGAATGGCTCCGAACTCATCTCCTCCTATTCGTGCAACCAGGTCACTGCTGCGTGAGGCTCTTTTAAGAGAGAGCGCGACCTGGCATAGCGCTTTATCGCCTCCTTGATGACCCTTTGCGTCATTTAAGGCCTTCAGACCATCTACGTCAAGGATCATAAGTACGAATCCCTCGTTATGGCGTTTGAAACGTTCCAATGCCTTTGCAAGTTCTGCCTGGAAAACCGCTCTGTTGCTGAGGTGGGTGAGAGTATCGGTGCTTGCCATATGGTGCTTTACGTGCAGGGAGATGGCCAGATCAGCGAGACTTGCTACTGAAAGGGAGAGCTCGGGATCATCCAGGGTTGGCGAGGTATGAAGGCCTGGATGGCCCACCAGGTTTGTGGGCTCATAAGGAGCTTGTTGCAAAACCTTTTCGAATCGAAAGGCCTGCAAACCCAGATAGGGATGCTCGGTCACGAGCATCGCTGCATCAAGGCCGAAGGCAGATACAAGGTGCTTGAGCAAGTCATTTACCACGAGGATCCCATGGGGTTGGCTGCTAAGAGCTTGGAAGAAAGGAGCCGTCCAGCTCTGGCAGCTAGATGTCGTTGAGCCGGAGGTCTGTGTCATGGCGTATGGAGATACCTGCAACGTGTCGCTTTGCGTCACGATCATGCCTTTCATGCCGCCTTTGGCAGCAGAGCTGCCTTATCGAGATGGGTGAGCTTGGTTGGGAGACTCCATAGTGCTGGCACTGGTAGTAATCTGTCAAACGCTCTGGGTGTCAAGAAGTTGGCAGTCCCGCTGGGTCGGATGTCCAGGCTGGTCGTAGCCGTTCCAGGCCAGAGCTCACGATAGAGGTATGGGTCTGGGTAGTGCTGTTGGAACTTGCGCTCTGTTACTTTGCAAGCGATGGTTTTATCCATGGCGACAGTGAAAATGACATGCTTGGAACTTTCCAAGCCGCCAAGTCGCTCCCGCAAAAACATGGTAGTGGATGCCAGCATCGAAGACCTCTCACCGTAGGCGCTCTGATCGAAGTTTTCAAGATTGTATAATTCCAAGAAGAGGCTTTTTGAGAATGTTATATCTTCATAAGTAGTAATAGGCACTATAAGGAATGCATGGCAGTATTTCATGGAAGCCGTGAACCGAGGGGCAAGGAGCTATAGCAGTGGCGGTGGATCTGCAGGAGCTGCTTGCCGATTTACAGGCTGAGACCGCTGATTTGGAAAGCAGACTTGAACCGCTGACCGATGACATCTGGGAGTGGCCGACTCCTGCTGCAGGTTGGCGCATCCGCGACCAGATCAGCCATCTAGCCTACTTCGACGAAGCAGCAGTACTTGCTGCAACCGACTCGGCTCGCTTTCTTTTGGAGGCAGAGGAGCTGATGGAGCTTGGCTACGGCTTTCCTGACTTGGTGGCCAGACGCTATTCAAAGATGGCTCCCTGCGACCTTTTGAACTGGTTCAAAAGCTCGCGGAGACAGCTTCTGGAGGTCTTTGCGGACATGGATCCCAAGACAAGGCTGGCCTGGTATGGACCACAGATGAGTGCTGCGAGCTCTGTGACAGCCCGGCTTATGGAGACCTGGGCTCATGGCCAAGATGTTGTAGATGCTCTTGGGTTGGAGCGGGAGGCTACCAATCGCTTGCGTCACATTGCCCATCTGGGAGTGAGCACGTTTGGATTTGCATTCGAGGCACACTCCCGTGCTGTTCCTGTGGCTCAGGTGAGAGTAGAGCTGACAGCTCCCCAGGGAGGAGGCCTCTGGACATGGGGTCCAGCCCAGAGCGATGACCGTGTAATTGGAAGGGCAGAGGAGTTCTGCTTGGTGGTTACACAGCGCCGGCATGTTTTGGACACAGAGCTCGAAGTGATCGGACCAGTTGCCACAGAGTGGATGTCCATTGCACAGGCCTTTGCTGGGCCTGCCGGTCCTGGCCGCAAGCCAGATCGCCCGACAGGTTAGAGCGAGATCAGCTAAGTGCCATTAGGTCTTGGTTGGATGCCCGGGCCTGTTCTTGGAGGACCTGGTCTCCAGTCCTAACGCTAGGCTGCAGCGCCACGAGGTTGCGAGAATATCTAATGAGCAGGAGAGGCCATGGCATATACTGACATTGAAGTCCATAAAGAAGGCGCTGTACGCGTTTTGACGATCAATCGTCCACAAAGGCGCAATGCCATGACCGCTCAGACCGTCAGCTGCCTTTACCAGGAGCTTGAGAGTGCAGAGTCAGATCCTGAAATCGGTGCTGTAGTTCTGACCGGAGCGGGTGGACACTTCTCCGCGGGCGGAGATATAGATGCGATCGTGCAGGTGGCTCGGGATGGATCAGATGAGACGCCCATGAAGTTCATGCGCATATTTCATCGCCTCGTCGAAACGGTTTGGACAAGTCCGCTGCCTGTGGTGGCTTCGGTATCGGGGATTGCCTATGGAGGTGCCTTCAACCTCGCTCTCGCGTGCGACCTTATTGTCTGCTCTGCTGACGCACGCTTCTGCGAAGTGTTCCTGCGTCGTGGTATCACTGCCGATCTGGGCGGCGCCTACCTGCTGCCACGACTGGTCGGCATGCAAAGGGCCAAGGAGCTGATCCTGCTCACGCCAGAGATCAGCGCGCTCCGTGCTCAGGAGCTGGGACTTGTCAATGCTGTTCTGCCGGATGCAACTACGGCGTTGGCTCATGCCATCGATCTATCTGCTCAACTGGCAGCCGGACCGCGATTTGCAATCTCTCAGACGAAGAGACTGCTCAATGCAAGTATGGATGGGACGCTGCAATCTTCTCTCAACCTTGAGGCATCAGTGCAGTCAGGGTTGTTGAGGTCAAATGGAGCCAAGAGCGCTCTGGACAGCTTCATCGCTGGAACCAGATGAGCTCAATGGTGATAAGTGACAAATGGGAGGCATCTGGAACTGCATAGGGCCTCCCGCTCAGCAAGCTTATGCAGTCGCCCCCATTTAATTGCGGCGACATAGCCATAGGATCCCCTGGTTAAGTAGCTTGCCCTAGTGGCCGTTTAGGAAAATATGTATATCGATTTTAAGTCCACAAATCGGAGAGGTGCTACGTAACTAGATCTAGCCCGTAGTTCCCCCTGACGTGGTCGCCGCAACCGCTTGGCAAGGGACTTCTCGCACGGGTCCTGACTACGGGTAGCTCAGGCAGTGCGAGAGGTCGAGGAGCTGGAAGACACGGCCTTGGACGGGCGTCGGCCTCGTGATCAAGGTGAAGCTATCGAAGCTGGAGTCTGTCGGGTTGATTTGGTTGGCGGTGATGGTCCCGAGGTCGGCGAGGAGGCTCTGGAAGCTGTGGACCGCCAGACGGTCGGCGGTCTTGTTCGTGGCTGTCTTTCTGAGCGCGCGAGCTTGAACACATGGCCGGGGCGACGGGGTTCGTATGCGCCGTCTCAGCGGAGTTATGGTCGTCGTCTCTGAAGAGCATCGGCGCGAGCGCCCGCTCCATGTGGAAGGTCACGTAGTAGGAGAGCATGCGTAAAAATACCTGGGCGCGCACCCGCTCTGCTGAGCGGTGGCGGATGGGGCGGATGTCGAGGTCCGTGTTGTAGGCGAGAACGGCGCGCTCGACGCCTGAGAAGGCCTTGTAGGACGACACCACCTCTGAGGAGGTGAGCTCGGCTCGAGGCAGGCTCGTGCGCAGCACGTAGATCCCGTCGAGCGTCGCCTCTCTTGCGATCTCACCCCCTTTGCGCGAGAACCCGAACGTGTCGTCTGCGATCTACAGGGTGAAGTGCTTCCCTTTCTGCCAGTATGGGTATTGCCGCCCCTAACAGGCTGTGGCGAAATACCCCAGAACGGGCCATCTC
This sequence comes from Actinomycetota bacterium, assembly GCA_023379605.1. Classification (GTDB taxonomy): domain Bacteria; phylum Actinomycetota; class Acidimicrobiia; order Acidimicrobiales; family JAMCQF01; genus JAMCQF01. The sequence goes on from JAMCQF010000144.1 coordinate 7,819, forward strand.
GGGGACAAAAGGCCAGGTCGTTTGGTGCCCAGGACGCATTTCGCCACAGCCTGCTAAGGGGTTAAAACCATGATTAGTAGGGGAAGGGGAGAAAAGGAGATATGTCTATCAGTGGTGTTGAACCCGTGTCTGGGTCGGGTCCTTAAGGTCCGTCCCGCGCGCCAGGTCTACCCGGCTGCCTACAAGCTCAAGGTTCTAGCTGAGCTAGAGACAGCCGACTCCAAATCTGACCTAGATATTGCAGCCTGGCGTCCGAGCGGCTTGAATGGTTTGCCACACCTGGCTTTGACGGCTGCGGCTAGGAGTGCTGCCGATCAATGAGCCTCACCATGGGCCGTCACGATGGGGCGATCGGAGGCTGGGCTGTCTTCAAGGTGTTTGGGGGCATGGCTCCTCCGTCATGGTGGTTATCGCTCGAGATGACGGGAGCTTCAGGCGAAGCGAGGCAGCACCCGCAGGCGTGCCAGCGCGTCGGTGGAGGCCTCGGCGTGGCGGTAGCTGGCGGGCAGGCGAAGGACAAGCCGGCGGCTTCTTCGCACGACCCTCGCCGGCACGTTGAGAAAGCTCGTGCGCAGGCGCTTGCCCCTGCAGGTGGCGAAGGGCTCGGGGAGCGTGAGCACCCACAGCCAGCGAGCCACGTTATAGGCCAGTGCAGCAGACAGCCACCATACCCAGTTGCCGAAAAAGTTCTCCACCGGAGCGTGGTTCATGCCGAAGTCGGACTTCAGCTGTCGGATTGCTTCTTCGGAGGCCCAGCGTAGTCGATGGTGATAGTCGATCGCGATCGCGGAGTGCTCGTCTGGCACGTTGGTGATGCGGGCGAAGAACCTGGACCCGTCGAGGTCGTAAAAGCTCAGCTGTTCGCCGGGGGGCCTTTTGCTGATAGCGGACGACAAGGCGCAGGTCACGGCCTGCGAAGTGGTAGGTGGTCTAGGCGACCTAGGGAGTGATGATCTCGCCGTCCGCATCCTTTGCCGGTGCCCATGTCGTGCTCGAGACCATCTTGAGCGCAGCGATCGTGGCGCGCACCGCCAGCTTTCCGCGGGTGTCGGTGTAGGTGGCATCAAGATCGATCGTGAGCCGTCCTGGCGCAGGTGCGGCACCCATCGCCCAGGCGCGCCGGAGGACGTCCACGTTGGTCGCCCGCGCTCGCTTCGCCGCCCGAGATTCGCGCTCACGAGGTAGGGGAACAGCGTCATATGGCTGGGCAGCGCCTGGTTCCCCCGCAGACGCCGAGTCGCATCGTCTCCCAAGAGCGAGACGTCGGAGAGGAAGTCCCCGCTGGCCGAGCAGGTCGCCGAACAGTGCGATGCCCGCCACACCGATCACTTTGTCCTCGGACGCTTCGACGACGACCGGGGTGACCCGGCGCAAGGGTCGGGCGACGACCCCGTCCTCGATGTCGAACAGCGGCGCGGTAGTCTTAACCGGACAGGCGCTCCTTTCCTGGCTGTGGTACAAGCTTTGAATACCCGCATTCTCCCAGGTCGAGGGGCATTTGGCGCGTCCTTCGGCGTCTTGTGCTGCTACTTCACTGAA
>JAMCQF010000145.1:0-3316 GCA_023379605.1 Actinomycetota bacterium
GGTATCGGCTTCAATCGGGCTCGCCTACTTAGCTCGTCACGAGCTTATGGCGCATCGAGGATGCCATCTCCGCCTATGTGCTGCCACAAGAATGCAGAGAACACATCTCGCTGGATGGGTCCGCTACCACACTCGTTGCAGGTATGCATCTGCAGAGAGAGTGGTTTCTTCTTTCAAACGCCACAGACCCAGCTTTGACAAGGGTCAAGCCAGTGGATCTCCTTTGCGACCATCCCCGCCGGCACTCTCAGCCTTGCAGATAACACCCGTGATGAAGCCACCTGGGGCTCTGTCTCTTACTGCGTCCGTAGTTGCGCTGGAAAGACCTATGGGAGTTCTTCTCGGCCAGAACATCCACGCCCATGCCGAGGATGCGGTTCTGGAGAGGTTCCCATGGAGGCTCTGGCGATGGCCAGGGAATGGACGCCATGGGTCGATGACCTCGGAGGTTCCCATGGAGGCTCTGGCGATGGGCTGGCATCATCCGGTGACTGTCTGCAAGCTTTGCCTGGGTGATATGAGCCCGGAGGGTGGACCGATGCCGTAGCAGGCGCTGCACCGGTGACTGTCTGCAAGCTTTGCCTGGGTGATATGAGCCTATATGGAGCGATCCCGCCAGAGACAGCGCCCCTTTATGTGACGGCCTTTATCGTCGCAGCGCTCCGAAAAAGCCGCCCGGTGCTCCCGTTCTAGCCTCCGAGAGAGCCTGCGTATGCGAGCCCGATTGAAGCCGATACCGGGGTCGGTGCCATTAGGGCCAGCTAGCTGCTCGCGGTTGTAGCCGGTGTCGCTGGCCAGGTTCACATACCCAAGGCCGGGATCGAAGGTGAGCTGCTCATCGCCCACCTCGTAGCGCTGTAGGCCTAAGCCGTCTAAGACCAGGAGCGCCCTGTAGACCGGGCGTCTTTGGATCATCGTCCTTGTGATCCCCACTTTAGGGAGCCTGCCTGAAGCCACATGAAGTGCTGGCCAGAGGTACACCTGATCGCCAGGGTCGAGCACGAAGGTAAGGGTCGTCCCTGCCCACGTGATGCCAGCACGGCACCTCTACATCGACCACCCCGACCAGCACGGTCGTCCCTGCCCACGTGATGCCAGCACCGTCATGGTGGCGCGCGGTTCTACTGCTCAGAGAGGATGGCTGCGAGCTCGGCAATAGGATCTCGCACCACTGGACCGGTGGTTGTGACCTCGGCCCTTAGGATACGACCGTTGAAGGGGTGGGGTGCCTTGTAGCCTTCTCCTACAGCCGGGCCCCATTCGTAGCCACATGTGAGCCCTACCCCGACGCCGTTGAAACCCGTCGGCGTGAAGCGCTCGATCACCCCAGAAGCCACTTGCTCCCCATCGATGGTGAGTTCGACCAATCCACCTGCCCCGTCGTCCTTTTGAAAGGAAAAGGCCACTTTGTGGCGGCCGCCGGTAAGGAGCCGGTTGGCTTCCACAGCGGAGATGTGCTTGCCATAGAGGTTGTGGACGTAGCGCAGCTTTCCCTCCAGGAAGTGCAACGACCATCCCCCAAGGACGCTACCGAGCGCCAGCAGGACGCCGCTTGCCTGAACGCCTACGGGCAGCTCCAGCTCTACTAGGGCCTGGTGGGAGCGGTTCCGGACGTTTGCTGCTACTGGCTCGGGAACCTGGGCGCCGCCCTGGAAGTACCTGAAACGGTCTCTTGGATGGCGCCAGTCCGGCTTTGGATGAGCGAGCGTCCAGAGCACTCTGTTGTCGAGTGGGAGAACGTCGTTGGCCTCTGCTTCCCTCCACCAGAGCTCGACGAGCTCGCGTACTTTCTCGGGATGGTGCGCAGCCAGGTCATGGGCCTCGGAGAGGTCGCTGCTCAAGTCGTAAAGTTCCCAGACATCCTCGTCAAAGGAAGCGTTGGGATCCAGGCCGTCCCCGTATATCGGGCCGACTGGGTGGTAGGTCACTGCCTTCCAGCCCCGGTGATAGATCGCTCTCGAGCCGAACATCTCGAAGTACTGGGTGTTGTGGCGCTCCTCGGCCATCTCAGTTCCAGGTGCCAGCAGGTAGGCGAAGCTTACACCGTCTATATGGCTCTGGGGTACCTGATCTATCATCTCGGGCGCCTCGATGCCCACGAGCTCAAGGACTGTAGGAAGCACGTCGGTCGCATGGGTGAACTGATGGCGGATCGCCCCTGCAGAGCTCGCCAGGCGGGCTGGCCAGGACACGATGCATGGGTCGGCCACCCCGCCCTGATGCACCTCACGCTTCCAGCGCTTAAAGGGGGTGTTCCCAGCCATGGTCCATCCCCAGGGGTAGTTATTGTGCGAAGTCGGTCCTCCTATCTCCTCGATGCGCTCGTAGAGCTCGTCGGCCGAGGCGGGATCGAGGTTCGAGAGCCGTATGTCGTTTATGGAGCCTTCACGGCCGCCTTCGGCGCTAGCTCCGTTGTCCGACACGAGAATGACGAGCGTGCGGTCCAGCTCGCCGAGGTCCTCGAGGAATGCTAGCAGCTTGCCAATCTGGTCATCGGTGTGGGAGAGGAACCCGGCGAAGCACTCCATGAAGCGGGCAGCTACCCTCTGTTCCTTCGCGCTAAGCTCTTCCCAGGATGGCACCCAGGGGGGACGAGGCGACAGCTCGGTGCGGGGAGGTATAACGCCCATCGCGAGCTGTCGGAGATGGACCTGTTCGCGTTCAAAGTCCCAGCCAGCGTCGAAACGGCCCTGGTAAGGCTCTATCCATTCGCGCGGTGCCTGATGAGGGGAGTGGCATGCGCCTGTGCAGAAGTACAGGAAGAAGCGACGATCCTCGTCCACTGCGCGCAGATCTCCGAGGAACTCTGTGGCTTTGTCGACCAGGTCCGCTGTCAGGTGGTAGCCCTTGTCTATATCACCTGGAGGTCGGACGGAGTGGTTGTCGTGGTAAAGAGCAGGCACGAACTGGTGCGTCTCTCCTCCGTGAAACCCGTACCAGCGGTCGAACCCTCGAGCGAGCGGCCATGTGCTACGGGGAGCTGCCATATTGGTCTGGTCCTCTGGGGTGAGGTGCCACTTGCCGATGGCGTAGGTTGCGTAACCTTCCGCGCGCAGTATCTCTGAAAGATACCCGTTCTCCCTGGGTGGCAAACCCCAGTACCCCGGGAAGCCGATGGCGAGGTCTGCGACTCGACCCATGCCGCTCCTGTGGTGGTTTCGCCCTGTGAGCAGGCATGCCCGGGTGGGAGAGCAGAGAGAGGTCGTACGGAAGTTGGCAAGGCGCACTCCCTTCTCGGCAAGGCGATCGATGTTAGGTGTGGATATACGCGATCCGTAGCAGCCGAGCTGCGCGTACCCGACGTCATCGAGCACGA
>JAMCQF010000145.1:3326-5318 GCA_023379605.1 Actinomycetota bacterium
CGGCGGGCGGGGCGGGAACTGGAGGCCACCACGGGTCCGAGTCGCGCCAGTCTCGGCCAATCTTGCCTTTGAAAAGGTTGGGGCTGCTCATAGAGAAGGAGAGAACTACGTCCTTGTAAGTGGACCGTGGACAGGCTGTCGCAATGCAGGCGGGGCAACACCTTTGCCGTAGTAGGCACAGGCAGTTACGCTCACCCAAGGTTTTGCAGCAAGGAGTGAGAGGTATGCAGCAAGCTGCGAACCGCGTCGGAGCAGCGGGTCCACTACAGCGGGCCCCCCAATGAAGTGGTTCCTGGGCTGGTTCCTCTCATGGCCTGCAAGCTTAGGCGGAGTTGGGCCGGGAGGGAGCCCGATTGTGTGGACAGGCCTGCTATTGCGGCCTTGCAGAGGCGGTGCCTCCCAGGAGTGGTATCTGGGGTATTTGCATGGTAGATCTCCGGTAGGTAGCGAAGGCCCAGGCCATGAAACACCTTAACACCTTGGCAGGCTGCTCAGGCAAGGTCGAACCTATCGAGATTCATGACCTTGCCCCAGGCTGTAGCGAAGTCCGAGACGAACTTCTCCTGCGAATCGTTACAGGCGTAAACCTCGGAGATGGCTCTAAGCTCGGAATTTGAGCCAAAGACTAGATCAACGGCGGTGGCGGTCCACTTGAGCTCACCAGATATTAGGTCACGGCCCTCGTAGATGTGCTCGCCAGCGCCAGATGGCGTCCACTGCGTCCCCACGTCTAGAAGGTTCACAAAGAAGTCATTGGTGAGCATCTCGGGTCGGTGGGTGAGCACGCCATGTGGGAGTCTTCCATGGTTGGCGTTCAGCGCCCTCATTCCACCCACGAGCACCGTCATCTGCTGTACGGTGAGGTCTAGCAGATCAGCTCGTTCCACGAGTAGATGTTCGGGCGGGAGCTTCTGGCCAGCCTGGATATAGTTACGGAACCCGTCGAAGGTAGGCTCGAGCACGGCAAAGGACTCGACGTCGGTCTCCTCTTGTGATGCGTCCATACGCCCAGGGCTGAAGGTAACCGCGATCTCCTGACCAGCTTTTCGGGCGGCTTCTTCTACCGCCGCGCAGCCACCGAGTACAATTAGATCGGCAAGAGAGACTCGCTTTTCTCCCGTTTGGACAGCGTTGAAGTCGTAGCGAACTTGCTCTAAGATCTTAAGCGCTCTCTGTAGCTCGAAGGGGCTGTTCACCTCCCAGTCTTTTTGTGGCGCGAGCCTTATACGCGCCCCATTGGCACCGCCTCGCATGTCGGTTCGACGGAAGGTCGCTGCTGATGCCCATGCGGTCGAGACCAGCTGAGAGATTGAAAGCGCTGAGCCTAAGAGCGCCCCCTTGAGCGCTGCCACGTCTTTTTCGTCTATAAGTTCATGGTCAACCGCAGGGATCGGATCCTGCCAGAGCTGGGGTTCGGATGGGACAAGTGGCCCTAAGTAGCGCGTGATGGGGCCCATGTCCCGGTGGATAAGCTTGTACCAAGCCTTGGCAAAGGCGTCTGCGAACTGATCGGGATGGTCGTGGAAGCGCCTTGCTATTGGTTCGTAGGTCGGGTCGAACTTTAGAGCGAGGTCAGTGGTGAGCATAACCGGGGCATGCCGCTTGGATCGCTCGTGGGCGTCGGGTACCGCACTTTGGGCGGCTGGGTCCTTCGGGATCCACTGCTTGGCGCCCGCAGGGCTGGTCGTGAGCTCCCAGTCGTAGTTGAAAAGGTTGTCGAAGAAGCCGTTGTCCCAGGTCACTGGGTCAGTGGTCCAGGCGCCTTCGAGGCCGCTGGTCCAGGTGTCCCCGCCCTTGCCGGTGCCGTAGAGGTTTTTCCAGCCCAAGCCCTGCTGCTCAAGGGGCGCACCCTCCGGCTCGGGCCCTATATAGCGCTCGGGATCCGGTACCGCGCCGTGTGTCTTACCGAAGGTGTGGCCTCCCGCGATGAGAGCTACTGTCTCTTCATCGTTCATTGCCATCCGTGCAAAGGTCTCGCGGATGTCCTTGGCA
>JAMCQF010000146.1 GCA_023379605.1 Actinomycetota bacterium
CGCTTAGAGGAGATGGCAGCGTGCGCACAGGTGACTTAGGTCGTATAGACCTGAAGGGCAGGCTGGTTTTGGTCGGAAGGGCGACCGAGCGTTACGTCCGTGGCGGGTACAATGTCTATCCGATGGAGGTAGAGTCTGTCCTAGCTGAGCATCCGGCGATCCAGGCGGTGGCTGTGGCTGGAAGGCCTGATGAAGTGATGGGCGAGGCAGGCGTTGCGGTCGTGGTCGCGCGCTCGGGCCAAAGCCCTCCGTCTCTGGAGGAGATTCATCGGTTTGCAAGAGATAGGCTGGCTGCCTACAAGCTGCCAGCTGAGGTGATGACTGTGCCGGCACTTCCACTGACCGCCATGGAGAAACTGGACCGTAGGGCGCTTGCGCAGATGGTAAGCCGGTCAGCCACTTAAGGCCTGGCCGGCAATGTATGGGCCTGGGGCTTAGATGACCCCGTCCTTCCTCGCTTCGTCTATCTCCTTTGCGCTCAACCCCACAAGTGAGCCCCAGATCTCCTCGTTGTGGGCGCCCAGCAGCGGTGCACCTGACGGCGCCTGTGGTCGGGCGCCGGCCAGGCGCGGGAACGGAGCCTGCTGGCGCACAGGACCGATGACTGGGTCTTGGACCTCTACGAGGTCTCCCCTGAAGGAGATGTGCGGGTCAGCAAAGATGTCTTTTGCCGTGTAGGCGCTGGCGACCGGGACACCGTTGTCAATGCAGGCCTGCTCGATCTCAGCAGCGCTATGAGCGCTCGTCCAGGCAGCCACAAGATCGTTTATCTGCTCTTGGTTGGCTGCCCGGTTCAAAAGGCTGCAGAAGCGAGGGTCTTTTGCAAGATCCGGTGTTTTCATGGCTTTGCAAAGGCGGGAGAAGTTCGCATCAGAACCCGCAACGATACAGATGTACTTGCCATCGGCGGTCGGATAGTTGTCGAGGGGAGCGGAGTTCTTAAGGCGGTTACCCTCGCGCGTCCTTACTATGCCGAGACGGTCATATCCAGCAAGGGTCCACTCTAGGACTCTCAGCACAGCTGCATACAAAGGCGCATCGATCGTGACACCTTTGTATGTCTTTGACCGTCTGGCGGGCTTGTCCCTTCCATAAAGCCCGGCAACGGCAGCCATGGCGGCGAACACACCTGTCAGGTAGTCCGCTATTGTGACTCCAGGACGTACAGGGGGCATGTTTGGGTATCCAGTGATCTCCAGCAAGCCTCCATAGGCAATTCCGAGCCGGTCGAGGCCGGGTCTGTTGGAGTAGGGGCCGTCTTGGCCGAAGACACTAATGCGCACGTATACAAGGCTTGGGTCCAAGTCAGCGGGTCCGAGGCCCCACTTTTCCATGGTCCCAGGCCTGAAGTTCTCGCAGAGAACGTCGGCATGCTCTGTCAGACGCAAGAAGAGCTCCTGACCCTTTGGCTGCCTAAGATCACACGTCACGCTCTTGCGGCCCCTGCCTTCTACCGCCCAGGAGAGCGAGTAAGGGGGTTGTCCGTCCGAGGTGTCTATGAATGGACCCATGGAGCGCATGAAATCACCGCCTGTGGGAAGCTCGACCTTGACCACCTCGGCACCCAGCTCGCCCAACAGCCCAGCACAGAAAGGCGCAGATACCCTGGTTCCTACGTCTAGAACCATGATACCTGCGAGAGGAGGATCGCTATTTGAGAGTGCAGCGGAGTCCATATCAGTGAGGTGGGACGATCGTATCGCCTCTATCTCTATCGGCAAAGACCTCCTTTAGCGTGGAGCGCGACTTGCGCTCTTGGAGGGCTGCCAGCGCGGTTGCAGTGTTGTGGGTGAACTGATGAGCCATGAAGTGGTACCGCCAAGAGCTTGACTGACCCATGAGGTCAGCGGTGTGGTTGATGGAGTCCTTTACGATTTGGGCTGTGATCGGCGGCACCAGCGCTACTTTTCCTGCGAGCTCGCGCGCTCTTTCCATGAGCTGTCCCGCAGGGACCACCTTGTTCACTAGGCCAAGCCGCCATGCTTCTTGGGCATCGATGGTCTCTCCAGTAAGAAGGAACTCCTTGGCTTTGCGAATCCCGAGCTCCCATGGCTCAACGAGTAGCTCTACTCCAGCGCCGGTCATCTTTAGCACGGGATTGGAAAAGACAGCGTTGTCGGCGGCAACGATGAGATCGCACATGCAGGCCAGCATCAACCCCGCTGCTATGCAGCTGCCTTGGACTGCGGCGATTGTAGGCTTGCGGAAGTTTCGGATCTTGGTGCATCTGTCATAGTACATCACCTTCTCGTGGCGGAATTTTCCTTCAGGAGTCTCACGAAGCGTTCGCCAGTAGTCAGGTTCGGCTTGGCCTACAAGAGCTTTGAGGTCGTGGCCTGAGGAGAAGTGCCGTCCGGCTCCGGCCAGGATGACGACTCTTACCCCGTCGTCTTCATCTGCTCGCTCAAAGGCCGCGTCCAGCTCGTCTATGAGCTCACTGCTCTGTGCATTGGCGACATCTGGCCTGTTCATCGTGATAGTGGCTACTGATGCGCAAGTTTCGTACAGTACCTGTGGACTGGTCATGGTCCGATCTCTCCTTTGACTTCGGGTTATGTCCGGTTTACGGCAATCTCGGCAAGCCGAGGACCCGCTCGGCTATGAGCGTGCGTTGGATCTCGTTGGTTCCAGCGAAGATAGACGACGCCTGGTAGTACAGCCAGGAGCGTTGCCAGGCCCCGTCGCCTGGGTTGTGATCCGCTCCATGCCAGAGCGGGGAGGACTCACCTAGCACCTCGAGGACTGTCTCATGGAGCCGCTTGGACATCTCGCTCCAGTAAAGCTTAAGAGCGCTACCCTCGGGCCCCGGGGCCTCTCCCCGGTCCAGGCGGGTGATGGACCGCCAGTTGTGAAGCTGGAAGACCCGTACCTCCAGATAGGCCTGGGAGAGCAACTGGCTTGTGCGAGGGTTCTCGAAAGCGCCAGAGTTGAGCGCCATAGCCAGCAGCTCCTCTACAAGCTGGCAATGGATCACAAGCTGACGTGGGTTCACCCCCCGCTCGTGGGCCAGCGTGGAGCTCGCCACCGCCCAGCCTTGCCCGCAGGTTCCTATAAGGTTCGAAGCTGGCACAAAGACCTCTTCTAAGATCACCTCGT
>JAMCQF010000147.1:0-2396 GCA_023379605.1 Actinomycetota bacterium
GTTTCCCTCTGCGACGCCTTGGTGGGAGAGCGAGTCTATAGCAGAGCAAGTCGTCTACTCCTGGCTTGTGGTAAGAGCACGGCATCTCGTGCCTCTCCCCGCAATGCCCCCGCTCGGCAAGTCCGCAAAGATCGAGGCTGCGATGAGAAAAGCCTCCTCATCCCTACTTGCAATGAAACCAGACGCGTAAAACCGCCTGGCCCCACTCTAGAAGACGTCAGGACTGGGAGGTGGCGCTACTTAGAGCCTGCTTAGATCTGCTATCTCCACTGGCGCCATGGTTGCAAGGATCGCTCTGGCTCTGTCCAAATCGCTTTCGCCAGGAGGCTCAGGCTTTGCAGCAAACCGTGCAGCCCAGCTCTCGCACTCCTTGTACCGGCGGAGCTTCTGTGCCTCGATCAGCCAGACAATGGGGGCTCTTTTCTCGAGAGGCAGGCTGATCTTGGGTGTAAAGGGGTCCTCCCCCACCTCCATCATCTTGAACCGTCTTACCGTGGCTTCGCGCTCCTCGTTGTCTAAGTCCTCAGGCTTGTGGGAAAAGAACACTTCGTAGGTCGGCACCGGCTTGCCCGACCTCATCGCCGCAAGCGCCTGGAACAGCAGATAGATCTGTGGGACATATATGCCTGCCCGTATCTGCGCTGCCACACAGTAGGCGACCTCAAAGGATGGGGGGTCTGGCCACCAGCGCCAGGTGAGATCTATATAGTTGGCAAGCATCTCCGAAAGCGCACCGCTGGTGCGTCGGTGCGTCTCCACTGCCACTGCCAGAGGCCCACTCTCGTGCTCTAGATTGCAAACAGCCCTGTTCAGTATCTTGGCACACTGGGACATAAGGGCTGCATCCCGCACTGCATAATGAAAGATGTTGTCGTGAGCCATGCTCGCAATCTGCTCGTATGCCAGCAGCAGCCCCTCGTAGGCCCGGGGTGACTCCACCACAAAATGCAAGAGTCTGGCTATCGCATAGGGAAACACCAGGGTGAAGAGCTCGGTTAGGTTGTAGGGCATCTGCTCGTGGGAATCTGTTGGCATTGCAAACGCCTCAAGTGGAATGACCCACTCGGCAAAGATGTCCCGGCACTCTTGGACGAGATAGGGCGCGAGCGCCTCGCAAATCTCTCTTGTCCCAGCTCCTGCAAACCGAGCGTACGCGCTCTGTAAGTGCCCATTGGCACAGGCGGAGAAATACCGGCTTTCGACAGGCCAGCTGGGGGCCGTGAGACTCAAGATGTCAATGTCGATGTTCACTGCAAACCTCCCAAACACTCGTCGCTGAAAAGATCTCTGGCCAATACCTGCTCAACTGCGCGGGTCGCGTAAGGTGGTGGGACCACGTTTTGATGCACCCTGCTCTGGGCGCAATGGCTGGAGTCAAAGCTTGATGTGATCATCGAAAGAGATCGGTCCAGACGCTCCATGAAGCTGATAGCTGCTGGTATCTCTGTTGCCTCTTGCGCGTAACGTGTGAAGAGCTCGGTTACCTCATCAAGGATCGCCGCATGGAGAAAGAAGCACGCAGGGATCAGCTTTTCTAGATAGAACCTGTGCCGCAGTAGTTCACCGAAATGGCAGATCTCCAAGAACTGAGGGCTTTGCTGCATCGCTTTGTGAAGCGACTTCGGGCCTTGGCGTGTCGTGGTGAAAAACGGATAGGACTCTACAACGTTGGTATAGAGATGCAGATCTGTCCCCGCCGCCACTGCGGCTCGCAGGTCGCTGTTTGGGTCAAGGGGCACCGCCGTGGATGCAACACCCAGCTCGTCCAGCTGAGGCGCATGGTTGCACTGGCGCTCCAAGGCGGTAAGGCATGTCCTTTTGGCCAGGCAGTAATCGGCTGCGTACCAACCCTTTATGCGTCCCAGGCCGCAATGAAGAGCAAGCGAGCGATCAGGTCCGGCCTGCCAGGCGTTGTAGAGAGTGATGAACTCTGCGACAAGGCTTTCATGGTCCATGAAGCACTCCGGGATCTGGGTAAGTGAGTACTCTGCCACCACCGCATAGACAAAGTGCTCAAGCACATCCCTGTGTGGGTGCGCCTGCACTTTAGAAATATCGAAGAGATTAAGAGGTATCCAGCTCGGCAGAACGTCCACGTCTAAAGAGTAGGATCGTAGTTCGCCCAAGCGTAGAACCACGTTGTGGGCCCTAGGCGTCGATGCTTGACCCGCGCTCGCCAGCCAGGTTATCGAGTGCTGAAATGGTGGACTCGACGTCCATGAGTGGGGCTTTTGCCTCTCTGATGTCGTGTGCATAACCGCCAGATGCAATAAGCAGCATCTCCCTGGTTACTCCCTTGGGGAGGACCAGCTGTCCATTTGCCAAACGCTCATCCACTGCGTCTTTTATGGCCTCTTGTGAGTCACTGGCAAACCTCGGATGCAAAGTCTCCAGAT
>JAMCQF010000147.1:2406-3825 GCA_023379605.1 Actinomycetota bacterium
GACGCCACGGCTTGGCTCATAGGATCGCTCCATCACCGCTTCCATATGGCTCATACCGCTAAGCCTTCCATCACGGTAGACCTGCGGCATCACTGTGTGCTCGTAGGCGTCAATTACCTCTTTATGAGTTACGCTAAGCACTTCTCTTACCGATTGGTACACTCCAGGATCGATGCCAGAGGCCCATGCGCTCATGATCTCCTTGTGGGTTGCACCAAGCTCTAACGTGGCTTTGTAGCAGGCGCGAACCTGGTGAGGGACAGTTGAAGCCCTAACCCAAGGAGAATCAGCTCCCCCTGGAGCGCCATCGAACCTGTTCAACTCAGGATCGCTCCAAAGATCTATATTCGCCTGGGCCACAGAGGCGATGAAACCCCCACCACTGGTGATCTGCATTCGAGAGAGAAGCTTTTTATTCGCCCCAAGGACGAGCATCGACCTACCAAGCTCGATTGCCTCCATGCACTCAGCGTGCTTCCTACCTGCGGCTCTCACGGCCAGGTATGTAAGCACGGATGCACCAGCCCGTTTCACCTCACGCATCTCCCAGACCATCACATGGACCGAGCGAGCTTGCATGAACTGCTCAAGTCCAAGACCCAATTCCTGTGCCTGCTTTGGGTGGCGTCCCACAACCAGAGCAAGTACTTGCTTTGTACAAGGCCTGTTCATACATAAGCTATGTAGTACATAGCGCTGGGCAACCAGAGCACCGCTGCCTACAGGGTCAAACCAGGTCCTTTGCTGTGTAGGTTCTCCACCTGCGTGCTCTGTCTCGGCCAGGGACTTCCTGAGGCCACCACGCTTGATAGGTCCACCTCTGTGCCATAGGAAAGCAGCGCGGCGTCACAGACGGCGTCCTTGGCTGCTTGTGGTGCGATGCCAGATCCTTGCAGGTAGCTGAGAGCTTTGGCACAGAGCGCATTTAGAGCCATGGGCTGCTTTGTGCTCTGAGCTGTTGCCATGAACTCATAAGCTCGACCTATGGGGGCGGACTTGCAGAAATCCCGCCAGTACTTGCGCTCGGGGTTTGCCGGCGGGGTTGGGTCCTTGCCTTCTGCCAGGGCACTGAGGGCGCTGTCCACGCTTTCACGGAACTGCTGTGGCAGGGTTGCAAGCCTCGGGGCCAGTTGGGCAACAAGGCGATAAAGACTCTCTGAGCGAAGGCACCTTTTCGCTTGGCTGCTAGCTCCAAAGGTTCTACAACAACTTCATAGCCCAGTCCATAAGCGCTGTCAGTTAGCCCCAACACCTCCATCACAAAAGGACTGAGATTAGCCCCACGCTTCTTGAGCGATGACAGGCGCACAACAGGAGCGGGCCTGCGCATGTCGATCTGTGAGCCAGCCAGAGCAATCAGCCCCGAGCTTATAGTATCGAGGGCATTGAGCTTTTCCTTAGAGGCCATCACAGCCAGCT
>JAMCQF010000148.1 GCA_023379605.1 Actinomycetota bacterium
GCGCGATTAGGCTTGCCGAGCTCGCCATGGAGGCAGGGTTGCCACCTGGAACCGTGAACGTTGTGCTCGGGGGAGCAGATGTGGGACAGGCGCTTGCCGGGCACCCGGGGCTCGGCAAGCTCTCTTTTACTGGATCCCGTGCGGCAGGCAAGGCCGTAAGCCGGGCTGCCGCAGAGCACCTAACGCCGTTGACATTGGAGCTCGGAGGGAAATCTCCTGACATCATCTTCGACGACGCGGACATACGCAAGGCTGTCGCTGGGGCCACGCTTGGTGCGTTCGCGCTGACAGGTCAGGCCTGTGTCGCCGGTAGCCGGCTCTTTGTGCAGCGCGAAGTTCTCGATCAGGTGGTAGAGGGAGTAGTTAAGATGGCTGCGTCGCTCCCGATAGGTGATCCCTCGCTGCCAGAGACTATGCTTGGACCCCTAGTCTCTTCGGAGCACCGCAGCCGTGTTCTTGCCATGATAGAGAGGAGCCAGGTAGGTGGAGCGGAGATTGTCTTTGGCGGGCAGGTGCCCGAGCACATAGAGAAAGACCCCTGTCTGCGCGGTGGTTACTACATGACTCCGACTGTAGTGGTGGGGGCCAGTGATGGTGACGAGATCATCCGCGAGGAGATCTTCGGCCCGGTCGTCGCCGTCCTCCCCTTTGTGGACGAGAAAGAGGCAGTAAGAAGGGCCAACGATACTTCCTACGGCCTTGCAGGAGGGCTCTGGACACGCGATATCTCAAGGGCCCACAGGGTAGCTTCGCGGCTTCGAGCTGGGACGGTCTGGATAAACAGCTACGGTACCGTGCCGCACACAGCGCCCTTTGGCGGGTTTAAGCAGTCGGGCGAGGGGCGCGAAGGTGGCCACTGGGCTATAGAGGCATTTACCCAGCCGAAGAATGTATACCTAGACCTCCATTAGCGACTCGAAGGGACGTTAACATGACTCAGACGCAGACCCTGGCCACTAAGCGAGACAGGCCCATCATCGCTGTTATGCCGGAGCCAGGCAAGCCCTTGGAGCTGCTCGAGGTTCCCTACGTGGAACCCGGGCCAGGAGAGCTGGTGGTCGAGGTGATCCAGGCGAACATATGCGGATCGGACCTGCATCTGTGGCGTGGAGAGATGGCTCAAGGCTTTCCACGTGACTGCGTTCTCGGCCACGAGATGGTTGGGCGAATAGTAGATATCGGGGAAGAAGCATCTTCTGATTCTGCAGGTAAGCCCCTCGCTGTAGGCGATACTATCACATACCGCTACTATGAGCCATGCGGTCACTGCCTATCATGTGCCCGCGGCCTATATCACCACTGCCCAGGTTCACTCGCGTCTGTGTTGCGACCTGCATCTAAGGCCCCGCGACTGGTGGGTGCCTTCGCCACACATTACCTGGTCACAGCAGGCAGGTCCCGCTTTAAGCTCCCAGATGAATGCACGCCTGGGATAGCAGCCGGAGCCAACTGCGCGCTCAGCCAGGTGATCCAAGGATTCCACGAGGTCGGCCTAAGGTCGGACGAGATCGTGGTCGTTCAAGGCTGTGGTGGCCTTGGGCTATATGCAATAGCGGTTGCCAAGTCTTGGGGAGCCTCTTACGTGATTGCCATTGACCGCAGCCAGGCTCGGTGTGATCTCGCGCGAGCCTTTGGCGCAGATAGTGTGATAGATGCCGGATCGGTTCAAGATCCGAAAGAACGCACGAAAGAAGTAATGGAGCTTACATCGGGCTGGGGTGGTGATGTAGTGGTGGAGGTGGTAGGCCGCGCCAGTGTAGTACCCGAAGGCATACGCATGGTTGCAAGAGGCGGCCGCTATCTAGAGCTCGGATCCATAGTGCCGAGGGACACGGTGTCCATTGATATATCAATCCTAGTAGGGTACAATCGTTCGATTTTAGGGGTATCCCTTTACCAGGATAGATCGCTGATGGAGGCGCTGGACTTTCTGGCGAAGACCGAGGCGCCTGTCCACACGCTGGTTGGGAAGACCTACCCCTTGGAGGAGGTGAACGAAGCCCTAAAAGCTGCTGATGCATTGCAACACGAGGGACTATCTGTTGGGCGTGTAGGCATAACTCCTACAGGGATGGGAGAGTAGGACCATTGGACTTCTCACTTCCGCTGGAGATTGACAACCTGCGCAGCGCTTGTGACCGTCTGGCCACCGAGCGCCTCAGGGTGGAGATGCGTGAGGCAGAGACAAGGCGAGCATGGAGCGAGGAGGCGCTTGCTGGACTGCGCTCACTGGGGATCTCGGGGCTGCTGGTGCCCCGGATCTGTGCTGGGGACTCCAACCCCTTGGCCGCGGCTGTATCCCTGGAGACCATTGCTGGTGGGGACGCAGGGGGGCTTCCGCTCGCGGATCAGCCGGGCCCGGCCAGTGGAGCCCTCGGCTTCCTAGCAGCGTTCGGAGAGGGCTTCCTAGGTGAGCAGGCTCGGAGAGCTTTAGCGGGATGCCTGGAAGGGCGCGGCCATGTAGGCTTATCGCTGGTGCAGGATTCGGCCGCAGCCACCACTGTATCGTGGATGCCAGGCAATCCCGACACGCTGCTCGCAGTCTGCCTTGTGTCACCCTGTACGATACGCCTGGTGCCACGAGACAGCGTTTCAAGGATTACGAGGGCCGGCATAGGCGCGTTTCATGCATCAGGGGGCATATCCTGCGAGGTGGGAGAGGGAACAGAGGGATCTATGAGCTCGCCATCGTTTGCGGTCGCATCGCGCGCCGTGGCTCGTCTCTGGCTTGCCTCTGTGATGATGGGCATTGGGCAGGCTGCGCTTGACCACGCGATCTCATACGGTCGGGACCGCATTGTCTTCAAGGTGCCCGTTCTGGCCCATCAGGCGAACGCCTTCGAGGTTGCCAGAGTAACGAGCGCACTGTCATCAGCCCGCGGGCTGCTGCATGCCGCTGCCACCTGGCTCGGCAACGCTTTTGAGGTATGTTACAGCGCCCTCGAGGTGCCAGGCAGGGCAGGTGCCCTGCCCGAGGAAGCAGAAGCTTCACTGGTTCAGGCTTCATGGATGGCCACAGCGTCCTACCGAGAAGCTCGCACGGCAGTGCTCAGCGCCACGGACCTGGGTGTTCAACTCCTGGGTGGTCATGGCTACATGGAAGACGAGCCAGTGGAGAAGCTGTGGCGGGAGGCGCGCATGCTTGCCCTATGGCTCGGAGGCGATGACATGGCCCTCGACGACATGGCCACGGACGTGCTCTATCTGGGCGATCCGCTAGTGCTCGAGGCTGCTAAGTAAGCGCGGGGTAAAGGAAGCTTGGGGTAGCTGACTGTGGAACTAGCTATAGACGACGACACGAGGGACGCAATCGATCTGGTGCGCATGATAGGCCGAGAGTACCTGCGACCCCTTGGGCTGGAAGCCGACCGGAAAAAGCGGCCTATACCTGCCGATCACGAGTTCTACACCATGGTCGCGAAGTCCGGCTACATGCAGCAGGGGCTCGGCGGTGAGAGGCCGCCAAAGCCAGGAGGGAAGCGACGCCAGAGCTCGGTGCGAAACGTTCTGGTGGCCGAAGAGGGATCTTACTGGGATCGTGGGGCTATGGTCTCCCTGCCCGGACCCGGGCTAGGCGGGCCACCGGTCCAGCGCATGGGCACGTCAGAGCAGCGTGAGCGCCTTCTCGCCCCTTTCCGCCAGCGTGAGCGCCCGGTCTGGGCCGCTTTCGCCATGACCGAGCCTGGAGCTGGGAGC
>JAMCQF010000149.1 GCA_023379605.1 Actinomycetota bacterium
GTGCTGTTCGGCGATGGAGCAGGCGCAGTAGTGCTCGAAGCAGGTGCACAGGACCGGTTCTTGGCTTGGGACTTAGGGGTGGACAGCTCTGGTGCAGAGCTTCTGGCCTGCGAGCACGGCGGGTACCTGCACATGGACGGCAAGGAGGTCTTCCGCAGAGCCGTTCGGACTACAGTCGAATCGGTCACCAAAGTATTAGATGAAGCTCAGGTGAAAGTAGACGACGTAGCGCTGTTCGTGCCTCATCAAGCGAACGCCCGCATTATTGACGCCTCGTGCAACCGCCTCGGCTTACCTTCAGAGCGTGTTGCAATGGTAATAGAGCGCACCGGCAACACATCTTCTGCCTCCATCCCCTTGGCCTTGGACCACGCGGCCAATGCAGGACGTCTAGCCGAGGGAGATCTCGTGGTGATGTCAGCATTCGGCGCAGGGCTAACCTGGGCGACCACACTTCTTCGTTGGGGCCGCGGGTGAGCCAGGATCCGCTGGCCCACCCCTTACCTCAAGGCCATGCGCTCTCTCCAGAAAGATCTGCCGCAGCCCACGACAATAGCTCTGGCAGGGTAGCCCTGGTGACAGGAGGGTCTCGAGGAATTGGCCTTGCGTGCGCCAGGCTACTGCAGCTTGGAGGGGACCGGGTGGCTGTGACCTACCACGAATCTGCTCCTCCCGGCTCGGCAGAGACGCCACCAGGGTGCTCGGAGCTCGTGGCTATAAAATGTGACGTTCGCGACGCCGCTCAGGTAGATGCCGCTTTCTCCTATCTAGAGGAGCATCTTGGCCCTGTAGAGGTGCTCGTGGCCTCAGCGGGGATCACCCGCGACATGCTGCTCGTCCGCATGGACGAGAGCTCCTGGTCCGAGGTCTTAGACACCAACCTCACAGCGGTCTATCGGGTCGTAAAGCGCGCAGCCCGCTCCATGATCCGTTCCCACTCGGGACGTGTGGTGATCGTGTCTTCGGTGGTTGCCTTTATGGGCTCACCAGGGCAGAGCAACTACGCTGCGAGCAAGGCGGCTCTCACAGGCTTCGCCCGGTCGGTCGCACGCGAGCTTGCCACCCGAGGGATCACGGTAAATCTAGTTGCCCCTGGGGTGGTGGAGACCGATATGACCGCCTCCCTTAGCCGGAAGCGACTGGAGGAGCTAGTATCACTTGTGCCAATGGGACGCATGGCATCGCCTGAAGAGGTTGCCTCCGCTGTGGCTTGGTTGGCCTCGCCAGAGGCAAGCTACGTCACCGGCACGGTACTGGCAGTCGATGGTGGCCTGGGAATGGGTTTTTAGAGCCAGCTATCTCCAAGCCAGCCATACCGAGGCTTGAGAGTGCGCTACGGTGCGGAAGTGGCTGGCTTACGACAAATCTACCGGTTGAGACCGGCACGCAGAGAAAGGAGCAGCCAGAGATGGTTGACGACGACGAGACTTTTGAGAAGTTCCGCCAGTGCGCAGTAGAGGTGCTGCAGGTGCCCGCAGAGCAGGTGCAGCTGACCGCCAGGTTCGCCGATGACCTAGATGCTGACAGTCTCGATCTGGTGGAGCTGGTCATGGCCTTAGAGGAGGCCTTTGACATCACCGTCGACGAGTCCGAGCTTGAAGGCATTGAGACGGTCGGCCAAGCCTACGACCTGGTATCCTCAAAGCTCTGATGAAGCTTGCATGGGGTCGTAAGGACGTTCCCCAAGGGCGCCCGGTAGCCATTACGGGCTTGGGCGTGGTCTCTTGTTGCGGCATCGGGACCGAAGCTTTCTGGGCGGGAATATGCGGTGCAGCACCCAAAGGAGAGCGCCGGGTTTCTGGCTTTGACCCCTTGGCCTGGTTTGGGCCCAAGGAGGCCAGGCGCATAGATCCATTTGCCCAGTTCGCCATGGGAGCTGCTTGCATGGCGCTTGAGGATGCAGGAGAGGTCGCTGCGGACCCAGATCGCGCAGGGGTTATCTTTGCCTCCGGGGTTGGGGGACTATCCACCTTGGAAGACCAGATCCAGGTGTACCTGGCCAAAGGCTCAAGGAGAGTGTCTCCCTTCCTCGTGCCGATGCTGATGGCCAACGCAGCAGCTGCCGGGATCTCCATGCGCTTTGGCTGGCGAGGTCCCTCCGAAGCCGTTGTGACAGCCTGTGCTGCGGGCACCCATGCCATAGGCAATGCAGCTCGCCTGGTCGCCTCTGGTAGATGCGAGGTCGCCATCGCTGGTGGTGCAGAGGCAGCTATGACCCCGGTTGGCCTGGCAGCGTTCACCAACATGACGGCGCTGTCCGCCAGCGGTGTGTCGCGCCCTTTCGATCTCCGCCGTGACGGATTCGTCATGGCCGAGGGAGCAGCAGCCCTGGTCCTTGAGGACTTCGAGCGTGCACAGGCTCGCGGAGCTGAGATCAAGGCGATCTTGGCCGGTGCAGCAAGCACCGCGGATGCCTACCACATTACCGCTCCTGCACCCGGCGGTGCAGGAGCTCTCGGCTGCATGCAGCTAGCCTTGGAGGATGCAGGCGTCGAGCCAGGTGCCGTCGGGCACATAAACGCACATGGTACCTCTACGCCTTTGAACGATGCCGCCGAGGCAGAGGCCATCTCCAAGCTGTTCGGCTCGCCCGGCCCTGCCGTGACCTCCATAAAGGGAGTTACCGGCCACGCCCTCGGAGCGGCAGGTGCTCTCGAAGCCGTGGCGGCAGTGCTGTCCATCCAGCACAGGCTCATCCCTCCCACCGTAGGCTATGAGGTTCCCGACCCCGACTTGCACATCGAGGTGGTTGCCGGCGATCCCCGTCCCTGGGAGCCTGCTCCGATCCTTTCCAATTCGTTCGGCTTTGGTGGCCATAATGGCTGCCTGGTCATCACCCCACCCCCACTGCCCTGACCGACCCACTTAATCCCGGTATGTCTGACGCATCAGGAGATTCCTCGCCAGGTGTTGAGAAGGCGCTGGTCGCTCCTGAAAGCCCCAAGCGCAACTTGGCCCGGCCTGATGGGCCCTCGGCACCTCCTTCCGACCCAAGCTCTGCTCCACCAGATCTTCGCGTCGGCGCTTTCACTGTGGTCGCCCCATGGGAAGTACGTCCTGGGGAGATGGCCTGGAGAGATGGGATAGACGACCTGCGCGTTAGAACTCGGGCTCAAGTTCCCCACCTCATCCGGAATCGAAAAGCTCCCCCGCTGCGCCGTATGGCCACCACGGCAGCGGTGCTAGGGCCGGCGATTGCAGGATGGTATCTGCGGGATCGAAAGCTGGGAGCGCAGCGGTCAAGACGCTCTCTATCGGCTCGACTGCGGGTGGCCTTCGGTCGGCTCGGACCTACCTACATAAAGCTGGGCCAGATCATCTCCAGTGGCGAAGGGCTCTTCCCAGCGGAACTGGTAGAGGAGATGCGCCTGCTGCGAGACCGTGTGCCACCCGAGAGCTTCGCCGATGTGAAAAAGGTGATCGAGGAGGATCTTCACCGGCCAGTGGACCAGGTATTCGCACATCTGGCCAGGGAGCCCATTGCCGCGGCATCCATAGCCCAGGTTCACCCGGCAACCCTGCTCAGCGGCCAGCAGGTCGTAGTAAAGATCCAACGTCCAAAGGTGGCAGAGCTTGTAAAGCGAGATCTGGCGGTGATGAGCTGGCTGGCCCCGCTCCTCGTAGGACGGATACCTGTAGCAGCGCTCGCCAACCCCCCTGCACTGATAGAGCTGTTCGCAGAGACAATAGTAGAGGAGCTCGACTTCCGCTTAGAAGCCCAGAATATGTTGGACATCGCTTCAGTGATGGCAACATCGGGTCAGCGAGTGATGGTGGTGCCACGTCCCCATCCTGAGCTTGTGACCCGCAGGGTGCTAGTGATGGAGCACCTGGAGGGCTTTGCCTGGGATGATGTTAAAGACATGAGAAGCTCTGGCATTGACACCGCAGCGGTGCTCCACGCCAGTTTAATCGCGTTCCTTGAAGGGGTGATGCTCTATGGCGTGTTCCACGGAGACCTACACGGCGGCAATCTCCTGGTCCAGCCCGACGGCAAGGTCGCGCTGCTCGACTTCGGCATAACAGGCCGCCTGGACGAGCACAGCCGCCTTGCCTACCTGCGCCTTGTCGTGGGTGCCACCACCAACGATATCCGTGCCCAGGTGGAGGCACTCCAGGACTTCGGAGCGCTTCCAAGAGA
Source organism: Actinomycetota bacterium (assembly GCA_023379605.1). Lineage (GTDB taxonomy): Bacteria > Actinomycetota > Acidimicrobiia > Acidimicrobiales > JAMCQF01 > JAMCQF01. The sequence goes on from JAMCQF010000149.1 coordinate 4,142, forward strand.
CGTAAAGGTGGAGACCTTGATATCGGATCTCGGTCTGGACCGACCAGTGAAGGACCCGACGACGATGACTCCAGAGGAGCTCACCGATGAACTCCGAGAGGTGGCCAAGGCCCTTCTTGGTTACGGGGCGAAACTGCCCAAGGAGCTCATGCTTCTGGTAAAGAACCTGCTCTTCCTCAATGGAGCGGTGGCAACCATGGCTCCCGACGTGGACATCTTAGCCCAGATCGGTGACATAGCTTCCTACTTCGCCACTCATCACGGTGAGCGCATAGCCAAAGAGGTTGGGATCGACCCTCGGCTGGTCCCGATCGACTTGGACGCCATCCGAGCATCCATGGGCCTTTCCCAGGATGTGGAGAAACTAAGCTATCATGAGATACAGGAGCGGCGCGATATAATCAGAAAGCGCCTCACAGAGTCCCGGCGTCGCCATAAAGCCTGAGCCACCAAGCCTGAGCCAAAGCTGGCATGCACCGTGCTGTCAGGGGAGTTGAGGGCGCTACCGGCCCCATAGAGCGGGTCCGGCCTCAAGCCCCGGCAGGCTGCATCGCATCCAGGGCTGAGCGGAGCTCCGCTACGAACCTACCCACTCCAGTCGGACCTTCGCCATCAAGAACGCGTCGCACTAACGCAGATCCCACCACGGCTCCATCCGCGACCCCTGCCACCTCAACGACCTGCTCTGGGCTCGAGACTCCAATACCAACCAGAGCTGGAGTGTCGGTAACAGCCTTCACCCTTGCCGCCACATCCATGCCGCGTGCCCCGGTGCCAAGGCGCTCTCCAGTCACACCCATAAGCCCCACGCAGTAGACAAAGCCCTGCGACGCCCGCGCGATCTCTGTCATCCTGGAAACCGGGGTAGGGGGAGCTACCAGGAACACCGTCTCTATCCCTGCTTGAGAGGCTACCTGGCGCCAATTGCCCGCCTCATCAATTGGAAGGTCCGGGATAATCGCGCCCTCTATCCCCGCTTGTCCCAGTTGATCCGCCATCCTCTCCAGGCCGGCTTTGAAGAAGATGTTGTAATAGCTCATCACGACCACAGGAATTCCCAGATCTGCCGAGGAGAGCTCGGCTATCACTGAAAGAGGCGTGAACCCAGCCAGCAGCGCGCGCCTGGATGCCTCTTGGATAACAGGCCCATCCATCATGGGATCGGAGAATGGGATGCCTATCTCTATTGCATCTGCACCTGCCTGCACAACAGCTCGGGCAACCTCCAGCCAGTCCGGGCTGGCACCAGCGGTCAGGTAGCAGACGAGGAGCTTCGCTCCAAGGTCACGCCGCTCCCGCAGCCTGGCTTCGAGGCAGCTCAAGATAAGATCTCCATCACCTGTGCCACATCCTTGTCACCGCGGCCCGACAGGGTGAGCATCACAGCTGAATCATGAGGAATCGATCTGCCAGCTTCACGGATAATCCAGGCCAGCCCATGAGCAGGCTCTAGGGCGGGGATAATCCCTTCTGTCTTAGACAGAAGCTGAAATGCCGATATAACCTCTTCATCCGATGCGCTTGAATAGATAGCTCGACCACACGCAGCAAGATAGGCATGCTCGGGACCTATGCCTGGATAATCAAGCCCTGCAGAGATTGACTGTGCCTCCAGTATCTGACCTGATTCATCTTCAAGCAGCATAGAACGCATACCGTGAACCACCCCTTGGGTGCCATAAGTAATAGCAGCCCCGCCTGCTGCCTCGACACCGACCAGCTTCGCCTCAGTGTCGACAAATCCTGCAAAGGTGCCCGCAGCGTTCGACCCGCCTCCAACGCACGCCACCACCAGATCCGGATCCCTCCCTGCCAGAAGGGCCCTGCACTGGCCCTTGGCCTCATCTCCAACCACCCTTTGGAACTCCCGCACCATCCAGGGGTAAGGATGCGGCCCCATTACCGAACCCAGGCAGTAATGTGAGGTGTCTACAGTGGTCACCCAGTCCCGCAATGCCTCGTTGATGGCATCTTTGAGCGTCTTGCTGCCGGTTTGGACTGACTTCACCTCTGCGCCAAGAAGGCGCATCCTAAAGACGTTCAGCTCCTGGCGCGCCATGTCGACCTCGCCCATGTAAACCGTGCACTTGAGCCCCATCACAGCAGCTGCCGTGGCAGTAGCCACACCGTGCTGGCCCGCACCCGTCTCGGCAAGCAGCCGTGACTTTCCCATGCGCTTTGCCAAAAGCGCCTGGCCGATCACGTTATTGATCTTGTGCGAGCCCGTATGCGCAAGATCTTCACGCTTAAGCAGGAGCCGCAGCCCCAAGCGCCTGCCCAACGTCTTACACTCAGTGAGGGGGGTGGGCCTGCCCGCATACTCGCTTAGCCATCGGGCATAAAGCTCGCGAAAATCCGGGTCGGTCCAAGCCGATCGGAACGCAGCCTCTAGCTCTTCACACGCTGGGACAAGCGACTCGGGCACGAAGCGCCCACCGAACTCGCCGAAGCGACCTAGGCCAGCAGGCTCTCCCATAAAGCCAGCCGAAGGACACGCTTCGCCTAGCTCGATTGCACCTTGGCTACAAGGGCTCCCGCCATCTTCACCGCCGCGCTGCGAAGGTGGCGCCTGCTTGGGGGCCGATGGCACTTGGGCCGCCGAGCTCAACAGCCCTCCTCCTGCCAGTCGTACGGCTCCAGAGCGCCCAAGTTGCCACGCTGAGCCAGGTCCCCTGGGTGTGCAGCTCCCTCGACGGCTTGGGTACCGTAGCAATCGGGCTCATCTGACAGCAGGGCCTCAGCCTGTCTGGCAGCGCGGACAAAGGCTCGGACCTTTGCAGGATCCTTTACTCCCGGGGAGCTCTCCACACCGGTCGACACATCCACTCCCCAGGGATGCAGATGCCAAATGGCATCACCGACGTTGCTTGCGTCCAATCCCCCCGAGACCATAAGGCGCGTGGAGTCAACCACCCCCTCCGCAAGCCGCCAATCGAATACCTCTCCAGCCCCTGGTGAAGGCCCATCGACAAGCAGGATGTCCGCCCCGTAGCGACTGAAGTTCTCGATGCTCCTATGCCCTGCCGGAAAGGCCTTGATGGTCATCCCCACACGCTGGGCCACGTAGTTACACTCTTCAACAGTCTCCAGTCCATGGAGCTGAGCTGCTCGCAGCCCAGCTCCATTCACTATCTCCACCACCCTAGAGGGGCTCTCGTTGCGCAG
>JAMCQF010000150.1:0-2074 GCA_023379605.1 Actinomycetota bacterium
CGGGCATGGGAGACAACGTAGCGTGGTTACCATGAGTACCATACTGGTCACAATGACGAGGGGATTACCTTCAATGCAAGGTGCTCGAACAAGGCAAGGTGCTCCAAGTGGCGCTGAAGGACCGCTCGAGCCTAGAGCGGGCTCGTGGGCTGGCGCCATCTTCACTGGCCGGAGTAGAGAGTGGTAGCGCATAGGGCAGCCTGCCTGGCGGTACAGGCCTGTGGATTGTGACCGCCGGGGCAGTAATGGCGCAGCTCGGCAAGCAGGTGGCCTCTTGCACGGCCTGTCCCCGGCTTGTGGCGTGGCGTCAGGAGGTTGCTCTTGTCCGCAGGGCTCAGTTTGCAGACCAGACCTATTGGGGCCGGCCTGTTCCAGGATACGGTGATCCTAAAGCCGAAGTGCTGGTCGTAGGGCTGGCTCCTGCTGCCCACGGAGGCAACCGTACCGGACGTGTGTTTACCGGAGACAGGTCAGGGGATTGGCTATTTCGCGCCATGTGGCGTGCTGGATTTGCCAACCAACCCACAAGCGTCACCAGTGATGACGGATTGGAGCTTAAAAGGGCATGGGTCACCGCGGCTGTGAAATGCGCTCCACCGCTCAACCGACCGACCACAGATGAGCGAGATCGCTGCATTTCCTTTCTGATGCGTGAGATCTCTCTCCTCAGCCAGCTGAGGGTCGTGGTGGCGCTAGGCCAGTTCGCTTGGAGCTCCGTGTGCATGTGTTTGGAGCTAACGCCACGGCCCAAGTTCACCCACGGGGCAGAAGTCGAGCTTGTAGGGCAAAGGTGGCTTCTCGGTTGCTTTCACCCAAGCCAGCAGAACACCTTTACCGGCAAGCTCACAGAACAGATGCTGGATTCGGTGTTCGAACGGGCGCGCTGGCTTATTGGACCTTGACGCTCACGAGACATCACCGCCGATTGGACATCGGCAGCGGATATTGACCGCTATTGGAGATGAACGGCCCGGGGCTCTGGCGGGCCGTCTGCTGGCCAACGACGCCTGCTCACCCGGGCAAGCTTGCGCATCAGCTCTATGGCCGACGGATCGTCTTCGCCAGGCCGGGTTTCTATAGCACCGCTTTTCTTCATGGCTTCCATCACATCCTGGCCCCTTTGGGTTCGAACGACGGTAAGCGTCCAGTCCGAGAGGGCGCCAATGCCTCCAGCGGAGATGTCCGCATGCTCGGCGGCGAAGTCCGGGCAGGCCTTGCATCCCTGTCGTGTCCACGCATGACCTTGCTTGAGTGGCACCTCGTGGTATTGCCCGTCCCTGGTCCAGATCTGGAAGACGCCTTTTATGTTTATCTTGTCTATCTCGGCCCTCTTGAGGCCGTAGCTTGCCTCAAACAGTTCTTCGAAGATGCCATCGTCAAAGGTCTTAGAGCACAAAAGGCCGATAGTGAGCGCGAAGCGCCTGGCGACCTTGCCAGCTTTGCGTGCGGCCATGACTGCTGGAACCGATGCCTGGCAGCTCATCCCCACCAGGCCAATCCGCTCTGCTCCGGATGCAACTGCATCGGCGTACGCAAGGGTGTTAGCCGAGTAGGTGTAGCGCGATCCTGCTGCAGCAAGGACCTCGTCTCTGTTGCGAACGACACCAGGGATGGCATTCCAGGAGGTCCCGTCTCCTTGCACAAGGGAGACAAGTGCTGCATCCAAGACATCGTTCTCAAGCGCCCACACGAGCAAAGCCGAGACCAGACCACCGTCTTGGCCAGCGGCGAGCAGCTCGGGATCTGTCGCTCGCGCAAGGACGATCTCGCTTGAGACACCTTCAACCTCGTCTGCGTTGCGTGGACGACCGAAGAGATAGCTGTCGATCTCCGGCTCCCAGGCCCGGAAACGGGGACAGGCCCTGGTGCACAGGGTGCACCCACGCTCCCCATGAGTGCAGTCAGCCAGGCCCCCGTCGGCCTCAACGTGGAAAGGTCTATAGGTGCGCCCGTCGGTGTCGTAACCGAGGACGTCATACGGGCAAGCAACGATGCAGCCCGCACAGCCTGTGCACAGCCCGGAAGTCACTACCTCCCGGTATAGATGAGCCCAATGCGGTTTCTCAGGAGGCAT
>JAMCQF010000150.1:2084-2895 GCA_023379605.1 Actinomycetota bacterium
GGGGCCAGGATGTGATGGAAGCCATGGAGAAAAGCGGCGCCATAGAAATCAGGCCTGGCGAAGATGAGCCCAATGCAGTTTCTCAGGAGGCATGGACCCACTGTAGCGGCCAGGAAAGCGCGAAACGAGATGGGAGCGCATTGGCCCGCTGAATGCTCCAATAGAGAGCTCTGAGCCTTCCAGCCAGGCCCATAGAGCTGCCAGCCGGGTCTGGCCTGGTAAAGTGGCAACGGTCAGCGTCTTGCTGGAGCGCGCTTGCCTGCTGAGGAGCTTTCCATCGACCTAGAGGATGGAACAGGCGGCCTTGGAGGGCTGGTGAGCTGAGTGGGCATGGAGTTCGAAGATGGCACCGGATAGATCTGGCCGTAGCTGTCTGTTCCCAAAAGCGCGTTGACCACGGCTTCTTGGGCAATGGTTGGATCTCCCATGAAGGTTGCAGGCAGGCTTGGCACCGAGTAGTCGGCCGGACGCGCCAATGCCAGGGCAGATGTTAGATCTCCGGTGACGCTGCGCCGCCAACGGGTGAGGTTCGGGACCTCTACGCCAAAGCGCGTCTCTATGAAGCGCAGCAGTGAAGTGTGGTCGAAGGTTTCCGAGCAGAGGTAGCCACCGCGGCTGAATGGCGAGATCACCAGGCAGGGCACCCGAAAGCCAAGCCCAATGGGGCCGCGTATCCCCGAGGCTGCGGCAGGAAGCGGGTTCACGGTCAGCCACTCGCCCTCTGTGCCCTCTGGAGGCGTGGGCGGTGGCACATGATCGAAAAATCCGCCGTTCTCGTCGTGCATGACGAAGAACACGGTATGCGCCCAGA
>JAMCQF010000151.1 GCA_023379605.1 Actinomycetota bacterium
CCAGGCTGCACGACCTGCGCCACACGGTCGCGAGCATCGGCCTGCACGCGAGCTCCGACGTCCTCACGGTGAGCCGCCTGCTCGGTCACTCTCGGGTCTCGACCACCACCGACATCTACGGCCATGAGATCGAAGAGGGTGGGCGGAACGTGGTGGCGGTGATGGGCGGGCTGCTCGCCGGCAGCGGCGGTGAAGGTGACGATGCTCGCGTCGCCGGCGCCAACGACGGGTCCGACAGCATCGCCTGAGCCTCGCCTCGGACACGGATGCCGGGAACATCGCTCGCCGGCTGGCGCGACCACGCACCCACGCTGGTTCCCTTCATCGGCCACCTGCCGATAGGGAGGGCATGAAGCCAGCACGGGACAGAGGTGGAGATATCGGCGAGCCGGCGCGCGACGTGGGTGACATCCGCCACCCACTCTCGTTAGGGGTGACCCGGCCAGACTCCGGGACGATGGACCCTGAAAGACCTTCCGGTAGCGGCGGTGTCGCAGCCACACGCGACCGTACCTGGCGTCAGCCGCTACTGCTCACTCCTGAAGAGGCGGCCGAAATTCTCAGGATCTCCCGCGCCCATCTCTACGAGCTGATATTGAGTGGACTAATCCGCTCGATAAAGATCGGGCGCTGCCGACGCATCCCGCCGAGCGCCCTCGAGGAGTTCGTGGCGGCGATGCTGGCCGAACAGTGCCCGGACGTAATGAGAACCTGATCTCCCTCCGCTGCCGAGCTCGCTCCGCCATGGCGGTGAGTAGGTCGCGAGGATCAGCTACCGTGCCGATGGCACGCTGCATGTGAACGTACCATCGCCTCATCGAGGTACTTCTCGCCCGAGACAGGATGGCGACCCACTATCCAACCGCACTGATGCGTCAGCACTCCGGTACGTGCGCGGCGCAGGCCCAGAATGCCCATGGCGTCCGTCGTCGTGATGGCGCCCTGAGGGGGCATCATCGTGTCGAGGTATCGCTCGACATCCTCCCTCCTGAGCCCCACCCGATGCGTGTCGTGATCACCCTGGTAGGGGGGAGGTAGCGGGTGACCAGCCGGTCCAAGGCCGAGGTGCTGCGCAAGCTGGCCGTGCTGAACGCAGCGGCGGTCCGGGCGGACAGTGGGCGAGACACGAGCACCAGGGCCTGGCTCGAAGCGTGGCTGGCCAATCTGGCCCCCGCGCGTCGCTCAGCCAACACCCTTGCCAGCTACCGGTGGGCGTTTGAGAAGTGGGTGGCGCCCACGCTCGGAGATGTCCCGCTTCGCAGCCTGGGGCCGGCTGACCTGGAACGCGTTTGGCGCCTCATGGCAGCAGAGGGGCTCTCGGCGAACTCCATCAAGGCGGCCAAGTCGGCTGTGTCAGCGGCACTCTCTGACGCTCAACGCCGAGGACTCGTGGATCGCCAGGCAGCACAGTTGTCCCAAGTGCCCCACTATGCGCCCAGGGCCTCATCTCAGCGGCGTGGCTCTGCCAGGGCCATCCAGAGCCTCACACAGGACGAGGTGGATCGTCTCGTCGCCACCGCTTCTGAGATAGGCCATCCTTACGAGGCGATGGTCCTGATGGGAGCGACACGGGGCCTGCGGCCAGGAGAGCTCACCGGCCTTGTGTGGGAGGACATCGACTTCGAGACCTCGACGGTGTACGTCCACCGGGCTCGCATAGAGGAAGGCGCCGCGGCAAGGCGGGGACGGACGAAGACCAAGGCAAGTGAGCGCCCGCTCAAGATGCCAGAGGAGGTCATGGAAGCCCTAGCACGTCGCCGGGCGCGCTGGGAGCAGGAGCGCGAGCGGGCCGGCAAGCAGTGGGAAGGCTTAGACCTTGTCTTTTGCACACAGACCGGCGGGTTCGTGAAGCGCCGCAACCTTGAGCGCCGCTTCGAGGTGCTGGGCAAGCGGGCTCATGTCGAAGGCCTCACGCCGTACCTGCTGCGCCATAGGACAGCGAGCCTGCTCGCAGAAGAGGGCATCCCCCGAGAGGGCCTGGCGGAACTGCTCGGGCATACGAGCACATAGATGGTAGATGAGCATTATGCCCACCGAGTCGTGCCGGTCATCGACGTGGAGCGCTGGAGACCCAAGGCCTGAGGCCCATGAGGAAGGGATTCTCCCCTGCTCACAAAGCAGGGGAGAATCCTGGCTGATAGGACTAATAGGGCTTGGACGTCGTAGCGTCCAGGCTGCAGACGGATCCACTGATCACAAGCCCGCTGGTAGGTGTGGCGCTCATGGCGCCAGTATCTTATTGCGCACGTCTTTCTCCTCCAGGCCCCAGGGCGCCTCTTCGTAGCCGTCGAGACATCTGATCGCATCAGCACGCAGGGCCTCACAGAACGACCGAGCCTCCGAGGACTTCCAGCCGTCGTGCTCGTTGGACTGGTACTCATAGCAGTCAATAGCCTTCAGCAGCTCCACGGGACTGAGAAGTCGCGTAGGCTCGTAGCTATAAGACGCAACCTCCATCTCGGAGAAGCCACGCGGGCCGGGGTAGTCCCCGTCGTTTCGGGCGGTGTCTGGGTAGCGGGAATGGATGCTCGCTAGATTCTCACCCCAGAGCATCATCCCGACCTCGTGGGCACGATCTATGTCTCCACAGTCGATGCAGCGTCGCCAATCCTTGATCGCTGCAAGGTAGGCCTCCCAGCCGTGCTCTTTGCACACGGCTTCGAGGTCCAATCCATGCCGTCTCCACCAGGAGAGGCCGTCCAGTGGCGCTCCGACTGAAAGAGCCGCAGTCACCATGGCGTCAATATGAGCTTTGCTGACAATCCAAGCACTCATAGGACAATCCTGGACGAGAGATTCTGCCTGAGGCCGCACACCAGTGCTGGAGAGCCATGGTGCTTACCTGTCTGTGTAGTGGTCGCAGTGCGCTAGCCAGCTTTCCTCTATGGACACTACGAGCACAGAGAGTCATGAGCCGCCATTTGGATTTTCCCTGAGACGTGCGGTCTTCGCCGAGGCCGTCCGCGATGAGGTCTCAGGGCTTGAGACCAGCGGGGACGCTATCTGCTTAGAGGACTTCTCGGACAGCACAAGTGCTGCTATCGGGTATCTCGTGAGGCTCGCTCAGTCATGCGGTGCGGTCCAGGCGCCCGAGGACCTCAGGTGCTTGGACTTAGAGATCGCCGTGTACTCCTGTGACGACGAATACTCCAGCAACCTACTGATTGCCGTCCGGCCCGGACCTGTGCAGGCTGGCGTGCTCTTTGGGGACTGCCAGGTCGCTACTGCGCTAAGCGATACGAACGCCTACGGCCCCAGAGATGGATCTGGGGCTCGGGAGGTCGGCATTGAGGCGCTCACCGGGTGCGTCCTAGATGTGCTTGATGACGCCAACAGCCTGCTGGCTTTGATGCGGGCGGCGATAGCGGGTTCCAAGCGGGCTGCAGCGGGCAGTGACAAGGACGGCGCTGCGCTTGATCAGATCGCCCATATCCTGTGCGATCCCGAGTGGGGGGTGGGGATGTTAGAGGACATTGCCCACATATTGACACAATCGGGGCGCAGTTTGGAAAATCGTTCCAGTGAGCGCACGTGGGAGCGGCATTGAGCGTGGCTGCTGAGCGCGTGATCTCTCAAACCAGCCTTTTCGTTGTGTGACTGATAGCAGGTTCTCTCAGAGCGGCTTGAGGATGTGGCGGTCTTCGCTTCATCGAGATCAGCGGTCAACACTTCGTAGAACAGATGCGATCTGGCGACTCACCACCTGGCTTCGCCCATGATCCAGAGAAGAGTAGGCCGGTGGGTCGTGAAGAGGGCTCTAGAAAAGTGACGCCGCATCATCTTTTCGGTCTGTGAGCCTCGGGAACTTCCTCGTGAGAGGATTTCATTATGCTTTGTACAAGGGCCTCGTAAGCTTCCTGCTCAGGGGGCATCATTATGTTTTACACAAGGGCCTCCACCTGGAAGACAGGAGCACCTGCGATCCTTTGGCCTTG
>JAMCQF010000152.1:0-2138 GCA_023379605.1 Actinomycetota bacterium
CATCACCAGACAAGCCGAAGATAGGTGACTCCAGGCCAGCGCCGTTTCCGGCCAAGCACATGCTAAGTGAGAGCCCCAAAGGGCCAGGAGACCTTGATGGCAACGGTCTTGAGCCCTCAGGCAAGAGTCAACAGAGCACGGTTGCCCTTGTGCCATCCAGTGGGGGTCGCAGGCGGCGCCGCAGGGGAAAGCGCAGTAGTGAGGCTCCCGCCACCCTCAGTGGAGCCACTGATCAAGACGAGGATGAGGAGAGCCTGCGCTCGCCAGGCAGGGAGCGTAAGGGCCGTCCGATTGGGCGGTACCTCATGTGCGTTCACGCCTCTCAAGGGGTGACCCAGGTCGGGGTGCTAGAGGGGCGCTCCCTTGTGGAGCACTACGTGTCACGCGCCTCGGACGCGGCTACTCAGATAGACGGCAATATCTACCTGGGCAGGGTGAAGAATGTGCTTCCAGGGATGGAGGCAGCCTTTGTGGACATAGGCACGCCCAAGAATGCGGTCCTTTACTGGGGTGATGTGCACTTCGACGAAGAGGACCTCGTAGAAGGGGAGCCCGCGCCGAGAAAGCGCATAGAGCAGGTCCTAAAACCAGGCCAGTCGATCCTCTGCCAAGTCACCAAGAACCCGATCGGGCTTAAGGGGGCGCGACTGACCCAGGAGGTCTCCTTGCCCGGGCGGTTTGTAGTGATGGTTCCCAACAGCTCCACCTATGGGATCTCCAAGAGGCTCGACGACCGCGAGCGGCGAAGGCTCCGCAAGATCATTGATGACATCCGCCCGGAGGGCCATGGGATGATCCTGAGAACAGCTGCGGAGGGTGCGAGCGCAGCAGAGCTGCGCCGGGACGTGGCCCGCCTTTTGGGCCAGTGGCAGAAGATCGAATCGAAGATGGCGGTCTCGACTGCCCCAGTGCTTCTCTACGGTGAGCCAGACATGGCAGTAAGAGTGATCCGCGAGGAGTTCAACCGGGAGTACAGGGGCGTGATCATAGATGACCCCGCCCTCTACGACAGGGTGCTCGATTATGTCTCCACAGTAAATCCCGAGCTGGCTGACCGCGTCGAGTACTACGACCTGTCCAAAGAGAAGCTTCCGCTCTTCGAGCGTCACCACATCCACGAGCAGCTTCACAAAGCCCTAGACCGCAAGGTGTGGCTTCCTTCAGGCGGCTCGCTCATAATCGAGCGCACCGAAGCCCTTACAGTGATAGATGTCAATACGGGAAAGAATGTTGGCAAGACCAACCTCGAGGAGACCGTCTATCGCAACAATCTCGAGGCCGCCGAGGAAGTGGCTCGCCAGCTTAGGTTACGCGACATAGGCGGGATCATTGTGATCGACTTCATCGATATGGAGGTCAAGAAGAACCGAGACAAGGTAGCAGCAGTGTTTCGCGAAGCGTTGGCTCGGGACAAGACCCGCACCCAGGTCTTTGACATCTCAGAGCTTGGCCTCGTCGAGATGACCCGCAAGCGCGTCTCGGAAGGGCTCGTGGAGGCCTTCTCACAGGCATGCCCGACATGCGGCGGTAGGGGAATAGTCTTCGACGAGTCCCTGCTGTGAGCCAGCCGTGCTAACCTAGAGCCGCAATGTTCGCAGTGATATCTACAGGTGGTAAGCAGGAGCTCGTGCGCGAGGGTCAGCGGCTTGACGTCGAGCTGCTCGATGCCGGCCCCGGTGAGACAGTAGAGCTGGAGACTGTGATGGTCTCAGATGGCTCCAAGACGGCCGCTACTCCTGGGGAGCTGGTTGGGGCCAGGGTGCTGGCAAAGGTGATCGGCACCCGGCGTGGGCCCAAGGTGATCGGCTTCACCTATAAGCCCAAGTCCAACAACCGAAGGCGCTGGGGACATCGGCAGAACTACACGACCATAGAGATCGTCTCGATTGCCTCCGAAGCCAGCCAGCCAAGCCTTGGCGCCATGGCCGGTGGTGGACAAGCGCGCGATTAGCCAAAGGGAGCTGGACAATGTCAAAGACCAAAGGCGGCGGTTCGACAAGGAACGGTCGGGACTCCGCTGCACAGCGCCTAGGAGTGAAGGTGTTCGATGGCACTGTTGTCACGGCCGGGTCGATAATCGTGCGTCAGCGCGGTACCAAGTTCCACCCGGGTCACAATGTAGGCCGTGGAGGAGACGA
>JAMCQF010000152.1:2148-7094 GCA_023379605.1 Actinomycetota bacterium
GTTCTCACTGACGCTGGCTGAACCTGCTGGCTGGCCCTGTGCCGAGCTGATCTCGTGAGCCGCCAGGCAACTTTGGCGGCTCATTCGGGCCGAGTAGAGACCAGGTTTGTAGACGAGGCTCAGCTGCATGCAAAAGGCGGGGACGGTGGTGCGGGAGCTGTGTCGTTTCGCCGTGAAGCCCATGTAGATCGCGGAGGCCCTGACGGGGGCAACGGTGGCAGGGGAGGGGACGTCTGGCTTGAAGCCTCTTCAAAGCTCTCCTCGTTGCTCACATTCAGAGACCACCCACACAGGCGCGCGGGACATGGCGGACATGGCAGTGGTGGTAAGCGCCATGGCAGGGATGGCGAGGACCTTGTGGTGGCGGTGCCTCAGGGGACTGTGGTAAGGACCCTTGAAGGAGAGGTGCAGGCTGATCTGGCGTTGCCAGGGGAGCGGTGGTTGGCAGCCAAGGGCGGTCGTGGAGGGCGGGGCAATGCCAGCTTTTTGTCAAATAGGCGCAGGGCTCCCTCCTTTGCAGAGCAGGGTGAGGCAGGGCAGGAACGCTGGTACGATCTCGAGCTCAAGCTGATGGCCGATGTGGCACTTGTAGGGTTTCCCAATGCCGGCAAGTCGACCCTTATATCGACAGTCTCTGCAGCAAAGCCGAGGATCGCAGATTATCCCTTTACAACCTTAGAGCCCCATCTAGGGGTGGTAAGGCTGCAACCAGGTAGCTCAAAGGGCCAACTGGCCAGCCGCGGCGATGTGGATATGGTCATTGCAGACATACCAGGTTTGATCGAAGGGGCAGCCCAGGGCAAGGGGCTGGGTCACTCATTCCTGCGCCACATAGAAAGGGCGAGGGTCTTGGCCATACTGTTGGACTTGGACCCGAACGCTCCCGTTTCCCCGCGGCGCCAGCAGGAGGTACTGCTCCAAGAGCTTGGCGCACATAGACCTGAGCTTTTGGACCGTCCCAGGCTGGTGGTGGGCACCAAGGCAGATCTTATAGGCACCGGGCCGGGCCCGGATGAACCTGCAGTGCAGCTGTCGGCTGTTACGGGCATGGGTGTGGACAGGTTCCTTTGGGCTTTGGCAGACATGGTGAGTGCAGCGCGTCAAGCGGCTACGTCGCCAATACAGCGCGAGCCGGTGGTGCATAGGCCTGAGCCAGAGGGAATCTCAGTTAGTCGCAGGCCAGACGGTGTATGGATGCTATCTGGAAGAGAGGTAGAACGAGCAGTATCTCTCAACGATCTCACAGATGGTCAGGCTCTCGATTACATCCAGAGGCGCCTACGCAGGCTCGGTGTGGAGAGGGCTCTTCGTAGGGCAGGCGCTGTGCATGGGGACCTGGTAAAGGTGGGTGAGCTGGAGCTTACATACGAGCCCGACAGATGAAACGTTCCAGGATAGTTGTAAAGATAGGCTCTTCCTCGGTCACTGCCAGCGCGGGTGGAATAGATACCGGTGCAGTTGACAAGCTTTGCGGGGAGGTCGCAGATGCCGTTGTTGCAGGCAACGAGGTAGTGATTGTCACCTCAGGTGCAATAGCAGCGGGCATGTCAGTGCTCCTCCAGTACCGATCCCTGCCATCAAGGCCCAACGGCGGATCGAGGCGGAAAGCTGGTCTCTGGCGCAGCAGGCTAGACCCCAGAGCGCACGATAGTACCTCGCTCCAGGCAGTCTCAGCGGTGGGCCAGAGCAGGCTGATGGGTGTCTACGACGAGGCACTCGGTCGGTATGGGCTGGTAGCCGGCCAGGTTCTGCTTGCTCCTTTGGACTTTGTCAATCGGAGTCAGTACCTGCACGCCAGAGGCACTCTAAGGCGGCTGCTGGAGCTCGGTGTGGTTCCTGTGGTCAATGAGAATGACGCTGTGGCAGACGAGGAGATCCGTTTTGGCGATAACGACCGGCTGGCGGCGCTGGTGGCACACCTAGTCGGCGCGGACGTACTGGTTCTACTGACTGACACAGACGGTCTGCTGACTGCAGACCCGCGTCTGGAGGAGGCTGCCACTTTGATAGAAGAGGTGGTAGAGATCGACCACGAGCTGGAGGCGATAGCCGGCGGCCCGGGGACCTCTGTGGGAAGCGGTGGCATGGCCTCCAAGCTCGCCGCAGCGAAGATCGCATCATGGTCAGGGGTGCGGACAGTCATAGCCTCTGCTCAACGTCCCGGCGTTTTGGCAGCAGCGCTATCTGGGGAGCTGCTCAACGTCCCGGCGTTTTGGCAGCAGCGCTATCTGGGGAGCCCGGAGCAGGCACTTTGGTGCATGCGCGTCGCCAATGCTTATCGGCCAGGAAGCTCTGGATTGCCTTTGCTGTGGCACCTTCTGGGACCTTGGTGGTCGACAAAGGGGCTTACGAGGCCTTAGAGCCAGGCGGGCGCTCATTGCTGCCCGCGGGAGTGGTGGAGGTACGCGGTGCTTTCATTCCCGACGACGCCGTGGAGATCGCAACAGAAGACGGGCGGGTATTTGCCAAGGGCTTGACGCGCATGGCTGCCGCGAGCGCTGAAAAGTGGTTGGGCCGCCAGACAAGCGAGCTTCCCCCGGATCTACCCCATGAGGTGGTGCACGCAGACGACCTGGTCGTGGTCCCATGAGATCATTCGGCTTGGTGGATCTATGAGATTGAGGACTCAACGGTTTTGGTATAGGCATTCCAGCTAAGCTGGCAACATGAAACGCGATGCAGCTGCTGGGGTGGTCGCCCAGCGGGACCGAGCTGTACCTGATAGCGGCTCAGTCTACGAAGCCGCCATGTTGCCTGCCAGCGGGGCCGGCTCTGGGGCCGGAGCCAGCGGTGGAGGAGAGCACCTGGCTGCTGGCTCCAGGCAACCTGCTGGGACAGAGAGTGGGCTGGCTGCACTAGGGGCGCGGGCAAAGGAGAGCTCTAGGGTTCTCGCACTTTCCTCTAGCGCTGCACGCAACGAGGCTCTCCAGATTGCCGCCGCTCTGTTGGGTGAGTATCGTGCAGAGATCTTAGCTTCAAACGGCGCAGATGTTCACGAGGCCGAGCGCATGGGCGCGTCCCTCACCGCTTTGGACCGGCTCAAGCTGAGCCCAGCTCGGATCGATTCGATGGCTGAGGGCTTGATCCAAGTCGCTGGACTGGCTGATCCACTTGGGGAGGTGGTAGGGGGCTGGGTGCGGCCGAACGGGCTGAAGGTGAGCCGGGTAAGGGTGCCTCTCGGGGTGATTGCAGTGATATACGAGAACAGGCCCAACGTTACAAGTGACGCCGCCGGCCTCTGCGTGAAGGCCGGCAACGCGGTGATGCTCCGTGGTTCTTCAAGCGCGCTCAGGTCAAACCTGGCTGTGGCGGCTGTCCTGCGAGAGGCAATGGCCAAGGCAGGCCTGCCAGAGGACAGCGTGGTAATGGTGGAGGACACCTCCAGGGAGTCAGCAGTTCAGTTTATGCGCCTTAGAGGGCTCATAGACTGTCTGATCCCCCGTGGAGGGCCTTCTCTTATCTCCTCGGTGCTTGAGAACGCCACGGTACCTGTGGTTATTGACGGCGATGGGAACTGCCATGTCTATGTGGATAGCTCGGCGGATCTAGACATGGCAGTAGAAGTGGTGGTGAATGCCAAGACCCAGCGGCCCGGTGTGTGCAACGCCGCCGAGTCTCTTCTAGTTCATTCCGATATAGCAGAGGAATTCCTACCCATGGTCGCCTCTGCCATGCCCCAGGTGGAGCTTCGGGGAGACAAGCGATCCTGTCAGATCCTAAGCACCGCGGTCGAAGCCTCCGAGGAGGATTTTGCCACCGAGTTCCTCTCGCTTGTCATGAGCGTCGCAGTAGTTGATGATCTCCAGGGCGCCATAGACCACATCGCACGGTTCGGCTCAGGGCATTCCGAGGCCATCCTCACAAGGGACCTCAAAAGCGCAGAGCGCTTCGTAAGCGCAGTGGATGCGGCAGCTGTCCTGGTGAATGCCTCGACCCGCTTCGTGGACGGGGGGGAGCTCGGATTGGGAGCAGAGATAGGGATATCCACGCAGAAGCTGCACGCGAGGGGGCCCATGGGACTTGAGGCTCTCACTTCGGTCAAGTACGTGGTGAGAGGTGACGGTCAGGTGCGCTCGTGAGCCCGGCTGGAGCAGGGGCGAGCGAAGCGCAGATCGCTCTAGTTGAAGGTCCCTGGAGGTTCGGCTCGATCGCTTCAGTGAGAAACGGCCTGCCAGAGGTTGGCTATTTGGCAGACGAGGCAATTTCAACCGTTGTTTACCTAGCAGACCGGCTCGGAAAGCCGGTTCTGGTGGAGGGACCTGCCGGCACTGGCAAGACGGCTTTGGCGAAAGCAGTTGCTGACCTAACAACCAGCAGGCTCATAAGGCTCCAGTGCTACGAAGGCCTTGACGAGTCCAAGGCTCTATATGAGTGGAACTACCGCAAGCAGCTGCTCAGCATCCAGGCACGACGCCTGGTCGAGGACTCCCCAGGTGACGCGCTCCCCCTTGATCACAGCGTCACTGCTCCCCAGGGCTCTTCGGTGGGTTCCTACGACAGCGACACCGCTCCACCAGGCGTGTCGGTCCACCACGACCGCAGCGCTGCCTCCTACTCATGGAAGCAGATCGAAGAAGACATCTTCAGCGAGGACTTCCTCCTGACCCGCCCGCTCCTGGAGGCGATCCGGGCTCCTGATCCAGTCGTTTTGCTTGTTGACGAGGTTGATCGCGTGGAGCTCGAGACCGAGGCTCTCCTGCTCGAGGTGCTCTCTGAGTACCAGGTGTCGATCCCCGAGCTCGGAACTGTCCGGGCTTCCCAGGTGCCCATGGTGTTTCTAACCTCGAACAACACCCGCGAGCTCTCTGAAGCTTTAAAGAGGCGCTGTCTTTACCTGCACATAGACTACCCAGGTCTGGAGCGAGAGCGCGACATAGTGCGTGCCAAGGTGCCTGGCATATCAGATCTGTTGGCAGACCAGGTCGCTCGTGTGGTGAGGTCGTTGC
>JAMCQF010000153.1 GCA_023379605.1 Actinomycetota bacterium
TCCACTTAACTGGCCTCACCAACGAAACGACCTACTACTTCACAGTTGCGGCTGTAAATGCAAGTGGGCAAGGGCCAGCCTCCAATGAGGTAGCTGTCAAGCCAACCTCAAGCGTGCCAACCACTTCTTATACAGCCATCACACCAACCCGGATCTGCGACACCAGGACCGGGAACCCGAGCCAGCTCTCGGGAGCCGACGCCCAGTGCAACGGAAAGACTCTGGCGCCAGGCGCCTCTCTTGCCGTTCAGGTTGGGGGCTTGGCAGGTCTGCCTTCTGGTGCCACTGCAGTGGTGATGAATGTAACTGCAACCGATACGACCGCCCCTGGATACCTCACCGTATGGCCGGACAGGACGACGATGCCAACGGCTTCAGATCTCAACTGGACCGGCGCAGGTCAAAGCGTGGCGAACCTTGCGACGATAACACTGCCCTCGAATGGAATCGACCAGTTCTTCAACGGATCTCAAGGGTACACGGACCTGATCGTGGACATAGAGGGCTACTACGCGCCGAGCTCTGCGAAAGGGGCTGGTCTGTACAATCCTCTGAGCAGCCCTGAGAGGATCTGCGACACCCGGCAAGGGAACCCGAGCGACCTTTCTGGCGAGGTGCTGAGCCAGTGCGAGGGGAAGGCTCCTCTACCGGGCAGCTCGCTTTCAGTTCAGGTCGCAGGGTTGGGCGGGGTTCCTTCGAGCGGGGTCGCAGCAGTGGTCTTGAACCTGACCGCAGTCCAGCCCTCTGCAACTGGATTCCTCACAGTGTACCCCTCGGGCCAGGGCCTTCCAATGGCCTCGGACGTCAACTACTCGCCTGGAGCCATCGTCGCCAACCGGGTGGTGGTTGGCGTGGGCTCCAACGGCCAGGTTCGGATCTTCTCCAGTGCAGGCGCGCCAAACATCGTGGTGGATGTCTCGGGCTGGTACACAAATGGCTCCAACCCGTCCGCCTCAGGTGATACCTTCACGGCTGCGAGCGATCCAGTTCGGATCTGCGACACCCGCCCTGGCAATCCGAGCGATCTCTCAGGAGCGCAAACCCAGTGCAATGGCAAGACACTCCAGCCATCTGGCACCCTTGAGGTCCAGGTCACAGGGTTGGGCGGGGTTCCTTCCGATGCCACAGCGGTCGTTGCGAACGTGACCATCACCTCCACGACCGCCACGAGCTATCTCAGCTTGTACCCGAGCGGGCTCTCCTTGCGGCCGGTAGTCTCGGACCTCAACTGGGGCCCAGGTGCCACCAGAGCCAATATGGCCATGACGACTTTGGGCTCGAATGGAGCCATTGAGGCTTACAACGCAGCGGGAACCGTCAACGTCATAGTCGATGTCGCAGGTTGGTTCTCCTAGAGTATGCAGCGCTTGCAGCGCTTGCTGGACCAAGCGTTTGGGCCTTCCAGGGTGCGCCTAAGCGCCGGTTGCCCAGCTGAGGACCGCGTCGAACATGGCAGTGAGTAGCTCTCGTGATGCCCAATGGGAGCCTTTCAGCCGGTCCAGGGCGACGCCGTTGCCGACGGCGATGAAGGCCTTTGCCAGCCAGTCAAGTGGAACCTTTGAAGAGCTGCCAACCACCTCGCTTAAGATGGATGCCACCCAAGCACAGATTGCCTCGTCTCTGGCTCTCAGCTTTGCGGCCAGGACGGGATCGCGGGCCGCAATCGCTGTGAGCTCCAGCTCCAGGGCAAACCATGGAGCCTGTGCCTGGACATGGCTGAGGAGCATCTCGCTCGCTGCCCTGTTGCGCTGACTTGGCTCAGCCTCCTGGCCGGTAGTTGCGATCTTTCGCAACGGCCGGTCTAGCCGGTCTTCGAGCACGGCAAGAGCTAGGTCTGCCTTGCCCTCGAAGTTGGAGTATACAGCACCCTTGGTAAGCCCAGCGATTGCTGCTATCTCGTCTACGCTGGAAGCGCTAAAGCCCCTTTGCGCAAATAGTGTCGCTGCCGCCTGCACGAGAGAGTTGCGTGTCGTGTGCTTTTTCTGCTCCCGAGCACCTGCCTTGGCAGCAGTAGCCAGCGGCTCTGGGCCTCCAGCTGCGCTCATTGGTGATCTCCTGCTCCTACGGTCATTTGAAACAGAGTAAATACTATTGGTATCACATACTAATAGTATGGAGCTCATGCACTCCGATGGGCCCGCTCGGCCTGAACACCCAGGGCCCGTCGGGCTCGGAGGGGGAACACAACCCGGTGGGGGGGCTGGGCCTGAGCACGCTGGGGCGGCTCGCAAGCTAGCTGCCCTGGTGATCCTCGGATGGCTTGTGGTGTCTGCGATCTGCTTTGTGGCAAGCAAAGGCCTTTCTGCTCACGAGCACAATGGCCCCGCCAGCTACCTGCCTGGGGGGGCACCTTCCGCGAAGGTCCTAGCCCTGCTTCGCAAGCTGCCTGGAGGCTCTGATCAGGAGGCCATCATGGTCTTTTGGAGCAGGAGCGGTCTTGGAACAGAAGCAAGCGATGACCTTGCCCGTCAGCGTGACCAGCTTTTGGAGCTTTCCAAGCAGCACGCGGGCGGCATCGAGGGAGTTGGACCGATCGTTTTCC
>JAMCQF010000154.1 GCA_023379605.1 Actinomycetota bacterium
CACCTGGAGAGAATCAGATGGCTGTTGCCTGCTTCAGAGGTGACGTTGGCACCGCTCACATGAACGCAATAGCCATGAGGGTAGTGAAGCCGGGGCACAAAGACGATCGTCGGCGCCCAGATCGAGTGGTCCGGGACGTAGGTGAGGTGAAAGGTGTCGGTAGAAATGTCATAGGACATCGACACTGGAGTCCCGGCGATTGCCTGGGCATATGGCTGGGAGAGCACCATCGCCCGGGCCATCTTGAGATTTCCCGTCGACGACACAAGGCCCTCTCCAGCCCCACCAGTAGGGTCGTCATAGTACTTCCAGGCCCAGTAGCTCCAACCTAGGAGGTTATCGTCGGCGGTCTGGCTGGCAGTGCTGTTAGAGCTCATGGAGCCGAACTCGCTCATGAACCAGGCCGGCCCGGATGGCTCGGTCGGGCTTGCATCCCGGCTGCGCGCCGCAGACTGCTGAGTCAAGGTAAGCCGCTCCTCTGCAGGGCAGCTCGAGGCGAGTTGGGTAAAGAGGCTCCCTGCCAAACAGTAGTCGTGGAAGTCGAGCACGAGGTTGGAAAAGGGCATGGGTCCGATGTCGTCCACGTTGCCGAAGTCATCGGTGACGTCTGGCTCATAGAAGATAAGGTGGCTCGGATCTGCCGAGAGTATGTGGTCAATCAGGCCTTCTGCCGGATCGTCTGGCGGGCAGATGGTGGGCAAATGGCCGATACTGAGCTCCCCAGGGTGCGCTTTGCCTGTGTAGAAGCACTCCAGTCGGTTGTCGAACTCCATACTGCCCGCTGCAGTGAACACCTCGGTCGAGAACGGCTCGTTGAACAGGTCGTAGCCGACCACCCATGGGTTCGACCTGAAGGACCGAGCAACTTCGCCGTAAACCCTGTCGTAGTTGCCCTGAAGGTTGCCAACGACGTCATTGTCCCAGAAGTGGTCGTAGGCCACCCCGACCGCCGGCTCTGCGTAGTTGGCCTCCCAGTTGCCCGTGTCGGTCGGCGGCAATCCATTGGTGCAAACCGCCCATGCAGGTGCACCCTCTCCTGCAAAGAGCTGGCTGTAGACGTCCTGGTGCATATCGATGAGCGAGTAGATACCGTAATGGCCAAGCAGGTTTACCACTTGGTGGACTTTGGCCAGATATGCATCCAAAGCTCTCTGGCTGTACTGGTGGGCGTGACCTGGGACGCCTTCGGTGCAGATGGACGGGCTGTTAGCGCCAAGCGTTCCTGGTTCGAGGCCTTCCCAAAGGACTCCGAGACGCACCACATCGAACCCGAGAGAGGCCATGAGCTTGGCCTGGCTGGCAGTGAAGTCATAGGGTTTCCCCTTGGCTCCTACCACGAGCTCGTAGGGGGCAAGCTTGTAAACAGCGTTGACTCCGTGCAGGATCACCACACGGCCGTAGCGGTCCCTTATGAAAGGACCGCCTGGGGCGGACAGAAACCCGCTCAAGCGGTCGGGACTTGACGGCGACGCAGCGGGAAGCCGACTGCTCCCCGGCTGCCCAACGGCAATCCCCGAGGAGCCCGAGGCTACTTCCAAGCTGCTTGCCCCCACTTTAAGGGGTATGGCTCTCCCTGGCGGAGCGCTATCGCCCAGGCGAGCCAAATGGGTCGACCGTTCAGCCATCCCTGGCGGCGTCGAGCTGCTCTCCCCAATAGAGCCAGAAGCTCTCTTGGAGGCCTGGGACTCGTGCAGAACAGGACCATGGCCCAATGGGCGCGCGCTAGCCACGCCAGCTGGCACGAGCGCTAGCGTGAGTGCCGCCAAAGGCGCCACGAGACGCTTCAGCTGTGCTGTCCCAAGAAGGGTCGTCTGGGGCTTTGCTTGCTTGCGGGGAGGCATTGAGCTCATCATCCAACCAAGGAGAGAACACCCCCGGAGCGCAAAGCTTGCGCTTCTAGCCGGCGGTCACACTCCAAGCGGTTGGACAATGTGATTAGGTATACCTAATATATCTTACGTGCAGGGTGCGAGTAAGGCCATGCCGGGTGATATGCGCCCTGGAGATAAGCCGCCAGCTCTGCCTGGAGCACCCTTTGACGGAGGTCGCTGTGCCACCTGGCGAGCGGGCGCAGCGCTCGCAGGAGCCGGCATCCTAGTGGGCAGCTTCGATCTCGGAGCTATAGCAGTAGCCCTCAAGCCGCTCACCCATCAGTGGCATCTGTCCACCCCCCTCGTCACGACCCTTGGCACCATCACTCTCATAGGCATGCTGGTCGGTAGCGTTACCACCGGCTTTCTGACAGATCGGTTCGGCCGCAGGCGGGTGCTGGTTCTCGACCTACTGGCTTTCCTTATAAGTGGGATCGCAGGTGCACTATCGCCCGATTACGCTGTCCTTCTCGTCTGCCGCCTACTCACCGGCGTTGCCATAGGCACCGACTTTGCCGTGGTGTTCCCCTATGTAGCAGAGATCGCTCCCAAAGGCTCGCGGGGCCGGGCTATGGCCTGGATCATGTGGAGTGCCAACTTCGGCGTGCTGCTGGCTTATGCAACAGGAGCCCTGTTCCTCCACTTGAGCTCCCAGGGGTGGCGCCTGGAGCTCGGCTTTGGGGCGCTGCTAGCGCTTCCTCTCGTTGGCCTGCGCCGCAGGATTGGCGAGTCGCAAAGCTGGGCAACACAACGCCTGGCCTCATGGCGCCATATCCTAAGAGACACCTTCTACGAGGCACGTCACGGTAGCTTGGCAGTAATGGCGGCAAACTGGTTCCTGTACCAGGTAAGCGATCAGGGCTTAACGCTTCTGCTTCCCCTCATCGTTGCCACTGTGCTCACTCAATCCGCCGCGAACGGCGCCCTGGGCGCAACAGCCATCAAGGCGGTCACCATACCCGCTGCATTCGTCACGGTCCTTTTGATTGAAGCCATTGGCTACCGCCCGCTGCAGCTGATCGGCTTCGCAGCAAGAGGTGTGATCCTGACGGCTCTCGGTCTCCTGCTTATGCTCAGCACCCATGCGCCAGATGGGCTCGTCGCTGCTCTGCTCGCGCTTGCGTTCTTCTTCGGCGCCGGGGGACCAGACAAGACCATAGTCATAGCTCCTGCCATGGCTTTCCCGACCAAGGTGCGCGCAAGTAGCCAGGGCATCTCGGAGGCCTCGGGAAGGCTCGGGGGCATAGTGGGCGTCACCGGGTACGGTCTGCTGGCGGGGTTGGCCGGACCGGGAGCGGGGATCATGCTTTTTGCAGGAACCTGCCTCATAGGGGCAATCCTCACGGCCAGCGTCATGGGCCGTCCAAAAGGCACGGCCCGTCACGAGATCGCTGTGACGCTGGCACCAGAGCCATCAGCGAGATCCTCATAGAGGTTCCCGTGCGGGAGGCCGCCTTTACAGGGTCGTGGGCACCGAGGACAGGGCGGAGGCCGCTACCTACCTGGTTCCCGTGCGGGAGGCCGCCTTTACAGGGTCGTGGGCACCGTGGGAGCAAGAGTCGGACCGCCGCTTAAGAGTATGATGAGCTGCGCAGAGTCCTCGCAGGTAAAGGGCCACCCATCCTGAGCAACAGCAGCCGCTGCGTAGATGCTCGTGGCGCCTTGTTGGGCAGCGGGCATATTTCCCACAGCATCGAAGCCCCAGCCGATTGCAGGCCAGTAGCCCACGGGCTGGGCAGCACTGGATCCCTTGAACTTCGCCGTTGCCGTAGGGTCGTCCCACTGGGGAGCATGAGCGGTGATCTCATTCATGATCAGGTGTGCCTGGCTAGGTGTCGCTAACCCGAACCCGACGGCCCAAGCTTGCTCTGCCGCATCTGGGTAGAGGTTGTTCCAGTTGGTGAGCTGCACAGCAGTTGAGGTGGCTGCCCAATCAAAGGACTGGGTGGTTGGGTTCCACAGGCTCTGCACACCTGTCTCCATAAGGGAAGCATCCCTGGATGCCGTTGCCTCAAGGGCATGGTTGCCAAGGATCAGGGCAAGGCTTGCTGCAGCAAGAAGCCCCGCGTGGGTCTCTGCCATGTCCATTAGATAAGCCATCTGGTAGCTGGGCTTTGCCCATGTGAGGCCGTTGGGCTGCTGGGTAGCCTCGATTGCCTTCACCGCTCCTGTGATGCCCGAAGCGAGCCCCGCAAGCTCTGACTGGCTCGGATCAGCCGTCATAGTGTCATAAGCAGCGAGCAGGAAGGTGCCTGCATAAGCATCTGTAGAGTCCATCGTGCCAAGGGAGGTAGAATGGTCGCCCGCGATAAATGGATTGGGAACCGTAGCATTGGCGACAAAACCCGTCCCTGGCTGCTCGTGGCGAGCATACCAGTCCAACCACCTCCAGCTCGCCTGGGCATAGGCCATGTTGCCTGTGACCACCGCAGCCCTGGCTAGTCCCATCGCGCCGTAGTTGGCTACATAGGGGTTGATCGTAACCGAGCTGGTCCAGCTTGGAAATGGAGCCTCGTCGAGCGCCCCGTCAGGAAACTGACCGCTTAGGATCCAGTTGGCCTGAGATGCCACCTCGGAGACCGTAGCTTGTGAGACCCCGATGCCACCGGCAGCATCTGGCAGGGTCTGCCCTGGCGTTAGGGACAGCGAGCTCGCCGACTGTGGTTTCGCAAGGACAGCCTTTTCCGGCGAACCACCTGCGGCATTCAACCAAGGCTCAGCGTGAGAGGGTGAAGGGGCTCCGCCAATCCCCAGGCGATCTCCCAAAGCAACTCCATGCGAGCTGCCTGCCAGACCAGCATCTGGCTGGGTGCGTACCACGGAGCCGGTCAAGGCTACTGGGGTGTACTTGAAGGCCGGCCCAGACCCCAGTACTGCTTTGCCAATAAGCACTGACAGCGCGAGCACTGCAAGAAAAGACATGATAACCGCCATCAGTGTTTTTTGGCCATGCATACACTACTTATCGTGATTTTTTAGGGCACCCTTGAGCACAATATGTGGTTATGACTTAACAGCCAGCTCAACTAGCTGCTGTCCACCCAAAAGGCTGGCTGGCATGACCAGGCTTGCTCCCTCAATGAGCTGGCAGGGCACCGGGCGGCTAAACTGCCTAAAACGTAGTTATCGGTCAAGCTGTCTCGGAGCTGGGAGCGCAGGTGAGGTCATGAGCTCGAAACGCTTCTACGCCTTGCTGAGGTGCCCCAAAGCCACAAGGCGGCAGTGAGGTGAAAGGGATCGCCACTGGATTGCTGGCTCTTGCTGCTGTGGCATTGGTTGTCATGGGCGTGGCCTGGCGCCTCGTAGCCCGTAGGCGAGCCTCTATACGCTTGGGCAAGGCCCTGGCCGCACCAGATCCCGCTGACCGGCTGGCCGCGCTTGAGCTCATGAGCGCGCACCGCTACCCAGGCGCAGGCGAACTGCTCCTATGGCGCTCGAAGGTGGAAACCGAACCCACTGTACTAGACGCGATTGCCCAGAGCGTTATCCGAGATCACTGGGAGCCAGCTGGCTCGGAAGCTCTGGTGGACCTCTGGCTATGGGCCCACCACCACCTCCAGATCCAGCCTGGAAGCACAGCCAGCGCACAGGCTCCGAGCAGAGGTATTGCCCCTGACTTTACAGGAGCGGTCTCAACCGGCTCACAATCCCAAGCCCAGTCGCAGGCCCCCCCTGCAGCTCCTCTCGCGCAGGCCACCCCTGCAGCTCCTCTCGAGCAACCAAGCTGGGGGCTGCCTCCAGATTCCTTGCGTGTGCTGGTTGCAGGTGCTTGTGACCCAACCTCGGTGGCGCTGATCGATGCACTTCGTCGAGGCGGCTGCACTGTCATCGCCACGGATTCACAGCGCTCGGCGCCGGGATTTGCACTGGCGAGCGGAACCCAGGTTCTACCATCGCCTGGTGCACCTGGATACCTAGGATCGCTTATCGAAGCGGCAAGCCTAGGAAGAGCCCAAGCCGTCATTCCCGCCACCAGTGAGGCATTGTGGGTCCTGGCGCAAGCAGCACAGTGGCTGGACAAAGCCTCCGTGCTGCACTGGCTCCCAAGTCCTGCTGCTTTAAATCGCTGTTTGGACCGCTGGCTTCTCTACGACCAGTTGCGTATGGCCGGACTGGCAGTGCTACCCAGCGCGCAGGCCAGCACAGAGGGGGTGCCAGGTCCGTGGCGAGTGTGCTCCAGATGGGCGTTGGCAGACTTCCATCCTCAGGTGCTAACAGGTCCCAATGAGGTCGAGCTAGCCGTAGCACGATCTAACGTGCCACTGCTCGTCACCTCCCATCCAAGTGGCCAGCCATTCTCGGTCGCCATCGTAGTGGCCCCAGACATGACCGTCCTCGGGGCGACGCCACGTTGGCTGCCGTCTGCAAGGGGAGCAGATAACTTGCCATTAGAGATAGAACTCAGCAGTCCCATCGGCTCCATGCTAACTGCGATAGCACGAGAGTCCCTCGCTGCCGTAGGCCTTGACGGTGTAGCGACCGTCCATGGGGTGACCACCGGCACCCGGACCACAGCGATAACAGAGATCGTCCCAGGATTCTCTCAGGAGGTGATAAGCCATACCGGAAGCGGCGGCGACCTTATTCGACATTACTTATCCTACCTCCACAAAATGGTATGGGAGCGAAGCTATAGCCGCACCAACAGCCGCAAAACAATGGGCTCCTATCACGGGGAAATTACAGCCTAGACACTACCAGCTCCCTAGGGCTAAACCGGCATTTGTATCCCAATAAGTCGAGCGCACAAGAGCGCTCCGTGAAAGATACATCACATAAGCAGCCCGAGCCGTCGCAGTAGATGTTCCAGTTGGCGACAGAAGAACCCAGTCGGAATGCCCGCCACAAAGATCACCAAGCCAAAAAGTGTGACCACGGTGATCCCAATAGAGCCGAGCTCCTTGGCAGAGAGCTGGTACTGGAACGTCACAAGAGCTCTCCCACTGAGTCTTCGGGGCAACGGCACGTACATCATGCCCATGCCAGCTGGGTAGATGGCCACGGAATGCCCATTTATTGACGCGTGCCAATCGGGAGCATCCATTTCCTTAAATAGCACGCCGCTCGCCTGCCCAAAAGTTGTGGACACGATGGCCTTGTCGGCGCTCACAATCCGGGCAGTTCCACCAGGAGTCCCTGCCGCTCTAGAGGCAGCCAGGGAGTCAGTAAGCATGCGGCCCCATAGCCTCGATTCGGTCCTATCCCCGAACACCGCTTCGTGATAAGGTAGGTTCAAACCACTCCAGATGAACTTGCCACGTCCTACACGGCCTTCTACGATAACAGGATGTCCGTCACTTCTCAGAACGACCTTTGATCCAGACTTCAGCTCAGACGCCTCTACTGTAAGCCATGGAGAAGATGAGCCATAAAGTGGAGGGCCGAACTTGGAGAGGTCAAGCCCCTTGAGCAGGCGAGGGCTGCCCTGGCCGCGCAGACCCCAGGTATTCGATACTTCGACATTGTTCGCTGCCCTGATCGGCACGGGAGCTCCTGCAGCGATAAGCTTATTGACCAGAGGGATGTCTCCTGCCTCATCGGCAACTATGGTTCCCCCCTCCCTCTCATAGCTGAGTAGAAGCCTTGCTGCCGCGTTCACGTTGCTTGCATCGAATCCATAAAGAACTACGACGGGAAACTTGCTAAGCTCAGCCAGACTGTAATCGTTTATATCCTGGTGACCTTCGACCGGAACCACCCGTCGTGGGCCATAGTCAGCCGGGGCGAGTGAGCGGAGCACCAGTGAGTAGCCGTACTTGCTGGAGATCACCAAGGCTGTTGGAGCTGAGACCGGGGCCAGGATTGGAGAAGCCTGGCGGTAAGTATAGGTGCGGTATGGTGGTCCTACTGAGCTAGATCCGATCTCGCTGAAATCCTGTGGTGCATTCTGGTAAGGGCCATAATACGAGCTGCCGGGCCCTGCATAGAACCATCGTATAGCATACCAATCCAAGATGAACCGGCGTTCTCCCAACGGAGCAGTCTTGCTCGCCATCGTATCCTCCATCCAGACCTGGTCGTTTAGATGGAGAATTCCCTGGCTGAAATAGCCCCTGTTCTCCGGTGAAGTGGTAAAGGCATTGATCCAGTCCGTCTCCGGGTCTATGGTCCCACCTACCCGATACTGCTGCTCTCCATGGGCTGCCTGGGGGGGCAGGAGCGAGATGAGCGCCTCCTGGTCGGGATTGTGGCCATCCACATTGGTCCGGGGAAGTATCGGCACTGTAAGGACCAGGCATGCTACTGAGGCCACGGCTACTGCGCCGATCAAAAGGTACCGCCAGGCATGGCCCTTCAGTCGAAGGATCCCACCCAGCACGACTCCGCAGGCGGCTGCCAATGGCCAGACTGCATATGCAAGTACATCTATTGGCTCAATCCCTTTAAGATATAGATGAGCATTCACTAGGTAGCCGAAGAGCCCGTATGCAATGCACCCTGCCGCGGGAACCATAAGCGCGGCGCCCGCTGAGGCCTGAATCGCTATCTGCTTACGTCGCTCGAAGAACCCGGTGCCCTCCAGAGCCTGAGGAGGGAGGCGTCGTGCCCAACGGGGTCTCCACAGTAGAAAGGCCATCGTCAGGCCCAAAGCCGCTGTCACAGGGAGCAGGACCGCAGACAGCGCAGCCAGCGGCACCACGCCGGGCTTGAACAGGACCGAGAGGGGTATGGGACTCCCGGCAACTAGAAGGTGCTGGGGATTGGCCAGGTAGTAAACTGTGCTCTTTAGGAAGTACGGAACGTAGAACCAGGCAATCAGCCCCATTACGATCCCTGCGATGACCGCGGCTCTTTTCAAGCGCACTTCGTATGGCCACCGTGGAACCGCAATGAGCACTGCCATGACCTGGACTGTGCCGATGACGGCCACTACTGGATGTGAGCACCATGCCCCTGCAAGAGCCAAAGCCACAGCCGCCATGCGAAACCGGCTGGGCTTGCGTGCATAAAATGCTGCCAGCATTGTGGCCAGGTCTGAGAATGCCATTGCTGTGAGCCGTGGATACAGCCCGTTCATTAGTGACTGCGCCCACAACGTTGGGGCAGCCAGCGCGAGAACAGCCGCGATCACAGCTGCGAGGCGGCTTGTGCCAATAAGGCGGACGAAGCCATAGAGCGAGCCGATAGCAACGAGGTATATCCCGGCAGCGACCAGCAGCATCGCATGTGCAATCGATATGCCAGACACCGCCACCACACCAGCTGCTATTAGTGTGTAAAGAGGCGGGTAGCTGCCCGGAAAGGCAGCGAAGCCGCCGTACCAGGCGTAATTCCACAGAAAATGTGGCCAGTTGGCTAGAACGAGATGGATAGTGGCAAGGTGCCCCCAGGCATCGTAGCCTTTCGGAAAGCCCCGAAAGTCGTGAGCATACCATCCGATCCAGCCGGTCAGCGCGGCCAGGAATCCCAAGTCCAAGAGTGTCGCTGTGAGGATCACACCTCTGTGCAGCAGCCGACCAAGAGGTGCACGAGATCTCACTGGTCCCTGCCCAGGTGGCTCACTGACGGGAACTACCCCGCTGCCTAGAGCTTCTACGCTTTGCGCAGGCACCAAGTTAAACGCTGAACGGGTTGCCACCGCCACAATGCTACCTCTAAGAGTGCAAGCAGTACCGCAACCGCCTAAAGGATCCCACAAGTAGTGACGATGACTACCTTTAGTGTTCACAAAAAAGGTCAGATCGGCTCTTCTTGTAGAGGTTGCCACTGTGAGTGCTCTTTGTACAGCTCTCATAGGGGTGGGACTTGCCAAGCCATGGGTCAGCGGTCCTTCTTTGACCCCAGCGGGTGCAACTGCCACAGGGGTTTTAACCGGGGACAGGTTGAATCTGGGCATTGCCAGTTCGACGCGAGTGCCCTCCCAAAGCCTCTCTGACCAGGTTAAAGCGGCACTAGCGTCTGGCGCGCCAGAAGAGCCTGCGTCTTTGGTAGACACCTTTGTCGGCACGGCCAACCAGGGCGACACATTCCCAGGTGCCACCATGCCATTCGGGATGATCCAGTGGAGCCCTGATACCACCTCTTTGCCTCCAGGGGGTGGATTCAGCTACAACGACACTGCGACCACTGGCCTCAGCCTCACGCATCTCTCGGGCCCAGCCTGTCCCGTCGACGGCGACGTCCCCATCCTGCCCACGGTGGGAGGGGTAGGACCGAACCCGCAAGGCGCAACCCAGAGCCTTTCTCATTCCACCGAGAGTGCCTCACCTGGCTACTACTCCGCTGAGCTTGGCGCTCCTGCGATAGGCATGCAGCTCGCAGTCACTGACCGAACCGGAATAGCCAAGGTCAGCTTCCCAGCCTCAATGGAGGCCAACCTTCTCTTCAAGGTAGGAGACAGCCAAGCTGGTGACTCAGCAGCTTCGGTCAACATCGTGAGCCCGACTGAGATAACGGGCTCCTCCACAACGAAGGGATTCTGTGGCCAGCACGGGGGCTCCACGCTCTACTTCGTAGCGGTTGTCAGCTCTGCCTCCGTCTCAAGCGGCACATGGCAATCGGGGGAAGTCCATCCCAACGGAGTCTCTGCAAACGGGCCTGGATCGGGTGCCTGGCTGAGCTTCAACACCTATCTCGATCCTGTGATCTATCTCAAGGTAGCGATATCGTACACTGGCATTTCTGGAGCTGAGGAGAACCTGCAAGCCGAAGATCCCGCCTGGAGCCTATCTTCGGTGCGCGCTCAAGCGACCGCTGCGTGGAACGGGGTCCTAGACAGGATCCAGGTGGCGGGTGGAACTCCAGCCGAGGAGAGCCTGTTTTACACCAACCTCTACCACAGCCTCCTCGATCCGACCTTGTTCTCTGATGCGAGCGGTGCGTACCTCGGATTCGACGGGCAGGTCCATCATCTGCAGGCCGGCCAGGCTCAGTACACAGACTTCTCAGAATGGGATATTTATCGCTCTGAGATGCCTCTGCTTGCCGTGCTAGTGCCACGACGAGCAGGTCAGATGGTCCAATCACTCCTACGGGACGCCGATCAGGGAGGCTGGCTGCCGAAATGGCCCGTTGCCAATCACTATACCGGCGTTATGACAGGGGATTCCGCCGATCCAGTCATCGCGGGGGCGCTGGCATTCGGTGCGCAGGGAGTGAATGTCCAAGCTGTCTTGCAGGCAATGCTCAAAGGTGCTCTGTCGCCGCAATCGTACTCGAGCGGCGATCTCGGCCAAGGGTGGTACATGGAACGTCCAGGGCTGTCGAGCTTCAACCGACTTGGGTACGTCCCTGGTGAAGCTTCTGAGACCCTGGAGTATGCCCTAGATGATTTCGCAGTAGCTCAAGTAGCCGCCAGCTCAGGTCACCTGAAGACCTCGCAGCTGCTGCTATCTCTGTCAGGCAACTGGCGTAACACTTTTGACACCCAAGACGGCTACATCCAGCCACGCTCTACAGGTGGAGCCTTTCCATCCCAACCGCCGGCGCAGATCCCCAGCGGTGACATAGCACAACCTGGATTCGACGAAGGAAACGCCGCTCAGTACACCTGGCTGGTTCCCCAGGACGTTGAGGGACTTATCAGCGCTCTGGGTGGAGACTCTACCGCCAATGCACGGCTCGACGCCTTCTTCGAGCATCTCAATGCAGGCTCGCAGCTACCTTACTACTGGGCTGGAAACGAACCGGACCTCGAGGCACCTTTCCTATATGACTACACTGGAGCGCCCTGGAAGACTCAGGCGATAACACGAGCTATCCTGACAAAGGAGTACTCGCTTACTCCAGGAGGGATCCCCGGAAATGACGACTTAGGTGAGCTGAGCTCTTGGGCAGTATGGGCTGCTCTGGGCATGTACCCTGAAACGCCAGGTCTCCCAATAGTTGCTCTGTCTAGTCCATCCTTCCCCGATATAGCTGTCCATAGCGGCAGCGGCCACACTCTGCTCATTTTGGCGCCCGCAGCACTTAAAGACACCTATGTCGGTTCGGCAAGCCTTGACAGTGCGCCCTGGACCAACGACTGGCTGCCAGCTTCAGCGTTGGGGGGGGAGGGATATGGAGCGTTCAACGCCACGAGCACGACTGTGCTCGATCTTGGGCTCTCCCGAGCTCCTCAGCTGTCTTGGGCGTCCTCTCCAGCCAGTGCACCGCCATCCATCTCCGCTCC
>JAMCQF010000155.1:0-2925 GCA_023379605.1 Actinomycetota bacterium
TGCTCGAACCATTCCCTACAGGAGCCTCTGCGTGCCGCTCGCTGATGGCAGCTGCAAGCTCACGATCCTCCATGTCCTCCAGCAGATCCTCTACCCTATAGCGCTGAATGAGCATCCAGCAGTACAGCAAAGTAAACGCGACGAACCCCAAAAGTAACGTCCAAGCCATGGATCCATGGATCTTGGGCACAAGCGTGGCCGTGAGCACGGTGGCCTTTTGGTGAAGGGTGTGCCACCAGTCAACCGAGAAGTGGTCGATCGGGATGTCTGCAAACGCGACCAGCGCAGCCACCGCCGACCGCTTGCCACGCGCAACTGGCTCACCGGGAACCCGCCGCAGGGCCAGATAGCCTATATAGAGAACGAGCAGCAGCGCCGTCGAGGTGAGCCGCGCATCCCAGGTCCACCACACGCCCCAGGTCGGCTTCCCCCAGATGGAGCCGCTTATGATCGTAAGGGCGGTGAAAACCACGCCAATCTCCGCTGAGGCCCCAGCCAGGCGGTCCCAGCGCGTGGCGCGGGTTCGTGGCCAGAGGAACAGCAGGCTCCCAAGGGCCGTAACGCCGAAAGCCAGATAGGCCACCCATGCAACAGGGGGATGGATGTAGAGCATGCGAACGAGGTTGCCCTGGACTTGGGCAGGGGGGGTCACCCATAGACCCAGCCAGATAGTCGCTGCGACTCCTACCACTGCGGCTATCCCCAACAGATGCTCTGCCTTGCGCCACTTTCGCTCAGCCAGCTTGCCTGTCGCTGAGGTCCCTACGCTTGCGCCGCCAGTTCCCTGTTCAAGCTGATCTGTACTCATCATGCAGCCTCCATCAAAGCTCCGTAGGCGAGAACGCCCAGTGTCACATAAACGACCGCAAACACCGCTAGCAGGTGCATCCAGGGAAGCCCCGAGGATGGGTGCGCAGATATCGCGGCATCCCAGGACTTAGTGCCTGCAAGCAGCACCGGGACCACGACGGGCAGCAGCAGCAGGGGAAGAAGGGTCTCCCGGACCCGCAGTCCAACAGACAGTGCCCCATACACTGTGCCCGCAGCAGCAA
This sequence comes from Actinomycetota bacterium, assembly GCA_023379605.1. Lineage (GTDB taxonomy): Bacteria > Actinomycetota > Acidimicrobiia > Acidimicrobiales > JAMCQF01 > JAMCQF01. Next base: position 1,053 of record JAMCQF010000155.1, read on the forward strand.
GCCCGATAGCCCCAGCCAGCGCGCCTATCACCACCATTGCCAGATCCCCAAGCCTGGCTCCATACAGGAAGACCACACCTGCTCCCACGACTACTTCCACCACTAAAAGCTGCACTGTGATGGCTGCCGCCTTCCCAAGGAACACCCCGGCTGGGTCCATACCAGACAGCTTCAGACCGTCACCAGCACCATCTGCAGACTCGACCGAAAAGCTTCTCTGCACGGCAAGAAGGGTGGTAAGCAATACAGCCAACCAGAAAAGCCCAGAGGAGGCAGGGGCAAGGACCTCCCTGCCCGGTCCTAGGGCAAAGGCAAAGAGCATGAGCACGAGCACCGCAAAAGGCAGGATCTGGTTCGTCCCCACCCGGGACCTCCACTCTATGCGGATGTCCTTGCCGGCGACCAAAAGAGCGTCACGCCACATGGATCTCCTCCATGACCGCTTCGGGGATGGTCGCTGATGGCTGTGTTCGCGGACCAGATGACCCCGACAGGGTGGGTTCCATGAGGGGAACCGCACCTGGGTGCTGTTGGTCAGCCAGCTCTGGCTGTGAGGAGACTGCACGGCCCCCTGCTATGAGCACAACTCGATCAGCCAGTGGGACCGAGCGCTCCGGCTCATGGGAGGCCAACACCACTGTTGCACCACCCGCTGACACCTCCCGAACCAGGGAGTCCACGAGGTCACGTCCTTGAGCATCGAGGCCGGCATGTGGCTCATCGAGGAGCCACAGCCTTGGGTTGCGAGCCAAGAGCACGGCCAGGGCAGTCCGCCTGCGCTGGCCGGCAGAGAGCCGGAAAGCGGGCACTGATAAGAGCCTTCCGGCCATACCTACCCTCTCCAGAGCACCCTCCACCAAAGACGCTTTCCCCCTCGCTGCACGGACGGCAAAGCGCACATTTTCCAAAACCGTGAGATCGTCGTAGAGGCCCGCAGAGTGGCCCAAAAGCCCCACGTGACGACGGACCTCGGTTGGGGTCACCTTCAAGTCGCAGCCCATGACCTCTGCTGTTCCTGCCACAACCGGCAGGAGTCCGGCACATACCCTCAGCAGGCTGGTCTTGCCAGCGCCATTGGCACCTTGGACGACGAGAACCTCCCCGACGGAGACGTCGAGGTCCAAGCCGGCCAGCACCGGGTATCTCCCGGCTAGCGCCGTAGCAGAGCGGAAGTGGGCTGCAAGGGCCATGAAGCTCCACCATGGTAGAAGCCAACGCACCAGATCTTCCAGGCGGGGGCCAGCCGGAAGCCTAAGAGTGCTAACAGCGCCTCAAGCAACGAGAAACTCCCAGCTCAGTGACATCTCTTGGCTTGGAGCCCAGAAGGCCTGAGCTGCCAGCTCACTTTAAGGATCTGGTCACCAGTGCGATATCAGCTTGCACCATCTGCTCGACCATTGAGGCGAAGTCGACCTTTGGGCGCCATCTGAGCACCCTTGAAGCCTTGGACGCGTCGCCTATCAACAGGTCCACCTCGGCCGGACGAAGATAGCGCTCGTCAACTCCGACGTGGGCCTCCCATTCAAGGCCGGCACAGGAAAACGCCAGCTGGCACAGCTCCCGGACCGAATGGGTCTCACCTGTGGCTATGACGAAGTCATCGGGCTCGTCCTGTTGGAGCATTAGCCACATGGCCTCCACATAGTCAGGGGCATACCCCCAATCACGCTGGGAGTCGAGGTTGCCCAGGAAGAGCTTTTCCTGAAGCCCGGCCTTTATTCGAGCGACGCCGTGTGTCACCTTGCGAGTCACAAACTCCAGACCACGCCTGGGGCTCTCATGGTTGAAGAGCATCCCAGAGCAGGCATATAAACCGTAGCTCTCCCTGTAGTTGACCGTGATCCAGTGCCCATAGACCTTTGCCACTCCATAA
>JAMCQF010000155.1:2935-5221 GCA_023379605.1 Actinomycetota bacterium
CAAGCAAGCGGGTCACGCCCAAGGCCGTCGTCTCGCCTGTGAGGACTGGCTGGGTCCAAGAGGTCTGCACAAAGGATTGGGCTGCCAGGTTGTAGACCTCTTCAGGCCTGTGCTCCCTTAGCACCTGTATCATGGAGGCCTCGTCCAAAAGATCGGCCGTGACAAGGGTGATCCTGTCTTGGATGTGGGCAATCCTCTCAAAATTGACAGTGCTTGACCGCCGCAGCATGCCCACGACCTCATAGCCGTTCTCTAAGAGGAGCTCTGCCAGATAGGAGCCGTCCTGGCCGGTTATCCCTGTCACGAGTGCTCTTTTGGTCATTGCCATATCCTCACTTTCGCCTAGAGCCGCAACCTAGCCCCAACTGTCTAGAACAGCTCCGGCTGCTGCTTGCTCACAATCGATGCCCCATGGACCTCGGCCTTACCTCGGTCACCGGCCCCGCCAGGTAGGCCCGGTGATGCAGTTCGGAGCCTTGCTCGGCCTTACCTCGGTCACCGGCCCCGCCAGGTAGGTGGGCGCTTCTCGGAAAAAGCGGCGGTACCCTCAGCAGCATCCTCGGTCATGGCCGTGACGGTGAGCATGGCATGCAGATATCCCAAGGCCTCGCGGGTTCCATCGTCGAGCACCTTGTAGAAGCTGTCCCGGCCCAGCTTCATGACAGCTGGCGAACGGCCTGCAAGGGATGTGGCTAGCTCATCTACCGCCGCATCGAGCTCACCAGGAGGGACAACCCGTGAGAGGAACCCTATGCGCTCTGCTTCCTCAGCGCTCACCCGGCGTCCGGTCATGATCAGCTCAAGGGCCTTCTTCGCGGGCATTGCCCTTAGCATCGGCACCGTCACCATGTAGGGCCACAGCCCTACACCGATCTCTGGGACGCCGAACGTGGCCCTTTCGGAGGCCACGATGAGGTCGCACGCCAAGGCGAGGCCGAACCCGCCAGCCAGGGCATATCCCTGGACCCTGGCGATTGTCGGCTTGCCCAGCTCCCAGAGTTCGGTGAAGAACCCCGCCAGCTCGCCCCTGGCTTTATGCAAAGCCAGGAACCCTCCGCCTTCGACCATTCCCGTCAGGTCCGCCCCGGCACAAAAGGACTTCTCCCCTGCCCCTGCAAGCACCACGACCCTCACTGCGCTGTCGTGCTTGGCTCGGTCAAAGGCGCCGCGCAACCCCTCCACCACGCCCCAGGACATGGAATTCGTTATGGCGCTCTGGCCGGTTGATCGTAACTCTCGCTACCCCGTCGTGGTCCTCATAGAGCACCTCTTCAGCTTCACTCGCTACTGCCACTATCCCCGCTTTCTTCTTACGAGCCATCTTGGCCTGGATCATCAGCTCAGAAAGGTAGCCGATGCCGCCTTGGCTGGACGCTACTGCCAGAAGATGCGCCTTGCCGCCATCCCGCCCAGCTCTTGGTCTTGGCAAAAGATGGCTGTGCGCAGCGCGCTGGTTTTAGACGGCCACGACCGCCTTTCACCACCAGCTTGCCCTAGGCTGTCTCATCCCTACAGCTGCCATTGTCTCATTCCGCCTTGGCGGAACAGACGGGGTCTCCGTCGAGGCGTCCAAGTGGCAACGCGCGCTCTGCGAGCTCGGCTTTAAGGTGATCACGGTGGCAGGAGAAGGCAAAGCTGACCAAATCGTAGAGGGCTTGAGCATCGACGCCATGGCTCCTCCCAGCCCAACAGAGCTCTCGGATGCCCTGAGCACTGCCGACCTGGTAGTCGTGGAGAACCTCTGCTCGCTTCCCCTGAATCCGCCAGCATCGCACACACTGGCCCGGACTCTCGCCGGCAGGCCCGCCATCCTCCATCACCATGACCTTCCATGGCAGCGGGCACGTTTCAGCCACTTCCCTCCGCCACCGGATGACCCCGCCTGGGCCCACGTCACCATCAACGAGCTCTCCCGGCGCCAGCTGGCTCATCGTGGGATCGATGCGGTCACCATCTACAACGCCTTCGACGCCCCTCCCCCAAAGGTGTCAAAGGAGGCTGCCAGGGCGAGTCTCGGGCTCGACCCTGCAGCACTCATCGTCCTCCAGCCAACTCGTGCCATAGGGCGCAAGAACATACCGGCTGCGCTTAGCATCGCCAACTTTCTTGGTGCCACGTACTGGCTGCTCGGACCTGCGGAAGAGGGCTACGGTCCAAAGGTAGAAGAGCTCCTCTCCAAGGCTGAGGTGCCCGTCATCTGGGGATCGCCACAAGGCAGAGCTTTGGCGCCTGAGCTGGACCAGCCCAGATCAGCGAGAAGAGCAGTTGGACTTAGGTACGTGGCTG
>JAMCQF010000156.1:0-2208 GCA_023379605.1 Actinomycetota bacterium
CACCAACCGCCCCGCCACGGCCATGGTCGCGAGCCCAATAGTCACATAGATGATCACTTGCGGCGTGCTGAGCACGAGCGGAGCCACGAGCGTAGCCACTGCGATGATCACCCATGCAACCGTGGCCGGGAGATTGCCTGCGATGTCTTGAGAGCGAAGCTTCTTCATGCCAGATCCTCGGCACGCTGGCGGTGAGCCTGCCACAGAAGGAGCACGATCAGTATCGCCAGAGCGACTGCACTCTCGTTAGCTGGCGACCAGTAGCCCGCCACCATCTGCTCGGCGATCCCGAAGACAAGCCCACCAACGAGCGCGAGGCCTGGGCAACCCCCCGACGATCGCCGCCGCAAAGCCGAGGATTGCCAGTGACACATCACCGTCGTAAGTGAGAGGGAAAAGAGGCATGATCAGCACGCCTCCGAGGCCCCCGAGGGCGCCACCTATGGCGAAAGCGAGCAGCCCTATCCGCTTCACGTTGATCCCTGATAGCTTCGCCGCGTATGGATTGGAGGCACACGCTGTCATCCCCTTGCCAATATAGGTACGGTCGAGCACAAGCCATAGGACGATCAGCACGACCATGCTCACCCCGATGAGGAGCAGGTACTGCTTGGGCAGGTACACGCCAGCCACATGAATGTCAGCACCGCCAATGCCGGAGAATGTAAGGGGCGTGGTGCCCCACGCGATCATCGCGACGGCCTCGCTCAGGATGGCGAGGCCTATAGTCGTTATGAGCGAGGCAATAGGAGACATGTTGCCGAGAATCGTTACCGCTCCAAATAAAAGGCCGATCGCTGCCGCTGCAAGCACAGCTATGACCTCCGAGACGCCGTGCGGGATGCCCGCTCGGAGCAGGGAGTACGCGATGAACCCGCCCAGCACGGCAAATGCGCCCTGGGCGAAGTTAACCACCTTGGTCACCCGGTGGATGACCACGAACCCGGTAGCCAGGAGTGCGAATAGAAACCCGCGAGCTACACCGGTGACAAGATACTGCAAGAACGCGCTCATGACACCAAAGGCCCCCCCAGATAGGCCTGCTGAACGGACGCATCATCCAGCAGCTGCGAGGAGAGACCTTCGCGAACGACGTGACCGGTATCAAGAACGTAGGCACGCCTGCACAAACCTAGCGCCAAGCGGGCATTCTGCTCCACGAGCAGCACGGACAGACCCGTCTCTAAGTTCAACCTGATGAGATGGCGGCTGAGCTCCTGCACGATGTTCGGTGCAAGACCCTGGGACAGCTCGTCGATAGCGAGCAGATCGGGCCTCGCCATGAGAGCCCGACCGATCGCTACCATCTGCTGCTCACCACCTGATAGTCCGCCAGCGCGCCTTTTGGCGAGCTTGTCCAGCTTGGGAAAGAGCGCGTAGATCGGTGAAGTGTCCCTTGATGTCGCCTTCCACGCCCCAAGACGCAGGTTGTCGTCGACGCTGAGCTCGGCAAAGAGCTCACGGCCTTCGGGCACGTGGGCAAGCTTCCCCGAACAGGAGATCCGCCCGGCGCTCGGGACCAGCATCCCCGACAGAGCGTTCAGCAAAGTGGTCTTCCCTGCACCATTCGCACCGATGAGAGCGACCATCTCACCGCGCTCGACGTTAAGACTGACGCTCTCGAGGGCAACTGCGGTGCCGTAGCGGACGACAAGGTCCTCAACGCTGAGGACGGTCTGCCCACCACCCAGCGCTTTGGTCACAACCGGCTCGGTGCTACCCAAACCATCGAGGCCCAAGCCAGTGTGGCCATCTACACTGCCCGGACCAGCACGATCACCCGGCGCCAAGAAGGCCATCTGCTGTCGCCGTTCCCAGATATGCGGTAATGACCGCTTCGTTCTCGCGTATCTCAGTTGGAGTGCCTTCAGCTATCACCTTGCCCATATCGAGGACCGTGACCCGATCGGCAACCTCGCTCACAAACCCTGATCGGACCGAACGCAGCAGCATCGTTAGACCTCCTAGACGAAGATTGACGAGGAGCTCGGCAAGCTCACGGCGCTCGTCTCCTCTTAGACCAGCCGCCGGCTCGTCAAGCAACAGGAGCTTCGGACGCCCGCACAACGCCCGAGCCACCTGTAGCGCACGCTGTTTGCCTAACGGCAATGACTCTGCGGGCGCGCCGGCCCACGGAGCAAGCCCAGTGCGGGCAAGTGCCTCCAGCGCCTCTTCAAGTATCAAAGGCTCCTCACGGAACTTGGCGTA
>JAMCQF010000156.1:2218-2525 GCA_023379605.1 Actinomycetota bacterium
CAGGAGAGCCGCCTCTACGAACTCATGCCTGGTCCAAGAATGCGCCCCGACCATGACGTTCTCGATCACTGTCATCCCTTGGAAGAGGTGCACGGTCTGGAAAGTGATGGCTATGCCAAGGCGAGATCGAGCTGCTGGCCGCATCCGCTCGATCCTGCGATTATCGAAGAAGATCGTGCCATCTTCGGGTTGGAGATGGCCACTCACCAAGTTGAACAGGGTTGACTTCCCCGCCCCGTTCGGTCCGATCAGGGCACGCAGCTCATTTGCTTCGACCGACAGCGACACCTCGTCTATAGCCCGTACC
>JAMCQF010000157.1 GCA_023379605.1 Actinomycetota bacterium
TTGCATCGGGCTTTCTCCCAGCTAGTGCGATCTCGAGCTCGCACCAAGACCTTCCTCGTGGAGATGGTAGCCCCTCCCGGGTCCTGTCCCCGCTTGCCCCGATATCGGCAAGTCTTGTGATCGCAGGATGCGACCCCGCGACTGCACTACTGGGTCCCCTGCTGGAGCGCGCCAGCCCACCAGTGGATCTGCTCTGGTGGCCCTGTTCAAGCTCCCGAGCGCTTAGCTTGCTCCAAGCGGGACTCGTCCATGCTGCAGGGATCCATCTGGCAGATCCTGCCAGTGGAACCTACAACAGGCAGGCCGCACGTGCAGCCCTAGGCTCGCTGGGAGCGGAAGTACTTGGATTTACCACCTGGAGGGAAGGGATCGTGCTCGCACCTCATCATCGAAAGCAGGTGAAAGGGGTTGGAGACATAGCCAGGCTCGGGCTCAGAGTCGTCCAGAGGGAGCCAGGCTCAGAGGCACGGGCGCTGCTTGAGCGCGAGCTCTACAGAGCTGGTCTGGACCTTGACACATTCGGCCCTACCTGCGCTGAGGCGCCGGGGCACCTGGAGGTCGCAGCCGCAGTAGCCTGGGGCCTCGCTGACGCGGGGATCGCCAGCGAGCCTGCAGCTCTGGCCTACGAGATGGCCTTTGTGCCGTTGGCAACTGAGCGCTACGACCTGGTCGTGGCGAACTCGTCTATAGGGTCAGTAGAGGTTCAGGCGCTCTTGCGCGCCTTGGGAAGCAGCTGGCTAGCAGAGCAGCTCGGCTCTTTGAGTGGCTATGACGCGATCGAATGCGGAAGGATAGTGGATTCCTTCTAACCAGTTGGTAACCTCCAGCGTCATAAGTCCTTTCCCATACGACCCTCGGCTTGAAAGGGCCAGCCTCTCAGGGCTTAGGTGGGCGTTGCTGCTCCCGATATCACAGGGTCGTCGAACACCCTGCTTTTCAGCAGATCCTCTGGCTCCAACCGCACCAGGTCGGCCTTTCGCAGAACTCCCCCGCCTCTCATGAGGCGGTCAGCATGGCGCAGGCGGGCCCTCTCTAGTGCATTGCGCACGCTGCGGGCATTTGCAAAACGCGGCTGGCGCATACGGCGCTCGAGGTAGGAGGCGAAGACTGCCTCTGCCTCCGAGCCCATCTCGTAGCCCTGCTCTGCGAGCATCAAGCGCCCTATGGCAGCCAGCTCCTCTAGGGTATAGTCAGGAAAGTCCAGATGGTGAGCGATCCGTGAGCTCATGCCCGGATTGGAGCGGAAGAACGTATCCATACGGTCCTTGTAGCCAGCCAGAATCACCACGAGGTCCTGTCGCTGGCTCTCCATCATCTGAAGGAGTATCTCGATAGTTTCCTGGCCGTAGTCTCTCTCGTTCTCGGGACGGTATAGATAGTACGCCTCATCTATGAAGAGCACTCCCCCCATCGCACGTTTGATCACCTCACGGGTCTTCGGCGCGGTGTGGCCGATGTACTGACCGACCAGGTCGTCTCTGGAGACGGCCACCAGGTGCCCCTTTTCGAGGTAACCCAGGCGCTTTAGGATCTCAGCCATGCGTAGCGCAACTGTGGTCTTGCCGGTCCCGGGACTGCCCGTGAAGCACATGTGAAGGGTCGGGCGGGCAGAGTGCAGGCCATAGCGTCTCCTTAGCCGATCTACAAGAAGCAGGGCAGATATCTCCCTGATGCGGGTCTTCACAGGTGCCAACCCGACGAGGTCCGCATCGAGACGGTCGAGGACCTCGTCTATCGAAGAGGCCTCACGCTCTTTGGTGATATCGACAGTCTCATCCGCGCCAAGGCCGGTCTCTGAGTAGAGCTCGATGGCCGCCTGAGCTCCTTTACCGACAGCCAATTCAGAGCTGCCCGATGGATCATCCGCCACACTCCCACTCTCCGAGCGGAGATCGCCGAGTGGGGGATCCATGGCAAATCCTCCAGCGAAGGAGCCAGGCCTCCTGCTGGGCTTACCCGTGTTGTCAGGCTCCGTAGCGTTCGCCATGAGGCCTGTCAGCCGCGTATGCATGGAGCTGGTAGCCGATGCGACGGTCGGAGCGCTCCTGTCGATCCAGGCGGAAACCAGGTTCTTTCTCGGGACGCTGCACGAGAAAGGACAGGGCTGTGGTCTGGCGTCCGTAGCTCGCGTCGTAGGCAGAGACGCGCACGTAGTGGGATGGGAAAGCCTGCCTGCAGCGATCAATCTCATGGAGCACCGCAGAAGGAGAGGAGATCTCGAACATTGGTAGGCCCCACATCTCCCAATAGGTATTGCGCGGGTGGGGATCATCAGTGAGCTCCACCGCGATAGCCCACCCATTGTCGATCGCATATTGCACTTGAAGGCCAATCTCTGCCTCAGTCAAGTCGGGTAGGTATGAAAATGCACCTTGGGTTATCCGCATGGCAGTCCTTTCATTTTCGCGCGACGGTAATTCACATCAGCTCACATCGAGGGAGTGGGAATAACGTCTGCAGTATCGGTGGATTCATAGTTGAAGCTGATCTCACCCCATGTATCGAGCGCCATCTGGAGCTCCGGTGAACGACGAGCAGCCTGTCTTAAAGCCTCTGGACCTTCTTCTAGAACGTTGCGTCCCTCATTTCTTGCCTTTATCATTGCCTCGACGGCGATCCGGTTGGCTGCTGCGCCGGCTGCAATGCCCATGGGGTGGCCAATGGTCCCGCCTCCAAACTGTAAGATCGTGTCCTCTCCCAGGTAGTGCAGCAGCTGTGGCATCTGTGCTGCGTGGATGCCTCCAGAGGCAACTGGCATCACACCGGCGAGCGAGGCCCAGTCCTGCTCGAACAGCAGTCCCTGGATCGGATTCGCATCAACATGGCCAAGCCTCAAAGTGTCGTAGTAGCCCTGGACCATGTTCGGGTCGCCTTCGAGCTTTCCTACTACTGTGCCTGCGTGCAGGTGATCTACACCCATCAGCCTGCACCACTTTGCTACAACCCTAAAGCTCACACCGTGGTTCTTCTGGCGAGTGAAGGTGGAATGACCGGCTCTATGCAAATGGAGAAGGACCCCGTTCCGGCGTGCCCACCTCGACATCGATGCTATTGCCGTATAGCCAACCGTAAGGTCCACCATTACCACGACACTCCCGATGTCACGTGCGAGCTCCGCACGCTCATACATCTCCTCCATCGTCGCCGCAGTCACATTCATGTAATGGCCCTTTACCTCACCGGTGGATGCCTGTGCCCGCTCCACGCCTTCCATTGCGAACAAAAACCTGTCGCGCCAACGCATGAATGGCTGGCTGTTTATGTTCTCGTCGTCTTTGGTGAAGTCCAACCCGCCACGGAGAGCCTCAAACACCACCCTGCCATAGTTGCGTGCTGATAAGCCCAGCTTTGGCTTGACGGTCGCTCCGAGGAGGGGTCGGCCGAACTTGTTTAGATACTCCCTCTCCATCACGATGCCATGCGGTGGCCCCTGGAATGTCTTTGCATATCCTGGCGGGATTCTTATGTCCTCCAACCTTAGGGCGCGCAACGCCTTGAAGCCAAAGACATTCCCGATGATCGAAGAGGTCATGTTTGCAATCGAGCCCTCCTCGAAAAGGTCGATATCATATGCGATGTATGCCATATACTGGCCGTCGCTTCCAGGCACAGGGTCCACCCTGAAGCATTTGGCCTGGTAGCGATCGTAGGTGGTCAACCTGTCAGTCCACACCACAGTCCAAGTGGCAGTGGAGGACTCCCCTGCCACTGCTGCAGCGGCCTCCTCGGGGGGAACTCCGGGCTGGGGCGTGACACGGAAAGCTGCGAGGATGTCGGTGTCCTTGGGCTCGTAGTCAGGGTTCCAGTAACCCATCTGGGCGTAAGGGATAACGCCGGGTCCCCAGCGACTCTGTATACGATCCGCTGTGTGCCCGTCGATCATTTGGGCAGTCATTGTCTCCTCCACTGTGCTAGGTCGAGTATTGCGCTTCTCGCTACGCCCACACCGGGCGCGTCGATCACCTTGGCTCATCATGGGTGACAATGCATCATCTGTCAATGACATATTTTCAGAGCATTGATAGGTATATGCTTATCTATATGACACCTCACCAGCTCCGCACCTTGGTTGCAGTAGTTGAGACTGGGTCGGTGCGGTCCGCTGCAAGGCAGCTTGTGGTTAGCCAGCCTGCTGTCTCCGCAGCGTTGGCGAGTCTTCAAGCGGAACTGGGCATCGCGTTGGTCGAGAGGGAGGGACGTGGGCTGCGCATAACGCGCGCTGGCGTAGTGCTTGCCGACTACGGACGCCGGATTACAGGCCTGATGGAAGAAGCGGTCCTGGCCACTCGCTCAGAGGCCGACCCGACGAGCGGGACCCTTCGCTTGGCCGCAGTCACCACCGCCGGCGAGCACGTGGTCCCCGCTGTGCTGGCTTCGTTCAGGCTTGCCAATCCGGCAATAGAGATGATGCTCGAGGTGGGCAACAGAACCCGTGTCTGGGACCTGCTGAGCCACGGTGCAGTTGATCTGGCAGTAGGGGGAAGGCCGCCAGTCGGTCTTTTAAGCTTGGCAAGGCGCCCACACGAGCTGGTGGTGGTCTCAGCGCCCGGAGCGAGCCTGGCTGGTGACGCTCAGAGATGCTCGAGCTCTAAGGATCGAGGCCTCCCGAGTAAGAAGATCCCGGTAGTGCATGTGGACCTAGGCGCTCTGGCAGCTTCGACATGGCTGGTGCGCGAAGAGGGCTCTGGAACCCTAGCGACCACCCAAGAGCTCTTCGAGTCTCTCGGTATAGCGCCGTTATGCCTCACCCTTGGGTCCAATGGAGCCGTTGTCGAAGCCGTTCGAAACGGCCTTGGCATAGCACTCATATCCCGCGATGCCGTGGCCCATGAGCTGGCCGATGGTGAGCTGGTCGAATGCCAAACCGGGAACCTCCCTTTGCTCCGGCACTGGCATCTTGTAGCTCGCCCAGGCCGGCTGCCTGCTACCTCTTCACTGTTCGTGGACCACCTGGTGAAAGCCGGAGCCTTCCTATCTACTCAAGGCGATCCCTTGCAGCTTTTGGAGCCAGCCAACTTAAGGCAAGTCCGATCGACAACCTAGCGCACCAAAGCCCAGATCCCCCGAGGGCTCCCCCGACCAGGGGAGTCCTTCGGGCTGCTCACAGCCTAGAGTCGCCAGTAAGGGCACTTGAGATCCCATGAAGACTTACATGAGAACCTTCGCGTCACCCTGCCATAGGCAAGTCTGGTCATGCAAGCATCACACAGGAGTCGGGCAGCCCTTGGATCTACATGCGTCCTCAGGTCCGACCTGGCGCAGGACAGCGCTTTTGAAAGGAGCATCGCGCAAATGGAGCAGGCAGGAGAAGTCTCAATAGTGGCCTCAATGCTCTCTGCCGACATGTCCTGCCTAGGTACAGATCTGTTGGCCGCAGAGAGAGCTGGAGCAGACAGGGTCCAGTGGGATGTCATGGATGGAGCATTCGTTCCCAACCTCACATTTGGCCCCCAGGTAATCCAGTCATGTAGGGCCTCATCGAGCCTCGAGTTCGAGGCACATCTCATGGTGGAAAATCCCGAACGGCTGATCAAAGGTTGCATAGAAGCAGGCTGTGGCACAGTCATTGTGCATGAAGAAGCATGCACTCATCTTCATAGGACTCTAGGGGAGATTCGCGACCTCGGAGCCAACGCAGGAGTCGCTCTAAATCCCGCAACACCCCTTGAGCACCTGCATCATGTGATGGATCTCGTCGATCTCATCCTCGTGATGACGGTAAACCCGGGATTTGGGGGCCAGGACTACCTCTGGTCAATGGGCACAAAGATCTCCCAAGCCGCCGAGCTTGCTCGTAGGGCTGATCGCAACGTGGCCGTGGAGGTGGACGGCGGCATCAATGCCATGACCGCTCCAAGCGCGGTTGCAGCGGGAGCTCGCCTTTTAGTAGCTGGAAGCTCCCTTTTCGCCCATCGCGGCGGCATCGAGGTTGCGCTAAAAGAGCTCAGGAGCGCGGCTGAGCCAGCTGTGGGGACGAAGAAGGGATCACCCCGTGGCGCATAGGCAGCTTGCTATGCAGCGCGCGAGAGGGATAGGGAAGGCACCTCGCCACGTGCCGGTGCTGGCAATAGCTGGCGACAGCGCAGCGGGAAAGACCACGCTCACCTCTGGGTTGACCGAGGCTCTAGGACCCGATCGGCTGACTTCGGTGTGCGTGGACGACTACCACCGCTATGACCGTGCTGAGCGGGCAGGCCTGGAGTTCACCCCGCTGCATCCAAAGTGCAATTACATAGACATAATGGAGCAGCACCTCCAGCTCCTGGCCCTAGGAGAGCCGATCCTAAAGCCCGTGTACGACCACGCCACAGGAATGCTGCTGAGGCCAGTTCACGTCCGTCCTTCCGAGTTCGTCGTCGTGGAAGGCTTGCTCCCGCTTTCGACGAAGCTTGCGAGGGCTTGCTTCGATGTTACGGTCTACCTGGATCCTCCAGAGGAGATCCGCCGCGCATGGAAGGTAGCTCGCGACACCAAAAAGCGAGGATATACAGTAGATCAGGTCCATGCAGACCTGTTGAAGCGTGAGCCGGAGTCTGCTGCTTTCATCCGTCCCCAGCGTGCCTACGCCGATATAGTGGTACAATTTGCCCCGATCGCTGAGAGGGGCGAATCACTGGCAGGACCCTTGAGCGCCACAGTGCTGCTAAGGCCTACAATAGCCCACCCAGACCTATCCGATATCGTCGATACTGACAATCGACAGGCGATGCACCTAAAGATGTTGCGAGACGAGGACGGCAAGCCGGTCGACGCACTGCACATACACGCCTACGCCCCCAGGGAGCTAACCCGCAAGGTCGAAGAGGCGATCTGGTCTAGGATCGACACCGATGACCCGGTACCGGAATGCCTTGGCAGGATCGAGCCTGGCAAGCGCAGCGAGCCACTAGCCATCATCCAGCTGATCCTTTTGTACCACCTTCTAATGGCCACCCAGCACTGAGCTTGCCACCAAGTGAACCTGAGCCTTGTTGCGCAGCTCGAGCCACGCCAAACCACCCTAAGCGTGTCTGGCTTGTGAAGGCCTGGATAGATCAGCTGTGGAGCACCGTGCTGGCCGCGCGAGCAAGCTGGCGGTAGCGTCCTTCAGAGGCTGCTGCGTTGGCCTCTGCCAGGCCGAGCAGGATGGCCCTTGCAGATTCGACATTGGCCCCGCTTCCAGCCCAAGCTTGCATTGCTGATGCCTGCAGAGCCCGTCCGTAGGAGAACGTCAACCGCCAGGGCAGATCACCGCGTGAGTTGATTGCATTTAGATTCATCGTTGCCATTGCATCCGACTGCCCGCCTGAAAGGAGGGCGATACCTCCTGTAGAAGCCGGGACATGCCGTAGGTAACACCTGAGAGTATGCTCTGCGACCAGTTCTGGAGAATCAGGGCTGTTGGCGAAGCCAGTGCCTGACGTGATCATATTTGGCTTCAGAACAATCGTGTCCACCATCACGTTCTGCTCAAAGAGAGCGTTGAAAACCCAGTGCAGCGTGGTAGCAGTCACATCCGCACAACGCTCAATGTCATGAGAGCCGTCCATAAGGACCTCTGGCTCTACTATAGGAACCATCTCCTGCTCCTGGCAGAGAGCAGCGTAGCGTGCCAAAGCATGCGCATTGGCGTAAAGACATTGGTTGGAAGGCTTGAGCTCATCGATCCGGATGACGGCGCGCCATTTTGCAAAGCAGGCACCCATGGAGCGGTACTCCTCCAGTCTCTGGCGCAACCCGTCTAGCCCTTCGGTGACGCTCTCCCCCGGCGCGTGCGCCAGTGGCTTTGCACCGGTATCCACCTTGATCCCAACGAGGATCTGCTGATCGGAAAGGAGCTGAACGAAACTCCTGGCATCTGTTGCGCTCTGACGGATTGTCTCGTCATAAAGGATCGCTCCGCTGATAAAAGACCCGAGGCGCGGAGTGCCAAATAGCACCTCCCGCCATGCCCTGCGTGAGTCGGCACCGGTCGAGATTCCAGCAGCCATGAATCTGCTGTCTAGGGTCGGACTGCTCTCATCAGCCGCCAGAATACCCTTTCCGGGTGCCATCAGCCTCCTGGTTGTCTCCTCGAGGGTTCTGGATCGAGCTGGCACGGTGTCCCCTTTCTGCTAGACCAAACACCAGAAGTTGAGATGTGCTGTCTCTAATTGGTATGCGATATAGGCTAAAGTGCGCTGGCTTGGACCAGATCCCCCGTGCCGGGGAGCTAGTGGGGGATGTAGTTTTGCTCCCACCTCCGGTCGCGGATGGATCCGCTACCGCTCACATCTTGGATCTGGCTACCTTTGGGTTGCCTCTGTCACAGGTGAGCAGCCCAGTTGCAGTGGCGCAGGGCCGACAACCCTGGTAGATCTCCGTGCTCGATGTAGGAAAGGGTCGCTCCCCCACCTGTGGAAAGGTGAGAGACAGAGCCGGATAGCCCAAGGGAATCAAGGGCCGCGACGCTATCGCCACCCCCAACCACGCAATAGGCGTCCGCAGAGGAAACTGCCCTTGCCACAGCCTCTGTGCCACTTGCAAAGCGTGGGTCTTCGAACATTCCCATCGGCCCATTCCACAGTAGGCTGGCAGCAGTGGAGATCTCCGCTGCAAACATCTCCGCACTGCTTGGACCGATATCGAGCCCGCACCACCCATCTTCGAGCTCCGGACCAAAGATCCTGACCCTTTCGTCTCCGTTTCCGGACCATCCAGCGTGCTCTTCCCCCGCCAGCTCCCCAGCTCCTGTAGCTGCGCCGCTTGAGATCCCCAGGTTAGCTCCAGCGCAGGCCAGGTCATCCTTGTGCACTCCAAGGCTGTCACAAGGCAGCAGTATCGGTGTTTTGGAGTTGATCAATGCTCGGCACGCTTGGAGCTGGTCCTCTTCCACAATCGAAGCGCCAGTGGCCAATCCCATTGCCCGAAGAAAGGTAAAGGCCATACCGCCACCGATTAGGACCGCATCTGCGCGTTTGGATAGGGAGCACACAAGCCCTAGCTTGTCGCTTACCTTGGCGCCGCCTATCACAGCCACGAATGGTCTAGGTGGGTCGCGCATGAGCGGCGAGAGCCCTTCCAGCTCGCTTAGGACAAGAGTTCCCGCAGCAGACCTGAGAAACTTCGGTGGTCCAACTATAGATGCGTGGTTGCGATGCGACACGCCAAATGCGTCATTGACATAGAGCTCCTGGCCCGCGATGAGATCTTGCAAGTACTGCGGGTCATTGGCCTGCTCACCTGGTGAGAAGCGAAGGTTCTCAAGAACCCTCAGCCCACCTAGATACCTCTCCTCAAGCAGGCTTGACAGCCGTGAGATGACCGGAGCCATTGAGTAGCGAAGGTCCAATGGACTTTTTGGCCTCCCAAGATGGCTGCAAACCGTCACCTTCGCACCGTGCTCCAACAGCCACAAAAGTGTCGGGATGCCCGAGCGGATACGGAAATCGTCCTCGATGGAGACCTGTCCATCGGAGCCATGCTTAAGTGGAACGTTGAAATCAGCCCGTAGGAGCACTTTCCTTTCTGCCACATCCCCCAGATCTTCAAGGGTTGGCAATCCGAACAAGCTAGCTGAGTCGCACATCTTTACTCTTTGATCCTCCAGTCCTTTGAAGAAACATCGAGCTCAGCTCCTGGTTCCAAGCAGAGCAGAGCACCGATGGACAATCCGGGGCAGGGTTGGAGATCCAGGTACGAAAAGAGAACCATGTTCAACCAAGCCCTCAATATCTATGGTCAACATCTACGCCCAGCCGACGATCTGCAGGGAATGCGCTTTTACCTATATCACTGTAGTTTTCACCAATATCAGCACTCTCCCCCCTGCGTGGGTACCTAAGGGGGATCTTCAGCTCCCATCGAGCAACAGCGCCGCTATGGAGCCCGCCGTGTGGTGTGTAGCTAAGAAGTTGGCCGCGAGCTCAAGTGTCATGCGCGCTCTTGGGTTACAATGGGCTCGTGCGAGGTGACGGCTCCGAGGAGCTCGAGGCGGCGCCAGTACGAGTCCTTTTGGCTGACGATCATGAGATGGTGCTGGAGGGACTTGAGACCATGCTTCGCCACTACAGGGATCAGGTCGTGATCGCGGGAAAAGCTCGTGATGGCTCTGAGCTGCTCTCTCAGCTGGATCAGTGCCGCCCAGACGTCGTCTTGATGGATGTGCGGCTGCGGGGGGAAAGTGGATTGGACCTTGCGCCAGAGGTCATAAAGAGAGCACCACACTGCAAGATTGTGTTCTTGACTGTCTATGACGACGAGCCCTACCTATTCCAGGCTCTTAGGCTTGGCGCGTCGGGGTTCCTCTTAAAGCACACCAGTGGAGCTGATCTTGTCTCCCAGCTAAAACGGGTAATGTCAGGCGAGATCGTTGTAGATCCTGCTATGGCTGGTCGGGTCGCGCTCACAGCAGCACGGCTCCAAGCTGGCGAGCTGTGGCCAGGGGCGCATCTAGGCCTTACCCAGAGAGAAAGTGAGGTGCTGGCGCTCATGACCTTCGGCCTGAGCAATCGAGCTATAGCAGGTCGGCTGGTGATCGGTGAAGAGACGATAAAGAGCCATGTTGGCTCTATATACAGAAAGCTCGGAGCAAAAGACCGGGCACACGCAGTTGCCATAGCACTGCGAGAGGGAGTTGTGCGCTAGTGGGTGACCCAAGCAGCCCTGCTAACGAGCCAGGCGTGTCGGTCAGTCATAAATCCACCGCGGCTGCTGGACAGGTGAAGCTGCTTCACTCAGTGATCGACGCGCTCTCAGGGAAGCTGGACATCGGTCGAATCGTTGAGCGAGTGGCAGAGCTGGTCACATCCCTGGCAGGTGCGGATGTGTGCTTTGTGCACCTATTGGACGAGCAGAGGCGCGAGCTCGTCCTCGCTGGTGGAACCCCTCCATTTGACGAGCTTGCGGGATCTATAAGGCTCGCGCTTGGCGAAGGAGTGGCGGGATGGGTTGGGCTTCACGGCGAACCAGCTGTAGTGCCGGATAAATGGACCGACTCCCGTTACCGCTACATACCAGCGCTTCGTGGTGAGGACTTCGCCTCCCTTGTATCTGTTCCTATGATGCGGGGCTCCCGAGTCGTAGGGGTGCTGAACGTCCACTCCAAGCTTCCAAAGGAGTTCTCTCCCAGCGATGTAGCTCTTCTATCTGATGTTGCAAGCCTTCTCGCCGGAGGAGTAGAGAACGCGTTGCTTTACAGCAGTCTTGAAGCACGCGAACGGGAGTTGGAACAATTCACAGCCAAGACGATAGACGCTCAGGAAGCTGAGAGGACCAGGCTGGCTGGGGAGATCCATGATGGCATAAGCCAGTGCCTGATCAGCCTCGGATATAGATTGGACGCGGCACTCTTCGACCTTAGCGATCACGCAAGCGTGGCAGTAGAGCTCTCTGCTGCCAAATCCTTGCTGTCGCAGACTCTAGAGGAAGTGCGAACCGCTATAAGTGGACTGAGGCCCCGAGTTCTTGACGACATGGGCATAGGGGCAGCACTGTCAAGCCTTGCAGCATCGGTCCCTCAACCTGAGGTGTCCGTGGAGATAACCGCCGTCGTCGAGGAGGCCCACGTCCAAACCGCGCTCTACCGTATAGCCCAAGAAGCTGTGCAAAACGTCCTCAAGCATGCGTGCGCGAGCCAGATTACGATCTGGCTCGGCGCTGTTGGAGACGATGTCGTGCTGGAGGTGAGCGACGACGGCTGCGGCTTTGCCGCTGGTGGCGAGAGAAGCGTTGGGTATGGCCTGCTCAGCATGAGAGAGCGCGCGGAGCTGCTCGGAGGTACCTTGGAGGTTGCGTCCCGGGTGGGTGAGGGAACCACCGTGCGAGTGACCATTCCGCTAGGTCAGCAGGGTCGCCTTGAGCCAGACCAGCATCTTGGTGGCACTCCTCAGTGGTTTTTCACTGCCAGCACACTCTTTGCGGGAGTCACCTCGAGATTGCACCTATGATCATCTACAGAGAACTTAGAGGGGACGGGCTTTATGGCCGCAGCAGTAGACGCAGGAACCAAGTCAGCCACAGCTGAGCGAGAGGACTTGCCTGCACAAGACTTCGCCTCCGCCGCGTTGTCCCTTGCTTCACGCTTCGCGTCAGGAGCTACCATGTGGTGCGTCGCTCCCAGATGGCCCTGGCATGCCCATCACCTTGCCGTTGAGTTCGTCCATCCAGTGATCATGGGCAAGCGGGCCCTTCCAGCCGTGGCTGTAGAAGGCCACGACGTGATCGCTACTGTCAGAGCCCAGGCGCGCTCCGGAGACATCCTCATAGCAGTGGCGGATGCCGATGACACCCAAGTCAGCAGCGCTATGCTGCGGGCGCGGGCTTGGGGCCTTTTGTCGGTATGGATCGGTGCTGGCCGTCGGCCGGAACCTGGAGCTGCCGATCATGTTCTCTGGTTGGGAGAAAACGACACAGACAGAGTCTGGATGGCTGCCTACGGTGGGCAGTTCGTGCTTGCCTACCACCTCATCTGGGAGCTGACCCATGTGTGCTTCGAGCATCCGGGGCTGGTTAAAGCCAACCTTGCCAGCTGTGAAAGCGATGTGTGCATTACCTGCTCTGATGAGGGACGGCTGGGCGAGGTGCAGGCCATTGCTGACCAAACTACGGCGAAGGTAAGAACTGCCGTTGGAGTCGAAGAGGTGGATATGACCCTTGTGGGCAAGGCTAACCCCGGTGACCTGGTCCTCATCCACGCCGGGTCCGCAGTTACCCTTATAGAAGCTATCGAAGGCCAGTCCTTATGAGCACCTCAGGCGCTGACTTTCTCTACCCATTCATCGAGGAGACCGAAAATGCCCTTGAGCCACTACTCACGGACCTGGTGGCATCTGCGCGCTCTAAATCCCTTGATAGCCAAGCGCTACGCGCAGCCACGATAGAGCGGTTCGACAAAGAGCTTAATATCCTGGCTGCCAAGATCGCAGAGAGGTTCGACGAGGGAGGAAGGCTGTTTACCTTCGGCAATGGCGGAAGCTCCACAGATGCCATGTGCACAGCCAGCCTGTTTGCACAGCCACCCGCTCGGATCCCACTTCCCGCCCGATCGCTCGTGGCAGACCAGGCCATTCTTAGCGCCCTGGGCAATGACGTCGGTTTCGACTTGATCTTCTCACGCCAGCTGATTGCCTATGCTCGGCCAGGTGACATCGCCGTGGGCTTTTCGACCAGCGGCAACTCGCCTAACCTGCTTGCGGCTTTTCAGCAGGCCAAGCGTATCGGAGTGCTCACATGCGGGTTTGCAGGCTACCGAGGAGGAGCCATGGCAGCCTGTGACGACTTGGACTACTGCTTTGTGGTGGACTCCGATAGCGTCCACCGTATCCAAGAGGCCCAGGCAGCTTTGGCCTTCGAGCTCTGGTCGTCTGTTCAGGACCTCCTGGAGCAAGCTTGTGCTACCCAGGACCCGGTGACGAAATGACCAACCCGCAGGCTGGTACAGGAAGCACCGAGAGCGCCCAAGTGAGCCCGGCCAGTGCCGATCCAAAGCCGAAGGCGGCGCGGGCTGGCAACCAGGGCTCACCACCGCCAGGTGACCGTGAAGCAGTGGTCCTGGAGCGGATAGAGACCTTTAGGCGCCGACGGCCGCGGATGAAAGACGAGGTCATAAACCTTGCCCACGGTGCAGGAGGCAAAGCGTCAGCTGCTTTGGTGGACGGGGTGTTCATAGAGGCCTTTGGCCAACCCGCCGACCATGGATCGCTCACCGATTCCGCTGTTGTCGAGCTTTCCTCTGGTGAGAGGATCGCATTCACCACTGATTCCTTTGTGGTAAAGCCACGACAATTTCCTGGTGGCTCGATTGGACATCTGGCTGTGCATGGTACGGTCAACGATCTCGCGGTTATGGGAGCCCATCCTCGATGGATATCAGCCGCGTTTGTCCTCGAAGAGGGCCTGCCAGTCTCAGAGCTAAAAGCCGTCGTGGCCGACATGGCCGAGGCTGCCCTAAAAGCAGGCGTGCAGATAGTCACCGGGGACACCAAGGTTGTCGACAGAGGGGCAGCAGATGGGATGTACGTCACTACGGCAGGCGTCGGCGTTGTGCCTGTGGGACGCCGCCTCGGTGCTCATCTGGTAAAGCCTGGCGACCGGGTGCTCATCTCTGGAACTATGGGCGACCACGGCATGGCAGTGATGCTTGCGCGCGGAGATCTAGCACTGGAGGCTCACATATCCTCTGACACTGCGCCGCTGGGAGACCTTGTCGAATCCCTGCTTGCCGCTGCACCCTCAACGCGCTGGATCAGGGATCCCACCAGGGGTGGCGTGGGCACGGTCTGCAACGAGCTGGCCCGCGACACCAACTTGGCTGTGGTTTTAGATGAGAGCTCTCTCCCGGTGGATCCCGCTGTCATGGGAGCCTGTGACCTCTTGGGCATTGATCCCCTCTATGTTGCAAATGAGGGCAAGATCGTTGCAGTAGTTCCCAGCGAGGAAGCCCAAGACGCTCTGGCTGCCATGAAGAACCTGGAGGTAGGGTCCAACGCTGCGATTATTGGTGAGATACATCCCAGCCCAGAAGCGCTGGTGGTGCTACGCACGGGCTTTGGAGGCAGCAGGATCGTGGACATGCTGGTGGGAGATCCACTTCCGCGGATCTGCTGAGAGCAGCATTGACCAGCGCAAAGAGAGCTCTGGAACGGCGCTGCCTCAGAGTATCGGGAACTGTTCAGGGGGTGGGGTTCAGGCCCTTTGTGTACCGCCATGCAGTTGAGCTCGGCCTGTCCGGCTTTGTCTGCAATGATGCCTCAGGCGTGCTCATAGAGGTAGAGGGGCATCGTGACTTGGTGGCCCAGCTATGCCGTCTCATAGCCGATTCTCCGCCGCCACTAGCCAAGGTCGCATCCATTACTGCGTGGACCATTCCGGTCCTTGGCCAATCAGGACAGTTCACGATATTGCCGAGTGACTCCAAGGGCTCGCCCTCTGTGCCTGTGAGCGTCGATACCGCCACCTGTGACGCATGCCTTGCTGAGGTGGAGGATCCATCAAACCGTCGCTACCAATACCCTTTTACCAACTGCACCGACTGCGGCCCGAG
>JAMCQF010000158.1:0-9235 GCA_023379605.1 Actinomycetota bacterium
CTCATCGCTGGAGACCTGCGAGATTGCCTGGAGGAGATCCTGCTTTGCATCGGCGGTGAGTGAGGGACCTTCCAACGTGATCGTGGCCACAGCCGCCTCGACCATAAGTATCTTGCTCTGGTGCTCTGCCATAAAAGTAAGCTAACATACCGAACGAACGGTCAGGAACTGGGGAGGCATCCGCTGTTGAAACTCCTGCAAAGCTACGTGAAGGGAACCTGGGAGAAGCCTACAGATGAAGGCTCGCCCATCTATGATGCTGTCAGCGGAGAAGAGGTGGCGAGGATCTCCTCTTTCGGGATTGACATGGCGGCTGCGCTTGACTACGGGCGCAAGGTCGGAGGGCCAGGTTTGGCTGAGCTGACTTTCCATCAAAGAGCAGCGCTGCTCAAGGCGTTGGGCTCGTTCCTAAAAGAGCACCGTGAGGAGCTCTACCAGCTTTCTTACCGTAGCGGAGCCACCCTTGGCGACTCGAAGTTCGATATCGACGGCGGTATAGGAGTGCTGTCCAGCTATGCGAGCAAAGCCAGGCGTGAGCTCGACAACGAGACCGTCTATGTAGAGGGTCCCGTTGAGCAGCTGGGCAAGAGCGGTCAGTTCGTAGGTCAGCACATCCTTACCTCCCTGCGCGGAGTGGCCGTTCAGATCAATGCCTTTAACTTCCCCGTCTGGGGCCCTTTGGAGAAGTTTGCACCTGCATTTCTCGCTGGAGTTCCGAGCTTGATCAAACCTGCAAGCCAGACCGCCTACCTCACTGCCAGGCTGGTCGAGCTCCTGGTCAGCTCTGATCTCCTGCCGGAAGGATCCCTCCAGCTGATATGCGGATCCGTGGGAGATCTCTTTGAGCACTTGACCGACCAGGACATGGTCTCTTTTACCGGATCGGCGTCAACCGCTCACAAGCTGTCGTCGCACCCAGTTGTGGTATCTCGTGCCGTGCGTTTCAATGCGGAGGCCGATTCGCTCAACTGCTCGATCCTGGGACCTGATGGAAAGGCCGGCAGTGTAGTGCTCGAGCTGTTCGTAAAGCAGCTGGTTACCGAGATGACTGTCAAGGCAGGGCAGAAGTGCACGGCAATACGAAGAGCCTTCGTCCCTGAATCGCTCGTGGAGGCAGTGACAGAAGCGGTTTGCGAGCGCCTGGCAGGAATCGTAGTGGGCAATCCGTCTGATCCCGAGGTCAACATGGGGGCTCTGGCCAGCCAGGGCCAGCGAGACGAGGTGCGTGGGAGGTTTGCAGAGCTCGCCCAAGCAGGACATCTTGTGTTTGGTGACCTCTACAAGGTCGAAGTTGTCGGGGCGGATCCACAGCGTGGAGCGTTCATCTCGCCGCTGCTGATGGTCTGCGATGATTCGAGTCGTGCAGAGCCCCACGAAGTGGAGGTCTTTGGTCCCGCGAGCACCATAATACCTTATAGGGACGTAAAAGATGTCGTAGCTCTTGCTGCCCGTGGGCAGGGTAGCCTGGCTGGCTCGGTGGTGTCCGCCGACACATCCTTCTGCACCGAGGTGGTCCTGGGCTTGGCCCCCTGGCACGGGCGGATCCTTGTCCTTGATCCAGCTGATGCACGTGAATCTACAGGGCATGGTTCGCCGCTCCCTGCTTTGGTGCACGGAGGTCCTGGGCGAGCAGGAGGTGGCGAGGAGCTGGGTGGGATGCGCTCAGTCCTGCACCACATGCAACGCAGCGCTGTCCAGGGATCTCCAGTGGTGTTGGGACAGATCACCAAACGGTGGGTTCCTGGTGCGGAGCGTATCACCGGAGGGATCCATCCTTTCAGGAAGCCTCTTTCAGAGCTACGTGTTGGTGATAGCGTAATTGGAGGCCCACGCACCATAACCCTTTCTGATATCGAGCATTTCGCCGAGTTCACTGGCGATACCTTCTATGCCCACATGGACGAGGAGGCCGCACGTGCAAACCCACTTTTCGGGGGGAGAGTCGCGCATGGCTACCTGGTCCTGTCCTTTTCGGCCGGTCTCTTCGTGCAGCCTGAGCCCGGTCCAGTTCTTGCCAACTACGGGCTTGAGAACCTGAGGTTCCTAAGCCCTGTCTATCCAGGTGATGAGATAACCGTCACTTTGACCTGCAAGCAGATAAAGCCCCGTGAAGATGTCGATTATGGCGAGGTTCGCTGGGATGTAGAGGTGACCAACCAAGCCGGTTCCCCTGTTGCAAGCTATGACGTGCTGACCTTAGTAGCCAAACAGTGGCCGTTGCAGCCGTCATAGGAAGGACAAATGCCCACCAGCAACGAGATAGATTGTGGCTTTGAGGCACAGGACAGCTTTGATGCAGCCATTGAGGATCACAAGCGGATAGAGCCTAGAGACTGGATGCCAGAAGGGTATCGAAAGACTCTTGTCCGTCAGATTGCACAGCACGCTCACTCAGAGATAATCGGCATGCAGCCCGAAGGTTACTGGATAACCCGGGCTCCCTCTCTGCGTCGTAAGGCGATTCTACTGGCGAAGGTGCAAGATGAGGCGGGGCATGGGATGTACCTCTACTCGGCCGTGGAGACGTTGGGAGCGGATCGCGCCGAGCTTACGAGAAAGCTCATTGACGGAACCCAAAAGTACTCGTCCATCTTTAACTACCCAGCGCTCAGCTATGCCGATGTTGGGGTGATCGGCTGGCTGGTCGACGGGGCTGCCATCTGCAACCAGGTTCCGCTTTGCCGGAGCTCTTACGGGCCGTATGCACGTGCGATGATCCGCATCTGCAAGGAGGAGTCATTCCACCAACGTCAGGGTTATGAGCTGCTCATGACCATGATGAGCGGTACCCAGGCACAAAGGGACATGGTTGCAGATGCCACAAACAGGTGGTGGTGGCCATCGCTTATGATGTTTGGACCGCCCGACGGCGAATCGCCCAACAGCGCCCAGTCGATGCGCTGGGGGATAAAGCGGCACACAAATGACGAGCTACGTCAAAGGTTCGTCGACATGTGCGTTCCCCAAGCCGAAGCCCTGGGTGTGAGCCTGCCGGATCCGGATCTTCGATGGAACCCTGAGCGCGGTCACTATGACTTTGGAGCGATCGATTGGGAAGAGTTCAGGCAGGTGGTTGCAGGCAACGGACCCTGCAACCTAGAGCGGCTGAGAAACCGGAAAAAAGCTCACGAAGAAGGGGCCTGGGTGCGTGACGCTGCTATGGCATATGAGAAAAAGCGTGCAGGTGCAGCTTCCGTAGCTACCTCGGGACCACCGCGATGACTAAAGATGCTAAGACTGGCCAACACCTTGAGGGTTTGGCATCAGATCCTGCAGATTTACCAGGTTCCCCAAGTGGCTCCGGACATGCAGCGGTTGACATAGAGTGGCCCCTTTTCGAGGTGTTCCTGCGTTCGAAGCGAGGCCTTAACCATGTGCATGTCGGCTCTCTGCACGCAGCTGATGCGCAGATGGCGCTGTATCACGCTCGCGACCTGTACACAAGGAGGAACGAGGGTGTGAGCATTTGGGTGGTCCGAGCTACCGACATAGCCGCCTCCAGCCCAGAAGAAAAAGACCCGTTCTTTGAATCAAGTAGTGACAAGATATACCGTCATCCGACTTTCTATGAAATCCCGACAAACGTCCCCCATATGTGATCGCCATGGGCTTTGACAACGTCTACGAATCCATTGGCGAAGACAACGACGATAGGCACTGGGCGTTTGGGACGGGCTTCTCTGAGACGTTGAGCGGTGTTGAGCAATCTCTGCCGATCGGGATAGATGTGAACGATTTGGCAGCGTACTGCCTTATGCTGGGCGATGACGCTCTTGTGATGTCCCATAGGCTACAGGAGTGGGTGGCTCGGGCGCCGGAGCTGGAGGAAGAGACAGCCCTGGCCAATATCGCCCTCGATCTTCTTGGCCAGGCCCGCCTGCTGCTCACGAGAGCTGGGGTCGTAGCAGGCTCAGGGATGACCGAGGATACCTACGCGTTCTTTCGTGATGAGAATGAGTTTTTAAATGTCCGGCTTGCAGAGCTCACTGATGCAGATTTCGGTGCTCTCATGGCCCGCCTGTTTGTGTTCTCCAGCTGGCGTCTGGCCATTTTAAAGCGTCTTAGGGCATCGAAAGACCAGGTAGTTGCAGCCGTTGCTTCCAAGGGGGCAAAAGAGATCACCTACCATCGTGATTATGCTGCCCAGTGGGTAGTTCGACTGGCAGATGGCACTGATGAATCGCGCTCAAGGATAGTTGCGGGCCTCTGTGCGCTGTCGCCATTCATCTCCGAGCTCTTTACAGCTAGTGCTGTCGAGCAGCGCATGCTATATGCAGGGGTGGCAGCTGATCTGGCCGATGTCCGAACAGAAGTGGTCGGGGTGCTCTTGGAGGTCTTCTCTGAGGTTGAGCTCGAGCCGCAGGTCTTGGGGGCTGGCTACTGTGCTCTGTCAGCCAGAGGAGGGCTCGGTGGCGAGTTGGACAGTATCCGATCTCAAATGATGGGAGAGCACGGTAGCGGCAGCGGGCGTGAAGGGATTCTCATGGGCGCCATCGCGTTAGCTGAGATGGGAGAGCACGGTAGCGGCAGCGGGCGTGAAGGGATTCATACCAAAGCTATGGTGGAGCTTCTTGGGGATCTCCAAAGCCTGGCCCGCTCTTATCCAGGGGCAACCTGGTGATCCTTGGCAGCGACCAGGGGGGTAAATCCGAGCCCGATCGGCAAGTCCATGCACGCCGCTTTGAGACCGAGCTCTGTAAGCTGGCAATGGAGGTTGCGGCCGGAGTGGCAGATCCAGAGCTGCCAATGCTCAACCTGGGGGATCTGGGCATCGTACGTGAGGTATCATGTATTGGGAGCCAGGTGGTGGTGACCATAACCCCGACCTATTCAGGCTGTCCTGCCATGCAGGAGATCTCGGAGGACCTTCTGGATGCTCTGGTGGAAGCAGGATTTTCCGATGTGGTGGTCCGCAGCGTGCTCGAGCCGGCTTGGACGAGCTCTTGGATCACCGAGGAAGGTAGGAGAAAGCTCGTTGATGGGGGCATCGCTCCACCGCAGAGTCATTCGCGTATTGAAGATGAGCCGGTGCCACTCCGTGCCACTGCCAGGTCCAATTCATATGTGGATGGCCCACTTAGGCTGCGGCGCAGCCAATATGGGCCACCCTGTCCGCTCTGCGGCTCGACAGCGACTGAGCTCCTGTCACCGTTCGGCTCAACTGCCTGCAAAGCGCTATATCGCTGCCAAGAGTGCATGGAGCCTTTCGAAGGGATAAAAGAGATCTGACCATGAGCCTGGTCTTATCCCCATCCAGCGGAGGTATACGCTCCCAGTTCTACTGCCTTGAGGTCTCAAGGATCGATGTGCTTTGCGAGGATGCTGTCGCGCTGACCTTTTCTCTCCCGAGCGAGCTCACCAGAAAGTTCTCCTTTCGTGCCGGTCAATCTCTGACACTGCGCCGGATGATCGATGGCCGAGAAGAGAGAAGAACCTATTCGATCTGTGCGCCAGAGGGAGCCGCACCACGGATAGGGGTGCGCGAAGTACCTGGTGGCGCAGTCTCGAGCTGGCTGGTCCACGATGTTCGCGTTGGCGAGCGTATCGAGCTGCAGGTACCGGCCGGGTCCTTTACTCCCGATACGTCCCAGCCTGGCCGCCATGTTCTTCTAGCAGCAGGCTCAGGCATAACTCCCATTTTGTCAATAGCTGGCTCCCTGCTATCCAGGAGCGAGTCAGAGGTGACCCTCCTGTATGGGAACCGGCGGGCGGATTCGGTCATGTTCATCGAGGAGATAGCAGACTTAAAGGACGCCTATAGAGAACGGTTGCAGGTCTTGCACGTTTTATCACGTGAGGCCCAGGAAGTAGACATATTAAGCGGGCGGTTGGATCCGGCCAAGCTCTTGAAGCTGCTTCCAGCTATTTGCCAGGTCTCCGGTGTGGACCACTGGTGGCTGTGTGGACCTTATGCTATGGTCCTAGGTGCCATCTCCGCACTGGGCGATCTGGGTGTTGGGCAAGCACAGATCCACAAGGAGCTCTTTTATGTGGAGCAGCTGCCTCCTGAGCAGTTCCACCATGAAGACCCAGCTTTAAGCGGTCCTGGCAGCGAGGTGACTGTGGTCATGGACGGTCGGGTTACCACAGCCACCATTGCTCAGGGTACCTCGCTCCTCGACGGCGCTCAGAAGATCCGCCCAGACCTGCCCTTTGCCTGCAAGGGGGGCGTCTGCGGCACATGCAGGGCAAGGATCTCTTCAGGAAAGGTCGATATGCGCCGAAATTTCGCTTTGGAGCAGGACGAGATAGATGCAGGTTACGTGCTAACCTGCCAGGCTGTTGCAGTTTCGCAAGAAGTCACTGTCGACTACGATTCATAAGGTCACCTGACGCCAAGGATGGTCCTTTCATCACTCGTGATCACTTAGGGGGAGCAAATGTCTGATAGTGCCGAGATGACTATACAGTCGCTCAGGTATCAAGCCAGTCGTGGGAAGAGGCCCGAAGACCTGCTCTCGGAGGCTCGCACCCGTGCCTACGGCACTGCCGAATGGGGCGCGTTCATAACAATCACCGAAGATTCCAGCACCTGCTCGAACCCAGATATAGGTCGTGACAACAATCAGGCGCTTGGCGCGCTTGGCGGAATTCCCTTTGGAGTCAAGGATAACATTGCAACACGGCAAGCTGAGACAACCGGTGGGACCGGTGCACTGCGTGGGTGTGTCCCATTTCGAGACGCGTCAGTTGTCAAATCTCTACGTGATGCTGGTGGCCTGCTCGTCGGCAAGACTAACCTCCATGAGCTTGCGTTTGGGGTCACTAGCAACAATGCCATCTTCGGTCCTGTACGCAACCCGCATGATCCCAGCAGGTCACCTGGCGGCTCAAGCGGTGGAAGCGCTGTGGCTGTCGCTCTCGGGGTAGTGCCCTTTGCGCTCGGGACCGATACCGGGGGTTCGGTTCGTATACCAGCTGCGCACTGTGGAGTGGTCGGATTTCGTCCTACTACGGGGAGGTGGCCCTCAGACGGAGTCATCAAGCTCTCACGAACTCGCGACACCATAGGTGTCATGGCAAATTCGGTAGCCGATGTCACGATCATAGACTCCATCGTGACTGGCTTAAAAGAGGATACAGCTTCAGCGCGATCCTTCTCGGATCTGCGTATTGGGGTTCCAAGGCAGGGGTTCTACGACGATCTGGATCCCCATGTGTCCAGGAGCGTCGAAGCTGGCCTGGCCGCTCTCGAACATGCGGGCGTGCAGCTTATAGAGATCGCACTGGGAAGCGCCATCGAGATGGACGAGCGCTGTGGGATCCCAATCGTCCTTTTCGAGTCGCCATCAGATTTGCTTGAATATTTGCGTTCGTTGCCGGCGCCATATGATGAGCTCACCTTGGAGGGAGTAATCTCTGCTGTGGGCTCTCCCGATGTCCGAAGCGTATTGGAGCTTGCAGCAACGAGGCCGTTCTCCGATGAGGAGTACGAGTCACTACTCCAGGTGCGCCTCGAGCTGAAGCGTCTCTACGAGAGCGTGTTTGTGAAAGAAGCTCTGGCAGCAGTGGTGTACCCGACCGTAGCGCTGCTAGCCCCGCTTATAGATAATGATGGGACGACCATGCACAATGGGCGCGCCGTGAACGTGTTCACGTCGACGATAAGGAACACCGGCCCAGGTTCTGTAGCCGGTGTTCCGTCTTTGAGCGTACCTCTTTCCACAGAGCCTGGCTCTTTGCCAGTGGGTCTGTGCATAGAAGGCCGTGCAGGGCATGACCGGGATCTGCTGGCCGTAGCAGCGCTGCTGGAGCAGGTGGTGCGCTAGCCCAGCGCGCAAGCTAGCCGAGCCTTCCTCCAGGGTGCTCGGGGAGGGGAAGATCGCGACCCAAGGTGTAGAACTCCGCATTTGGCTGTATTCCAACCCCAGATGCCATGCGGTTGGAGAGTGCAAACAGCGCGGTTATAGCCACCACGTCCCAGATGTCCTCTTCATCCAAACCAACCTGTCTCAGGGCTTCGTAGTCGGACTCGGTTACCTCCGGGGCGCGATTGGCCACTTTGAGGGCGAAGTCAACTATGGCCCTTTGGCGCTTGCCAAGGGGAGCGTGGTTGTGGTTGATGGCCAGCTGGTC
This sequence comes from Actinomycetota bacterium, assembly GCA_023379605.1. Taxonomy (GTDB): domain Bacteria; phylum Actinomycetota; class Acidimicrobiia; order Acidimicrobiales; family JAMCQF01; genus JAMCQF01. The sequence goes on from JAMCQF010000158.1 coordinate 8,077, forward strand.
GGCGATGAGCGGATCCTTCGCTCTTATCCTCAGTATGGCTCCGTGAGCGACCACGCAGTAAGCACAGGAGTTCGAAGCGCTGGTGGCAACCACGATCATCTCTCGTTCGGCCCTGGTGAGCCCGCCGTCGCGCTCCATTAGCGCATCGTGGTAAGCGAAGAAGGCCCGGAACTCGGCTGGTCGTCGCGCCAAGGCGAGGAAGACGTTTGGCACGAAGCCGCTCTTGGCCTTCACCTCCTCTATCCGGGCACGGACATCATCTTCGAGCTGCTCTAGGGGGGGCACTGGGAAGCGGCAGGCTGCGGGGGCATTCACATCGACCATCTCCACAGCCTATCTCAGGCAGCTCTCCACAGATGCTGCCCACTGCTGCCGCTAGAGCCTTAAAGCCCACGGTGCGCCGCCCGCTCTAACAGGCAGTGCTCATAGCTGGCAGCCGTTGGTTTGGCTCACCAGCCGGCTGCCTCTGCTCCATCAGATCTGGGGTCACTTGCTCCGCCATAGCAATCAGGCGAGGAGACTATGAGCTGTGCGTGGCCGAACTCATCGGCGAAGGCAGGTTTTGGGGTGACCTTATGGCCTCTTTGCTCTAGGCCATCAAGCCACGCCAGAGGAGCCTGGCCTTCGACGGCCACGGTAACCTTGCCGCCTGAGGTCCAGGTCTCAAATCCCCCGAGGTGAGAGGCTCCGTCCAGATTGCGGGCCTTGAGCACGAACCGGCCAGCGGCCATCGCCTCTGGTGGCTCCTGGCCGAGCTGGAGGGTCCTTGCCAGGAGCTGCAGAAGGATCTGGGGCTGGCTGTCTCCCCCCATGGTCCCGAGCACCATAGTCGCCTTATTCCCACCCAGATCCGTGACCAAAACGGGAGAAAGCGTGTGAGGTGGTCTACGACCAGGCCCGTACTCGGCCGGATGCGCTGGCTGCAAAGAGAAGCCCTGGCCCCTGTTGTGCAAGAAGATGCCCAGCTCCGAGAGGATCAGGCCCGACCCCCAACCAGATGCGTTGGACTGCAGGAGGCTGACCGCCTGGCCGTGGCTGTCCAGCGCGCAAATGGCCACCGTGTCTCCGCAAGCTGTTGGACAGCCCAGCTTAGAGGCCCTGTCCAAAGCTATGGCGTCCAGCCGGGGCTGAAGTCGCGCGGGATCGACCAGGAGCCTGC
>JAMCQF010000158.1:9245-14590 GCA_023379605.1 Actinomycetota bacterium
GTCGGCTGCCTCGTGGAGGACTTCAAGGCGGTCATGGCCAGCCTGGCGACTGGCCTCTATGAGCAGATGAGCCCAAAGCGGGTCATCTGGGTCTTTAGGGAGATCCAAGCCCGCAGCTATCCAGGCTCCAGCCAATGCAAGGTAGGCCTGCGATCCCGGGGGTGGGCTCCAGATTGCATGGCCCCATGCATCCACCCGTATGGGCTCGACCCACTCTGCCTGGCGGCGGAGCAGGTCGTCGGGGTGGTACTCGCCGTTACCGATCGCAAGGAGCCCGTTGCCGAACTCACCTAGGTAGTGACCGTCCCTGCCATCGGTGGACAGCGCAAGGAGGGCTCTTGCCATGCCGGGCCTGCGCACGAGCTGGCCCGCAACCACTGGCTTGCCATCGACTCGGTAGTCGCTTGCGCCAGGCAGGTGAGCAACGGAGCGAGCTGCCAGCGCCAGTGAGGGTGACGCGGGGAACCCCTCGCGTGCATAGGTAAGGGCCGGTTCGAGCACCGTGGAGATACCCAAGAGCCCGAACCGCTCATGCATGCCAAGCCAGCCGTCCACGCATCCTGGGATTGGCACTGCGGCAATGTGGCCTACAGCCGGGATGCTTCGGTGACCTTGCTCACGCAGGCGGGCAGGATCAGCACCTGACCCAGCATGGCCCGAGGCATTTAGGGCGACAACACCCTGTCCAGGGGATGGTTGGACAACTGCCCACAGATCACCGCCCAGGCCACAGGCCTGCTGGGCTGTGACTGCCAGGACAGCATTTGCAGCTATGGCCGCATCACATGCAGATCCACCCTGGCGTAGCATCGCCAAGCCCGCTTGAGAGGCCAGGTGGTCTGGAGCACAGACCATGCCCTTTGGCGCGTAACGGACGCCAATCGGCGCAAGGGAGGAAGTCATGGATGGTGAAAGGTGCTGCTTTCAGCGAGCGGCCGTCAAAGTTCGACCAGTCAAGTCCCTTGGCTGCCAGCGTCTACGAAGTCGCAAGATACCTGTCCAACCATTCCAGGGTGCGACGCCAGGCGTCTTTGGCAGAGGGCTCGTGGTATGACTCCCTGGCATCGCAGTGGAAGCCATGCCCTGCATCTGGGTACCTTACGATCTCTGTGGGGACATTCGCCTTTGAGGTTGCCTCCCTCAACGCTTCCACCTGGTCCACCGGAATGCTCTGATCCTGGTCGCCGTAGAGACCAAGCCAGGGAGCCTTAAGTAGAGGGGCCATCTCGACGAGCGGGTCCATGCCGAAGCGACCCTCGGCAACTCCGCCCCCATAGAAGCTCACAGCAGCTCCAATGGCGTACTTGCATGCTGCAAGGAAGGTCACCGTGCCGCCCATGCAGAAACCGACAACCCCAATGGCTCCATAGCTGAAGCCAGCAGCGCTTAGATGGCCAAGGGTGGCATCGAGGTCGGCAACGAGCCCCGCCTCGGTGAGCGCCTGCATGTGGGGCAGGACCTTTTCGAAGTTCCCATAATCGAGCCTTGGATCTCCGCTGCGGTGGAAGAGATGAGGCGCCACAGCCCGGTATCCTGAGGCGGCAAAACGGCGCGTCACGTCCTCTATGTGATCGTTCACGCCGAAGGCTTCCTGGATCACCACGAGTGCCCCTCTGGGCTTTCCTTCGGGCTCCGCCTCGTAGATGGCGATCTCTCCATCTGGTGTGGGAACACTAAGAGTTTTAGCCATGAAGTCTCCCTTCCTTCTTGCCACCTGAGCCATCTATGGCCGAGCCCGCACGGATTAGCCAAGAGCATAGAACCTCTGGCGCGGCGCGAACTAGGTGAACCATGCTGCATTTACGGCGTGCACGGCGTGGTGATGATAAGCAGCTGGCGGCTCCAGGACGGATCTGGCGCTACGATCGCCAGAGGTGCAAGCTTAGGCTACAGCGAGAGGAGAGCGATGGTGGCAGGTGAGAACTCGACCCTTATCGTGCTTACGACAGGCAAGGAAGCTTTTGTGAGGGCGAACGCGGTGCTACAGATGACCCTGATGGTTAGAAAGACAGGCCAGATGCCTGTCGAGCTGCTTTTGCTTGGCCCGGGGGTGGAGATCTTAAAGTCCAACCAGAAGAACTCTCCCCAGTTCGAACAGCAGCTGAGCGCACTTGGTGAGGAAGGCGTGCGCATCACCGCCTGTGAGGTGTCCCTCGAGAGCCTCGGTCTCACAAAAGACCAGATGTTCCAAGCGGACCTGGTAAAAGGCGGCGTCGAGGTGGCCACGCGCATAAAGGAGGGCTGGAATGTCCTCACCTTCTGATCCAAGCTCGGGCAGGAGCGCTCACTTGGGCGTAACCAGGGTGGCTTCAGGTTCCAAGCCCAGGGTCGTGGTACTCGGCAGCAGCTTCGCTGGGCTCACTACAGCCAGGTTCATACGGGATCGCACGGGTGAGGATGTGGAGCTCACGGTGATCGACCGCAATCCTTACCTGACATTTGTGCCAAACATCCAGATGGAGGTCTTTGCCGATCGGGATCCGCTTGCTACGATGCTGTTGGACACCCCGCCAATCCACGCCAAGGACGGCAACATCTTTTTGAATGCAGATGTTGTGGATCTGGACCCAGACGCAAAGTCGGTGGAGGTGGTAGCTAGCGACCGACCCGGCTCGGCGGCCGAGACCGTCTGCTACGACTATCTGGTCGTTGCTCTTGGAAGCCGCCTGGCTTATGACCACATAGAGGGATTTGGAGAATATGGGGACACCGTGTCGAGTGCGTACTACGGCAACAAGCTGCGCCGTAGGCTGGCAGAGTACAGAGGTGGTCCGATTGCGATCGGCTCGGCTCGCTTCCATCAAGGTATGGACAAAAAGCCCGAGTGGCTGCCCGTCGCGCTGGCGGCCTGCGAGGGTCCACCACTTGAGCTCGGCCTATCTATGGCGCACTGGCTCACGGAGCACCACCGTGGTGACGCTCACCTGGTGACGCTCTTCACGCCCGCAGAGATGATAGCCGAGGACGCCGGAGAGCCTATAGTTACCCCATTTTTGGAGATGGCCACGTCCATGGGTTTCGGGTACTTGAATAAGACCGAGGATGTAGTCCGTCTTGATGCGGACGGCATCGAGTTCCAAAGCGGCGCGACCCTGGAGGCTGAGATAAAGATCGTTATCCCCGACTGGGTGCCGCACCCGTTCCTAAAGGACCTTCCAATCACCGACGAGCTGGGCTTCGTTGAGACCGACAGGTGGATGCGCAACTCAAGCTATCCAGAGGTGTTTGCCGTGGGGGACGCAGCTGCGATAACCGTTCCCAAGCTTGGGAGCCTGGGTCATCAGCAGGCAGAGATCGTGGCCCGCCAGATTGGGGTTGAAGTGGGATCGCTTGCCCCTGGTGACGCCGGAGAGCAGTACCACCCAGAGATCCTGTGCTTTGGTGACACTGGCGGGCACAAGGGGTTCTACATCTACTCTGACGTGTGGTTTGGGGGGCATAAGAGCGTGTTCAAGATGGGCTATGCACCTTATGCGATGAAGCTCGCCTTTAAGGAGATGTACTTCCGCACTGGTGGCAAGCCTCCGACCTTCGGAGTTCCCGCCACCCACCTGTTGATGGACCACTTCCCAGGTGAGTAGCGCGGTGCAGCCTTTAAGGGCCCTCAGGCGGTGAATGGCGGCGCCTAGCCGGGCCAGTGCGGAGAGCGCTTGTACCGGTGCAACCTTTAAGGGCCCTCAGGCGTTATATAGGTTTAATGGCAGGGAACCGGTATGAAAGGCGAGTTCGGAGTCGAGCGCTGGATGTTTGGCCACAGCAGCGGCCCTGGGGTCCGAGCTCCAAAGGAGGAGGCTAGGAGTCGGGTAGGACTAGCGAACTGGCCTGACAAAATGTTGATCGAAGTGCAATAGCCTCGAAACATTGCTGCAACATTGTGCTGGTTGGCTAGGGCCATGCAGCCAGCCGACCCCAGCCTTTCTCAAGCTTCCATCAGCCGTCGTGGTTTCCTGCGCACCGGCTTAAGAACGGCTGGCGGTCTCGTCGCACTAGGTGCTACTCCAGCTATTCTGGCAGCTTGCGGATCCTCTAGCTCAGGGGTCGTCAAGAAGGCCAGCTCCTCGACGACCTCCAAGGCTCACCTAGCTGATATGAACCTGCAGCTTTCCTGGGTCCCTGACGTTGAGTTTGCAGGTGCCTACCTCGCCAAGCAGAAGGGCTACTACGGCCAGCACGGCTTGCAGGTGCAGTTCCTTCCCGGAGGCCCAAGCGTCTCTGTCGAGCCTGTAGTTGTCGCAGGTCATGCCCTGGTAGGTGACTCCCAGGTCGCCCAGGCTGCCTTGGCTGTGTCGCAGGGCGCACCGCTTAAGATAATTGGCGCCAAGTACCAGAATAATCCTTTCTGCCTTGTCAGCTCTGCCGCAGATCCAATCGATAAGCCTGCAGCGATGCAGGGTAAGAAGATTGGGGTTTCCTCGATAAACCTTCCCCCCTTCAAGACACTTCTCGCTCTAAATCACATCGAGATTTCCACCATCACCGTGGTCCCAGTGCAATCTGACCCAACGCCTCTCGCAGATGGAGAGGTGGATGGCTGGGTCGGCTTTGTGACAGAGGAGCCGATCGAGCTGGAGCTAAAGGGCTTCAAGACCTATTCATTCCTGTTTGCCGATTACGGATACAAGCTCTTTGGGGACATCTACGAGGCCACCGATGAGTCCTTGGCGACAAGAAGGGATGATCTGGTCGCCTTTCTGGCCTCTGAGCGCGAAGGGTGGAAAGCAGACCTGGCTGATCCAGCCGCCGGCGTGGATGCGGCCAAGCCATTCTTCTCGCCCAACGGATACACTGCCCAGCAGCAGGCAATGGAGAATGCCGCGCAGCTAAAGCTCGTCGATACCGGCTACGCGACCACTGCAGGGCTGCTGGCGATGAGCGAAGAGGACATCGCGGCAAACATCGTGACTCTGGCAGCTGGTGGCACGCATCTGCATGCCAAGGATCTTTTCGACACGAGCGTGCTTGCAATGCTCTGATGGGCAGAGTAATCCCCAGCGGCACCATGGCTCTTGCTGAGCCAAGGGGACACGGTCAAGATGAGCAGATGCTAAGTGAGCGCTCAGATCCGCTCTCTCCGGACGGCATCATGGTAAGAGACCTCGCCAAGTCATATCGTATAGGCAGGTCGGTGATAAGCGCGCTTGATAGCGTGACAATGGATATTGCCAAAGGCAGCTTTGTGGCCCTCCTCGGTCCTTCAGGGTGTGGAAAATCCACGCTTTTGCGAATCCTTGCAAATCTCGAAGCGCCCGATTCAGGTGAAGTCACAATCGAAGGTAGCTCACCCTCAGTTATCCGTCGCTCGCACCGCCTCGGGATTGCGTTTCAAGATCCTGCCCTGCTTGCCT
>JAMCQF010000159.1:0-1668 GCA_023379605.1 Actinomycetota bacterium
GGAGCAGGGGAGACCACATGGTATTTGGCGACCAGGTTCATGCAGGAATCGTTGGTGTGGGCTGGGGGCTACTTCTGATCTCTGCCTATTTTCAACGGTTCCATCACTGGCAAGCCGGCTTTCCACCGAAGTCACGTATCTATGTCGACCAAAACGGTCGGCGGTTCATGGACGAGGACGCCTCCTATGCCGTCGCTTCGGGCATATTTGCCGATCGGGGCGGTTGGGCGTGGTGCATCTTCGACGAGACGGCAAGGCTCAGCCTGGACAGCGGCTATGCGGACTGGACCCCCGAGCGCATAGAGGGTGAAGCACTTGCTGGCGGGGTGAGGCGCGCTGAGTCCATTGGCGCCCTGGCTTGCAGCATTGGCGTAGATGAGCAGTGCCTTCAGTCCACTGTCAGCAAGTGGAACAGCCACCTGCCACAAGGGTCGGACCCTCAGTACTTTCGCGACAGAACGCTTCGAAGTCACGGACAGGACCCAAGGTGCGCTGCTATCGCTCAGCCGCCGTACTACGGGCTAAAGGTGCATCCAGGAGAATTGGTGTGCACTCATGCTGGCCTTGAAATCGATCCGGCAGCTCGAGTCCTCAGCTGTTGTGGCGAGCCGATCCCAGGGCTGTTCGCTGCCGGCGAATCAGGTGGAGGGATTCTTGGACCCCGCTACATAGGGGGTGGCAACGGAGTTGCAAACGCACTAACCATGGGAAGGGTTGCAGGTCGCAACGCACTGCGTTACAGCAGGAGCAAAGAGAAGGGGTTGAGCTTTGGGCGATATAATGGAGAGCAGAACAGGAGATGAGGTGCTAGACCATCTGGGCAGGCGCCTTTCTTGCGAAGATCTTGAAAATCGCTACTGCCGAGGTGTGGACAGGCAAGACTGGGCTCTGGTGCGCTCGTGCTACCATCCAGACGCCGTTGACAATCACGGTGCCTACTGCGGCGGCGTGGACGGATTGATCCAGTGGCTAGCCAGCCGTCACGGACAGATCTCGCGCTCGTTGCACTATGTGACAAATATATTGGTGGATGTCCTGGATCATGGCGCCTTACTGGTTGAGGCATATAACATGACCTTCCAACGATTCAAGCCGGGAATAGTGCGGTCAGATATGGTAGAGGATAAGGCAGTTCCACATATACCAAAGGGTCAGGTTCTAGAGACAGAGGTGAGATGCCGCTTCATAGATCGGGTCGAGCAGCGTGCTGGGGAGTGGCGAATAGCGTCTAGGGCAGTGGTATACGAGAGCTTTAAAGCGAGCTTTATCCTGGAAGCGGACTCATTCCCCGCTGAGGCAGCAGTGGGCAAAAGAGACGGAACCGACCCGTTGTATCGTGCAGGTGCCATCCGCAGCGATCAAGGACCCAGCTAGGTCTTGGCTGGGTTTGACGGCGAGCTCGATCTTTTGCGCCGTCGTGAGTTAACTGCCAAGCCAGCCAGTACAAGAGCCACCATGGCAGCTGATATCACATATCCTGCAAGAACCCAGCCCCAGAGACTGTAGACGGCGAGGTCGGTGGATGCACCCGAGCCACTCAAGAAAAACGCCATGTTTCCTTCCGCCAGCTCGATAGCGGCCGTGTGCCCAGCCTGCTATCCCTGCTGGTACTCGGTTGAGAGCCCCACTCAGCTGTGGCTAGGGCCAGGAAGGGAGTAAGCCACAAGG
>JAMCQF010000159.1:1754-8652 GCA_023379605.1 Actinomycetota bacterium
GGCTCTGTAGTGGCGAGACGAACCGGCATGGACTCAAAGGCTCGCCCAGCGGCTATTGCGGTTGCATGGGAGGATATGCCCCAAAGCGAAAGGGCAAGGTCAGTTCTGTCCACTGTAACGGCCGCCTTATTATCAGAGCTGAAGCTCAACAGGACACTGGCAAGGCCCTGTCTCAACAGCTCTGCGAGACCGTCTTCCATATTGTGAAGCGCTCCAGCATTAAGCGCTCTAATTCGCGTTCCGCTCACATGAGCACAGCACACCGTGTGCCCCAAGTAGGCCATGCAGGCAGCCGTGGGAAGACCCACGTACTCAGCGCCAATGACAGCTATAGGACTCATGGCCCAAGGCTAGCCCACGGCGCTGTAGGCCCACGGGAACTAGCCCACTGCAGGGGAAGCCATCTTCCGTCTTGGCGGTCCATACCATATATGTGGGTCAGTCCGATATGGAGCAGGAGATCGCACAAGAGCGGCCTCCAGTATAGGCGCCGGCGGGAACGCTCACTGCAAAGGACAGTTCTACTGTCTGGCTTGTGCTAGTGCCTGAAGCCACGGCAGTGGTGACCCCTGACTCCATGGCTGTCCCGTTGAGGCTTACCGGACTAATTGCATGGTTATCTGAAGTCGGATCTGAACCGAAGGTTGCCTCGAGATTCTAGGTGCCCTTTCTCGTGTCGTTAATGGTTACAGCTACAGTGGTGCTCACGATCAGGTTACTACCGTCCAAGCTGGCCAACGAGGTGATGCTGCGAGGAGCCTCAAGTGTGACAGCTTCCCATAGCCATGTCTCTGCGGAGGGCCCTGAGCTGCTGGTTCCGCCGAACAGCAAGGTCTGGTCGCTTGAGGTGTCGTAGGCTACAGCGGAGTTGGCAAGCGGAGGTGGCGATGCCTGCGGGCTCATCTCGGTCCAGCTCGATCCATTCCACACCCAAGTGGCTCCGCTAGAGATCCCCAAAGTATCCTCGCCCCCGAGCATGACCACCTGACTGGTGGAAGGATCGTAGGCTATGTCAGCGATCTGTAGCGTGAGCGGTGAAGTCTGGGGTGACAGCTCGGTCCAAGTGGATGCCACGCCGCTTGTGCTTGCAGATGCAACAGCTGGCATTCCGATGTACTAGATGAGCAGCTGGCTGCGTAAGCGCTGGTCGATCCGAATCCAGCCACTCCAGCTGCACCGAGTAACATCGCTGCTACCGTTGTCGCTATTTTCGTCCGGACTGTCATGACGGCCCTTCTCCCTCCCAGGTCTCGGACAGGGTATCTACCCAAATGTCCGACACTTTGACCGGGTGCTCGCAAGCTAACAGGCACTACTCTCAGCTATCGGCTGAAAGTCAGTTTGGCTTTAGGAAAACTTGGGCAAGCGACCGGCCTGCCTGCCAGGTACACGATCTGCTTCCAGGAGCCACCCGAACTGCTATATGTCGTGCCATCTGTGCTGCATTGGGCTGGCAGGTCCCGATGAGGCCCTCCTGACTCAACGATTGCAAGCCTCTAGTCGATGCCCTTATCTGAAGTGCCTTCCGGGAGAATTTGTCAAAGTTCATCTGTGATTGTGGATGTGTTCCACTCATCTGTCCGATGTAGTAGCGGAGATGAGCTCGTACCATGACTTTTGGAGTGCGTGGGGACATATGTACCACAGCTGCTCCAGCACCATCCATCAAGCCATCCTTCAAGGAGGTTTTCATGATTAGAATGCACCGATTGATCGCCCCTTTGGGCGTCGCCGCTCTGCTGGCTACAGGCGGGGCGGCTTTCCTTGCCAGCAACACCCAACCAGCATCAGGTGAAGGCGTCTCTATCGGAGTGGTTGACGGCTACACGATCTCAAACATCCACTACACAGTGGATCCACCGCCGCCGCCACCTAATGGTCCACCGCCCCACCTACAGGTGACGACAGTGAGCTTTGAGGCGACCACCACAGCTGCAGGAGAGCTGCCCGCGGCTCAGGGCTTTGTGAAGTTGGACCCACCGCCTCCGGCTCCCCCTATGGCGTGGACGTCCTGTGCTGTCCCTAGCGTGTCCGGCAACACGAGCACCTTCACCTGCACGTTCTCGCCGGCTGTTCCGGTCAACGGCCAGCCCAACGGGCCGACAGGGTGGATATCAAGTCTAGACGTCGAGGTGAACCAGTAGCGCCAAGAGGCACCAGCGCAGGCCTGTGAGGCCGCCGGTGCAAGTGGGGGCGGTGGTTGCTGAGCTGCCGCCCCCACCGCTGCACTGCTGCCAGTAACTTGCTTGCACTCCTCTAACCGCCAGACCGCCGCTACTTTGCCCTATGGCCAACCGATCTGCATCATGTGGTTTCCTGGGATCCGTCTTGTGAAGATCACCGCGCTGCTCTTAGTCCTTGCTGGCGGGTGGTGGCTGTTTGCGCCGCGCTCTTTGGGTGGCTATGACACCTACGTAGTCGTATCCGGCCCCAGCATGTGGCCCAAGCTCGTCTCTGGGGATCTAGTGATCTTGCGGTCCTCTCGTCGCTACATTAGCGGTGAGGTTGCGGGTTATCACACCCCCCAGCTGAAGTCACCCGTCGTTCACCAGATCGTCTCGATTCAGCATGGCAGCTTCACCTTCAAAGGGGTGAACAATGTCTATGAGGACCCATCCCATCCCAGGACCTCAGAGATTGTAGGCAGGCTATGGATGGACCTAGGAGCGGGCGGTCGCCTGCTCCGTCTCGTGCAAATGCCCGTGATAGGCGGAGCACTTACGTTCAGCGCCATGGCGTACACCTGTTGGCCGCACAAGCGCCGCCGACACAGATACCGAAGGAGAATTCATGCGACCTGATCTCTCTGAGTCCATAGGCGTGCTTCGACGTGGGACCGCTGTTGCCGCTGCGGCGGTCGTGGTGGCCCTGGCACTGCTCGCAACGGCTATCTGGGCGTTTTCGAGTCAATCACAACACAATGTTATAAGCGATGTGGGCTTCGACCAGGAGTTCACCCTCTCCTATAGCGGAAAGCCATTGGTAGGGACCATCTACGGCACATCGGAGGCAACGACTCACACACCGCTGTTTCTCTCCTCACTGCAAAGCCTCACCATGGTGGCTGGCTACCGCTTTTCCAGTGCGAGCCCATCAGCGATTACCGGAAGGCTCACAGCTAGCGTCATCGTTGACGACCAGGGGCTTTTGGAGAGCATCATGCTCCCTTCCAAGGTGGCGATAAGCGCCGACCGTGGCCAGTCAACATGGGAGTTCCCCCTCGCCCGCTATGAGCAGGTGATGGCTGCCCTGGATCGCATCGGTGGCCCGGGATCATATCCGCTGGAGGTTCTCCTCAGATCTGATGTGGCTGGCAAGCTGGCCGGTCAAGCTATTCAGCGCACCGATGGGGCTACCTTTTCCTTCACCGGCACTGCTGACGTCCTACTTCCTGCGACAGCTGCTGGCGCTGCAGGCGTCCTTGGCCAGAATGGCGGTTCTGGCATGCCGGGCCTCCAGGACCTCGCAGCGCCCTACTCTAAAACAGCTGTCTCCAAGGTGGCGCTATCCCACCAGGTCCCATCTCAGCTCTCTCTGGGCTGGCTGCATATCTCCTATACGATCCTTGGGGCGCTCGGGCTCATTGGTGCTCTTGGAGCTCTTTATTTGACAGCGGTTGCCGTGCGTCGTGTAGCTCGACACGTTGGCTCTGATCCAAGGCTGCAGCCAGCCATGCGGATAGCAGGGAGACGGATCGATATCTTCGGTGACGTCGAACCCGATGGCATCCCATTGGAGGTGCTCGGAGTGCAGGATCTGGTCCGTGCCTCTCGCCTGCTCGAACTGCCGGTGCTGCACCTCGAAGAGCCGCGCTTTAGCACCTTTATGGTCGCGAGCGATCCTTATGTCCTGCGCTACCGGATACCTCTGGAGTCAGATAACCAAGAGCCCCAATCCGCCGGCAAGGAGCTGAGATCGCCATCCAAATCCAGCGCAGAGGGACCGATAACCTTGTTCACTAGCCACAGCTCCGATCCAGTGGAGCATGTACGCACCAACGACTACCAGCCGATCAGCTAGAGGCTATGTCTAGCATCCCATGAGCGTTGCGTTGTCCAGCCCATTGCGCCAGCTGGCGGGGCGAAGAACCTTACCGAGCCCGCAGGCTGGCTTGGGATGGGGGCCACCTTGCATCTCTGGCGAGGCGAACAGCGTCATGTTGTGAATGGACCCCGAGCTTTACCAGGACAGAGTGCACGTGGGACCGCACGGTTGCAACCGAGACCACTTCCATCCTGGCAATCTCGTGCACGTTGTATCCCTGGCAGAGAGCACCCAGCACCTTGGCTTCGGCGCGGGTTAGTCGGCTTAGCTGGGTGAGAACCGGCTTGAGGCGGCGCAGGTCCTCAGATAGATCTCCTAGCAGGCCGGCCTTTTCGTTGGCGCTTATGGCCGGACGACCCGTGCTGAGCAGTTCAAGTGCTTTTTGCAGCTCGTCAAGAGATTGCGCTTTGTTGACAACGGCCAAAGCTCCAGCCGCTAGAGCTTGAGCCAGCCGTAGACGATCGCCGACGCCGCTGACCACCCCAACGTGGATCCCGCGCTCGCGAAGCGGCCCTATCAGCGCAACCCCATCCAGATCGCGCCGAAGGTTCAGATCCACAAGGGCGATACGACAGTGGCCGTTCCACCACGGCCCCTGGTCTATAACCTCGACCAGCGTGGCCAGGTCAAGCTGACCACAGCGGACCGCCGAGGCGTGGTACCCCCAGCTCGACAGCACGAGTCCGAGCGCGCGCCCTACAACATCGTGGTTCTCCACGATCACAACCGATGCTTCCCGTGGTTCGAGGTCCTTTGGTGCGATTCCACTCATGTTAGTTGCGCCACCCCATTGGATTGGAAGGTTGGCTGAGCCACCCTCTCTGAAGGGAAGGCTGAAAGGTCATCTTCAGCTCTGGGCATGCAAATGGTGGCAACAGTGCCGCCGCTTCGACTGTGATCTATGACCAGCGTCCCACCGTCATCTTCTATCAGGCGACGGGCAAGGACCAGGCCCAGGCCACCCGAGGAGTGCGCCTTGGAGGCCTCGAGCTTAGGGAGGTCCTGGTTCGGGTTCCTCTGCGCAAAGCTCGCGCCCGGACCGTCATCGGCCACGGTCACCACTACTGATGAACTCTCCTGGGCCAAGGTGACCGTGACCGTGCAACCGGGCGCGTGGCGTGCCGCATTGTCGAGCAGCTCTCCTACGATCCGGGCAAGCACCGTCGGATTGCCATATACTTTCCAGTGCTTTCCGGTGGGAGCCAGGCAGCGGATCTTAAGGTCTCGACGGCGTGCGGCAGCAATCTCCACCTGGAGCACCGGCCTCAAGTCGAACGGAATCTTTAGATCCTCACCAACGCCTACAGCAGCAGACACCCTGCCGGCGGCCTGCTTTAGGAACTCTAAGGCCTCGATCGTGCGAGCATCAAGCCGGGAGTGCCCCTCGCTTAGTAGCTCCAAGCCACTGTGGATGAGCAGCAAGGCAGACCGGACTTGATGAGTGGCACTGCGCCATTCCATCTCCTGGGCACTTAGTAAGGCGGCGAGCTTGCTTGCTTTGTGGCGCTCTGCTGCGAGTGCACGGCTTTTCCTCTGCGTGGCCGAGGTGAACTCATGTACGATGGCAGCGCCACAGCAGGCCAGAGCTTGAACGCGCAAAAGACCCGAGCATACAGTAGCTGCAAGCGTAGCTGGAGCCATCACAGCCTGTGCCAGCCCGGACTCGCACAGCATCAGCAGGGTGAGCGCGAACAGCGACTCTGTGAGGCGCCACTTGCGCTCCATGCCAAGCACCAGCCACACCCCAGCTATGAGGCAAACCAGAGCCAGCGTTGCACCAGCCAACCTGGCGGCAAACCACGTACCAAGCACACTCGCCGCCACCCAGGCTGCCACAGAGCTCATAGCCAGCCCAACCGGCACGACCCCTGGCCACCTACGCAGGGACACGAAGTGGCCCGGTAAGAGAGAAGCGAGCCATACCAGCACTACCGCACTGGCGAGCAGCCCGGATGTGGGGAGGCTGCTGTCGAGGGGCGATCTAAGTATCAAAGGCAGGGCATAGGCAGCTGCAAGCTGCCTTATCCCAAGGGCTCCTTCTGAGCAGGCAACGACCAGGAGACCGACCCCCAAGATGAGCCAGCGAGGCTGGTGTCCAGAGACCTTCCAGAGCATCACAGCACCAAAGGAGCTGAGCAGTGCTGCAATCAGGACTATGAGAGACAGGCTGCCTCCCACGAGATAAGATACGAATAGCGGTACTCGATATGCGAGTATGACCGCCAGTAACCATATGGTAGTACCACTGAAGGCCACCACGACGGTGACTGCCCACGAGACACGTCCATGGAAAGCCTCGGCTTGCTCCCGAGCGATCCAGGTGGTCGAAGACATCGGGACTACCTCGGTACCGGCGCGCTGTATCGTCCAGACACAGCGGTAGCTAGATACAGAAGCTTCAGCGAAGAAGTCACTACCGCACCTCCCAATTGCCCCCGCGGCGTAGCTAGCCGCTGATCAACACGTTAGCTCACCATCTACATAGTGTCATCCACAACTATTGTGGAGGTCTTATACCAGCCCTTCCTAGTCGATCACCAGCTATCCATCACCGAAGCCCAAAAGCACATGCCGTCAGCGTGCAAAGGCGCCGAGATGGCCGGCCTCTCCATCAGGTTGCTCCGAGGGCTTTGCTCTTTAGCCCTATGCGTAGCTTGCATTGGCAACTAGCTTGTTGCCCTTAACAGTCACCGTTAGCCGCCGTGGGTGCACGCTCGTTGTGAGAAGGGGCTCTTGGCCGGGTACTTGGAGGAACTGGCGGTAGTGAAGTTCGATCCCAGCTGTGTGCACGCTCGTTACTCCCTCGGTTGCAGGGGGTGGGCCCAGGGTCGCGACCGCAACCTTGCGCAGGCCT
>JAMCQF010000160.1 GCA_023379605.1 Actinomycetota bacterium
CCTTGGGCTGTTGACTTCCACCAGCTGGGACCCATCCAGGCTTGAGGGCTGCTCTGGCATGCTGTTGAGATTAGCCGCTCTACCAGCTCCTCTGCAGTGCCACATCGACCACTTACGGTGGCATCTAGACGAGCTCTTAAGGGGAGACCTTTGCTGATGTGCTTGCGACGCAGTGCGCGTGGTAGAACCGTGCCGAGGCGATGGAGAACTACTTACCTATTTTCGTGCTCCTCTTGCTGGGGCTGTTGTTTGCTGGTCTATCCTTTGTCGCGTCCTCGTTGCTGGCCCCGCGCCGCCCTACGGCGGCGAAATCTGCTCCGTACGAATGCGGCATAGTCCCCCGTAGGGAGCCCCCGGAGCGATTCCCCGTGCGCTTTTACCTTGTGGCGATGATATTTATCATCTTCGATATAGAGATAGTGTTTCTCTATCCTTGGGCTGTTGACTTCCACCAGCTGGGAAGGTTCGGCCTTGTAGAGATCCTCGTGTTTGCAGCAGTGGTGCTCGTCTCCTTCTTCTACCTCTTGAGCAACGGAGCCCTTGATTGGGCCCCTGCCAGCAGGAAGACCCTGCATCCTCAGCGCACCGCCACCTCCACTGTGCTGCGGATCAGCCCAGATCCCACCCCGCCCAGCGGGCCTGAGGCATCTCCAGAGCGAGTCTTGTCTGCTGGCGAGGGCAGTGGCGAGGGCGCTGAGAGGGAGGGGTCCAGCCATGACCCAGGAGCGGCAGCCTGATGGGCCTTGAGGATCTTCACCACAACTTTCTCACAGGCACCCTTGAGGAGCTCGTGAAATGGGCACGTCAGAACAGCGTGTGGCCTGCAACCTTTGGCCTTGCCTGCTGCGCCATAGAGATGATGTCGCTAGGTGCTGCTGACTTTGACATCAGCCGCTTTGGCATGGAGGTCTTCAGGGCCTCACCTCGACAGGCTGATCTTATGATCGTAGCGGGTCGGGTATCCCAGAAGATGGCACCTGTGCTACGCCAGGTCTATGACCAGATGATGGAGCCGAAGTGGGTTATCTCCATGGGGGTGTGCGCATCTACAGGAGGCATGTTCAATAACTACGCGATCGTCCAGGGGGTGGACCAGATCGTTCCCGTGGATGTCTATGCCCCCGGGTGCCCTCCCAGCCCGGAGACTCTGCTCCATGCTATCTTGACTTTGCACGAGAAGATCCGTACAGGAGAGATTACCAGGAGGGGTGAAACACGCGCCAAAGGTGCATCTGGCCCAAGAGCATCATCTTCAGGATGGGTCCCTTCCCAGCCCCGGGCTGTGCGGCTTGGGACTCCCCGCTAGGTATGGTGTGAGGTTAGATGGGCTCCGATCTGGCAGAGGTGGTCCATGTGGGTCGGGATGACTACTTGGCCACCGTAGCAAGCTACAAAGCCAGCGGCTTTGAGATGTGCGCAGACCTGTGCGCTGTCGACTATATGACACAGCCAAATAGGCCCCTTCCTGTGGATGTCACACCGGAGCGATTTGAGGTCGTGGTGAACCTGCTCTCGCTCTCCCAGCATCGGCGGGTTCGGATCCGAGTGCAGGTACCAGAGCGCGATCCGGTGCTGCCGAGCCTCTTCGAGCTCTATCCAGGCAGTGAGGCAATGGAGCGTGAGGCCTTTGACCTCATGGGCATCAGCTTTGAGGGTCATCCGGACCTGACCCGGATACTCATGCCCGAGGATTGGGAGGGGCATCCTCTGCGCAAGGACTATGCGGTAGGGCGCGTGCCAGTCCAGTTCAAGGAAGCTCCCGGCCCAAGATGAGCGACTGGACCGACGACCCCACCGGTGGAGATATGGGCGAAGCCACCTCCACTCCGACTGGTGAGAGGGATGGCCCGTCTGGCAAGGAGGGTCTGACCCTGCCCAGTGAAGTGGTTGGAGAGCCTGAGGCAAAACAGGCACAAGCCCATGAGCTTGAGCCTGACATGTCCCAAGAGGAAGAGGCAGAGAGGGCAGAGGAAGAAGCCATAGAGAAGGCACTGGTCGCAGAGACCTCTGAGGGCGACCAAGAGCTGTCTCCCCGTTCTGCCACGCCCAAGGTGGAGCTATTCAAGGAGGCGGGTGCCACCCTGCGGATCCCCGAGGGAAGCGACTCCGACATTGACGTCGAGGTAAGCGACGATCAGACCATGATCATCAACATGGGTCCCCAGCACCCTTCCACCCACGGCGTCCTAAGGATCATGATGGAGCTGGACGGCGAGACCGTCCTGCGCACCAAGCCCGTGGTCGGCTATCTCCATACCGGAATGGAAAAGACCGGCGAGGAGCTCACCTACGTCCAAGGTGCCACAAACGTGACCAGGATGGACTACCTCTCTCCTTTGAACAATGAGCTGGTGTTCTCACTTGCCACCGAGGAGCTCTTGGGGATAGAGCTTCCCGAGCGTGCGGTGTGGATCAGGATGCTGCTCTCTGAGCTGAACCGGATGTCATCTCATCTCATGTGGCTGGCAACTAACGGCATGGACTTGGGCTCGACGTCGATGATGATCTACGGCTTCCGTGAGCGCGAGCTTGTACTTGGATTCTTCGAGAAGACGACGGGACTTCGGATGAACCACAATTTCATACGCCCAGGAGGCGTTGCAGCCGATCTACCCGACGGCTGGGAAGAAGACGTTGAGCTCATATGCGACACGATAGAGGCGAGCCTGCTCGAGTACGAGGAGCTGCTCACGGGCCAGCCGATCTTTCGTGGGCGAACCGAAGGCATCGGTATACTGGACCCCGATACCGCCGTGGCGCTGTCTGTGACAGGGCCCATGCTGCGGGCTTCTGGAGTTCCTTGGGATCTGCGCCGGGCAATGCCGTACCTCCATTACGACCAGGTGGATTTCGACGTGATCGTCGGTACGTATGGAGACACCTTCGATCGTTATGCCGTTCGTTTCAACGAGATAAGGGAGTCTATAAAGATAGTGCGCCAGGTGGTAGAGCGGATGCCTGCTGGGGACTACAGGGCTCAGGACAAGAAGGTCACCCCTCCGCCGCGAGCTCGCATAGATGAATCTATGGAGGCTCTAATTCATCATTTCAAGGTTTTCACCGAAGGATTTCGTGTCCCGGAAGGCGAGACGTACGTTGCAATAGAGTCGCCCCGTGGCGAGCTCGGCTGCTACATGGTCTCCGATGGATCCAATAAGCCGCTTCGCATGCATATAAGAGCCCCGTCCTTTGTCAACTTGCAGAGCCTCCCGGTCCTTCTAAGGGGCGGTCTGGTAGCAGATGCCATAGCGGTCATATCTTCGGTTGACCCTGTCATGGGGGAGGTGGACCGTTGATGGGAGCTTGCTATATACCAACTGTCCCGACGGCTGCTCAGCTGGGTGCCTCCTCTGGCGCTTTACGCTCGAGGCTGTGCCGATGAGCCATCTAAGTGCACAGGTGCGTGAGCACGCACAGCGGCTCGTGGAGCTCTACCCCGACAGGCGGTCGGCTCTCCTGCCGATCTGCCACATAGCCCAGGCCCAGGATGGGTGGCTGCGTCCAGAGGCTATGGAGGAGATAGCAGAGCTGGTTGGCGTATCTCCCGCCGAGGTACTAGGAACTGCTAGCTTCTACGATATGCTGTACACCGAGCCCGTGGGCCGTTACGTGGTAGCTATATGTACCAATATTGCATGCATGCTGGACGGCGCTTACGAGCTTATAGAGCACGCAATGGCCATGAGGGGCGTAGGTCTGGGCGGTACGACCCCAGACGGGCTGTTTACCCTGGAGGAGGCTGAGTGCTTGGCGGGATGCGACATGGCGCCGTGCGTGCAGGTCAACCACCGCTATGTGGGCAAGCTCGACCCGGAGGGCTTTGACGTTTTGGTGGACGATTTAAGGGCTGGCCGGAAAGAGCTTGATATTCCAGCTCACGGGGTTCTGTGCAGGGTGGAGCGCGAGGTTGGCCTTGCCACAAGGGCCATGGGACATGCGGGCGTGGCCGAAGCCAGTAAGGCCCAAATTGGCCAGGGCAGTACCCAAGGGACTGGCCGAAACCACCTGGAGGATGGTAGTGGCGCTAACTGATTCATCCCCTATAGTGACCGCACGCATTGGCCATGAGGATTCCCATACCCTGGAGCGCTATCTCGCCACCAAGGGCTACGAGGGGCTGCGCAAGGCGCTTACGATGACCCCCGAGCAGGTTTGTGCAGAGGTAAACGATGCGAGCCTGCTCGGACGAGGTGGAGCGGGCTTTCCTGCTGGGCGCAAGTGGTCGATGCTTGCCAAGGATCGTGAGCGCTACCTTGTGGTGAACGGCGACGAGAGCGAACCGGCTACTTTCAAAGATCACCTCCTTGTCGAGAGAGATCCCCATCAGATAGTCGAGGGCACGATCATCGCTGCCTATGCCAACCAGGTATCCCAGGCGTTCATTTATCTACGGGGCGAGTTCGCCCTTGGCTTGGAGCGGGTGCAGACCGCACTTAACGATGCTTACCGCCTGGGCGCCCTGGGAGCTGACATATTCGGGTCCGGCTTCTCTTTGGATGTGGTGCTACACCCAGGGGCAGGAGCCTACATCTGTGGGGAGGAGACAGCTCTGCTGGAGAGCCTGGAGGGCAAGCGGGGCTTTCCCAGGATAAAGCCACCCTACTTTCCTGCAGCCATAGGGCTTTACGGCAAACCCACCATTGTGAATAACGTCGAGACCGTCTCCAACCTCCCCTGGATCGTCTTAAATGGCGGTAAGGCATTTGCGGCGTTGGGCGAAGGAAGCTCTACAGGGACTCGCCTGTTTGCTCTCTCGGGCCATGTGAGACGTCCAGGCGCCTACGAGCTGGAGATGGCAAAGACGACCTTTCATGATCTCATATACGCTCCTGTTTTAGGCGATGGCATACGCCACGACCGCAAGCTGAAGGCCTTCATCCCAGGAGGCGTATCGGCCCCCTGGTTCGGTCCAGATGAGCTGGATATGCCCCTTAGCCAGGACGAGGTGGGCAAGGCCGGCTCGATGCTTGGGTCTGGATCGGTGGTGGTGATGGATGAGCTCGATTGCGTAGTAAGAGCCGCGTGGAGGATAACGCGCTTTTTCTGGAGGGAATCCTGCGGGCAGTGTACCCCGTGTCGTGAGGGAAGCGGGTGGCTGGAGAAGATTATGGCTCGTATTGAGAGGGGGCTTGGCAGGGAAGAGGATCTGGACCTGCTCTTGGACGCCTGCGATAACATAGCCCCGGGACTGTCCTGGCCTCCGCAGCAGACCACCATCTGCGTACTTGGACCCTCAATACCCTCATCTATCGCCTCGGCGATACGGATGTTCCGAGATGAGTTCCTGGTGCATGTGAAAGAAGGTGCTTGTCCCTTTGGCTGATCTAATGGCTACCAACGAAGGGGACAAGACCGCCGAGGATGCCGGCGCCGCCGAGCATGCAGCGAACAAGCCTGGCGCTTTGCCTGTGGAGCCAGCGGCAGTGGGCGCTCTAGATCAGGTGACCATCACCGTGGACGGACGCGAGGTTCACGGAGCCCCTGGAGAGATGCTGATAGCCACATTGGAGCGAGC
Source organism: Actinomycetota bacterium (assembly GCA_023379605.1). Taxonomy (GTDB): domain Bacteria; phylum Actinomycetota; class Acidimicrobiia; order Acidimicrobiales; family JAMCQF01; genus JAMCQF01. The sequence goes on from JAMCQF010000160.1 coordinate 5,516, forward strand.
TGGAGTGTATGTGCCCAGGTTCTGCTACCACCCGAGGATGAAGCCAGTAGCAATGTGTCGGATGTGCCTGGTTGAGCTGAAAGGTCCTCGCGGCTTCAGCCTCCAGCCAGCGTGCTTTGTGGCCGTTGGAGAAGGTCAAGAGGTGGTCACTACATCCGATAAGGTTCGCAAGGCCCAAGACGGCGTGCTTGAGTTCCTCCTTATCAACCATCCGCTCGACTGCCCTGTGTGTGACAAGGGCGGCGAATGCCCCCTGCAGGACCAGACCCTTGCTTACGGGCCAGGGGAGTCAAGGTTCGTGGAGGAAAAGCGCCATTTCCCAAAGCCGATCCCCATCTCCTCACTTGTCCTGCTCGACAGGGAGCGCTGCATCCAATGCGCTCGTTGCACTCGCTTTGCCGCAGAGGTGGCCGGCGACCCGTTCATCGATCTTGTAGGACGCGGTGACCATCTTGAGGTTGGCGTCTTCCCCGGCAGCCAGTTCGCGTCATACTTCTCTGGCAACACTGTCCAGATCTGCCCGGTAGGTGCCCTCACCGCTACGCCTTACAGGTTCAAGGCCAGGCCATGGGATCTAGATCAGGTGGAGAGCACTTGTACAACATGTGCTGTGGGCTGCCGGATGGCAGTCCAGTCTTCGGCCAACCGCCTGGTGCGTTTCTTAGGGATCGACTCCGACCCTGTCAACCACAGCTGGCTGTGCGACCGTGGCCGGTTCGGGTTCGAGGCTGTGCATTCCGACCAGAGGGTCACCTCCCCGCTCGTAAGGAAGGACGGCGAGCTTAGAGAGGCATCGTGGTCAGAGGCTATACAGGCGGCAGTCTCGGGACTCAGCTCTGTCATGGATGCCAAAGGGCCGCAGTCCATCGGAGTGCTTGGTGGAGCTCGGCTGGCCAACGAGGACGCGTACGCCTGGGCCAAACTGGCTAAGGCAGTCATAGGCACCGACTCGGTCGATGCCCAGATCGGGGACGGGCTGCCGGCCGAGGTCGTGCTGGGTTTGCCGAGAGCCACCATCGAGGATGCGGTAAGAGCCGATGCGGTCGTGCTTTTGGCTCCCGACCTGCGCGAGGAGCTGCCGGTGCTGTTCCTGCGCTTAAGGCAGTCCGCTATCGAGGACGGGTTGACCATGATCGAGCTGTCCCCGCTGCCTACGTCGCTTACCCCAAACACAGCTGTTTCGTTGCGATACAGTCCAGGTGAGCCGGCCCATCTTGTGCGCCGCCTGCTGGCAAATGGCACAGGTGCCAACGAGCTCTCGGGCGGTTCGCAGCTGGATCTCGGGCCAAAGGCGAAAGACGACCTTGACAAGGCTCGGGGGATAATCGCTGCCGCGGCCGCTCAGAGTGGTGGTGGTGTGGTGGTGGTGCTCGGTCGGAGCTCTCTGGCTGAGGATGGGCGTTTGGCGGCAGAGGCGGCTCTGCTGCTCGCAGAAGCCGGACCGAAGGTTCGCTTCCTCCCGGCGTTGCGGCGCGGCAACGTCATGGGAGCTTTGGACATGGGCCTGTCCCCGGGCCTGCTTCCAGGGCGGGTGAGCCTGGAAGCAGGCCGCTCCTGGTTCTTAGAGCATTGGGGATCGGTCCCCAAATCTTCCGGCCTGGACACGGCTGGGATCCTCTCTTCCGCATCACGGGGCGAGCTCGGGGGCATAGTGCTTCTCGGGGCAGATCCGGTTGCGGACTTTCCGGACAGACAGCTCGCAACCAGAGCTATAGAGCGCTGCGGGTTCATTGTTGCCGTTGACGGGTTCTTGAATGCTTCGGTGCGCCAAGCCGACGTAGTCCTCCCCGTGGCTCTTTATGCCGAGCGCCCCGGGAGCACCACCAACATCGAAGGAAGGGTGAGCAGGCTTGGACAGAAGCTTGCACCGCCAGGGCTGGCATGGCCGGACTGGATGGTGGCTGTCGAGCTCGCTTACGGATTTGGCTCGGACCTCGGCTTTGACTCGCTGGGGGGCATATGGGATGAGATAGAGCGTCTGGCGCCTTCCCACGCTGGCCTTACCAGAGCCGTACTGGAGGCCAAAGACTTAAAAGATGGCGTGGTGGTTCCGCTGCAGCGCTCCGGGGTGCATCTGAGCAACTTGCCTCTCGTCGATCCTATTGCAACCCCTGGCATCGAGTCGGTCGAGAGGCAGGGGGCGCCTGCGCGAGCCGGTTCGTCAGAGCCTGTTGGGGAGATACCATGGGGGCAAGGCGATGGTCCAGCCGAGCCGGACAAGCCCATGGTGGATGAGCGCTCCGGGCAGCTAGGACCAGATCCCGCAGAGCAGAGCGGTCCAGCTCTGCCCAGTGGGCCAGGTGGAGCTGGGAGCTCGAGCCCAGCGCAAAAGCCCCCCATGCTTGGTCTGCCCGACTCCGCAGGAGCCCCGCACGTACCTCCCAGGGACAGCTACTCGGCGCGCCTTGTGACACTTAGACGGATCTACGATCACGGGACGATGGTGAACGCATGCCAATCCCTGGCCACACTTGCCTGCGAACCTGTGGCCAGGGTGAGTCCTCACGACCTAGAGCAGCTGGGAGTCGCCGATGGCGGCGAGGCCAGGCTCCGGTCGGCGCAAGGGGGCTTTGTGATCAAGGCTCGGGCAGATTCAGGAGTACCTCGTGGAGTTGTTGCTTTGGAGATAGGCATGGGTGGAAATGACGCCAGTGCGCTGGTGGATGCTTCCTCAGCTGTCACCGAGGTAAGGATGGAGACCCCCTGATGGGCGATCCACTATACGCGCACGGAGTAGATCTGGCGGTTTTCATTATCGTCGTGGTGCGAGCGGTGGTTGCCTTTGCGGTGCTGCTGGTAACGGTCATGCTTATGATCTGGTTCGAGCGCAAGCTGATCTCAGACATGCAGAACCGCATAGGGCCCAATCGCGCTGGCCCCTTCGGGATCCTCCAGACGCTTGCAGATGGCATAAAGCTATTCTTCAAGGAGGACCTGGTTCCGGAGAGATCTGACAGGTTCGTCTTTAAGCTGGCACCGTACTTGTCGATACTTCCGGCTTTTATAGCGTTTGCGATCGTTCCCGTGGGTGGGGTTGTCACCATAGCGGGGCATCCCGTGGAGCTGCAGGTCGCAGATCCACCTATAGGCATCCTGCTCCTGCTGGCGATGTCTTCCATAGCTGTCTACGGCGTGATGCTTGCTGGCTGGTCATCGGGCTCGAAATATCCTCTTCTCGGATCGGTCCGAGCCTCTGCGCAGATGATCTCCTATGAGGCAGCCCTGGGTCTTACGGTAGCGACTGTCGTGCTGGTGACCGGCTCGCTTTCCACAAGAGCGATGGTGATAAGCCAGGCACCAGCTTTTTGGGACTGGAACCTGATCCGCCTGGGTGTCGTGCCGTTCGTGGTCTTTCTGGTAGCTATCACCGCAGAAGTGAACCGGCCCCCCTTCGACCTGGTCGAGGCAGAGTCCGAGCTGGTGGGAGGGTTCCATACCGAGTACTCCTCCCTCCGCTTTGCCCTGTTCTACCTGGCTGAGTTCATGAACACCATCACGATGTCGGCCGTGGTCGTCACCCTTTTCCTGGGAGGTCCAGATGGCCCAGGGTTTCACTTCCTGCCTTGGCTGTGGCCGATCCTATGGTTCTTGGGCAAGACATTCCTGTTCCTGTTCGGCTATGTATGGTTTAGGGCTGCGCTGCCAAGGATCCGCTATGACCAGCTCATGGACCTGGGTTGGAAGGTGCTCATACCACTCTCACTTGGCTGGCTGCTGTTCATCGCAGGGCTTCGGATCAACCGCGTGTGGGGCTTTGCCATCCTGGGCGCGCTTGTCGTAGTGTCCCCACTTTTGTACAGGGCAGTTCGCATAGGGCGCGAGAGGGTTCTCTCCGAGAGCAGGGGACCGCTGCAGTGAGCCAGGCAAGGCCGTCCAACAGCTCCGAGAAGCCAGCGCTCACCGGTGGCGAGCCGGTGGCCGCTCCCAGCTCCAGCAGTGGTCCTGTCCCGGCGGAGAGCTCCGAGCGAGCCCCTGGGCGCGCCCAGCGCATGGAGAAAGCCTTTGAGGCCTTCTCGAAGTTCTTTGGTGGGTTCCACGTCACCGCGGAGCAGATGCTAAGGCCGAGAGTTACCTCTCGGTATCCAGATGAGAAGCGTCCCAAGCCGCCGAGGTTACACGGTCGCCACGTGCTCAACCGCTACGAGGACGGGATGGAGAAGTGCATAGGCTGCGAGCTCTGCGCCGGCGTGTGCCCGGCAGACTGCATCTATGTGCGAGCTGCAGACAATCCCGAGGATGCGCCGGTTTCTCCAGGTGAGCGTTATGGCTTCATATACGAGATCAACTTCCTGCGTTGCATCCACTGCGATCTGTGCGTGGAGGCCTGCCCGACTGAGGCCATAACAGAGTCAAAGCTCTTCGAGTTCTCCTTTACCAATCGCTTTGATGCCATCTATACCAGAGAGGAGCTTCTGGTAGACGAGGAGGGAAAGCCAAAGCAGCTTCCATGGGAGGACTGGAGAGAAGGCGAAGATGCTCATATCTCGGGGTGGATGAGAGCTACTTCGCCAGCGGGTTCGGCGGACTATGAGTCCATAGTGGCCTGGTCCGGCGAGCTTGGCCATGGCGTGCGCCCCCCTGAGGCAGGCCAGCGTGGCGTAAGGGATGACAAGGCAACCGGGAACTTGTCGGTGGAGGAGATGATGCCAGAGCACTTCGGAGTGCGCGTTCACCACGCCCGGTCCAGGAGGCGCACGCTGCTCTCTGGCCTGCGTGAGCGTCGTCAAGAGCAGGGAGGCGATGGGAAGTGACCTATGTCGGCCCACAGATCCTGGCCGCCACCATCCCTGATGCGATCACATTCGTGCTGGCTGCTTTGATGGTGCTGGCGGGTGCCATTGGAGTGGTAGTGTCTAGGAATCCTGTTCACTCAGCGCTCATGCTGGTCATGACGCTCTTTGGAGTGGCAGTTCTCTTTTTGGAGCAGGAAGCAGGCTTTATAGCTGCTGTTCAGATCATTGTGTACGCGGGAGCCATAGTCGTGCTGTTCCTGTTTGTGATCATGCTCTTGGGGGTGGATCGCAAAGATGCAGTAGGAGTAGAGCCGCTGCGGGGCCAGAGGCCCATGGCTTTCATCCTGGCAGCCCTCGGTCTCGCGGGTATCTTGATCCTTGGCTTCAGCGCGCATTGGGTGAGCGGTGCCCATTCGGTTGCAGGCCCTCTGTTCAACCACGGACCAGAGGTCCAGCTGCTTGGCAAAGCCGTGTTTACCACCTACCTGCTCCCCTTCGAAGTGACAGCGGCCCTGTTGGTGGTTGCCGTGGTCGGGGCAGTGCTGCTGGTCCGACGACCCGGGGCAGCTGGAAACCCCCAAGGGACCGAAGGCAAAGAGCCCGCGGCCAGTTCCAATGAGCCGGCACATCCTGGCGGAAAAGATCTGCTGGAGCCAGGGGCAGAGGCTGAAGAGTTGTCCGATCCAGGTATGGGTGCAGGAGCAGAGGTTGAAGAGCTCGTCGCTGACCGGGCTGGTCTGCCATCTCCCCAACCATCCGGTGCAGATAGTGCATCAAAGGAGGCGGTCCAGTGAGTATAAGCGGCGAATGGTACCTGGCGCTCTCGGCGGTCCTGTTCACGATAGGCGCGGTCGGCCTGCTAGTGAGGCGTAACGTGCTTGTGATGTTCATGTGCGTAGAGCTCATGCTCAACGCCTCCAACCTGGCGTTTGTCACCTACGCGCGGGTCTTAGACGACATAGGCGGGCAGGCTCTTGTCTTCTTCTCCTTGGTGGTGGCAGCAGCCGAGGTGGTCGTCGGCCTTGCCATAATCGTCTCGATTTTCCGCCACCGTAGCTCTGCAACCGCTGACGATCTCCACTCGCTAGAGGGCTGAAGGGCCAGAAAGCCAAGATCATGGATACATCGCTCCTGCACGTCGTCTACCTGATGCCCCTACTGCCGCTGGCAGGCTTCTTGATCCTCGCGGCCTTCGGGCGCAAGATCGGCAGTCCCTGGGCTGGCTGGCTTGGAACAGCTACTGTGACCGGGTCCTTTGCTATTGCGATAGTGGTCATGGTGGGTCTGTTCTCGCGACAGCCCGATGCCCGATCCTTTACCCAGGTGCTGTTCACCTGGGTGCCCGTGGGCGCTTTCCATACTCGCGTGAGCCTGCTCGTAGATCCGCTCTCGATGACGATGGCACTTTTCGTCTGTGGCGTTAGCGCCCTCATCCACCTCTACTCGATTGGCTACATGGCAGAGGACAGTGACTATGCAAAGTTCTTCGTCTATCTGAACCTATTTGTCGCGTCAATGCTAATTCTCGTGCTAGCAGGCAACCTGCTGCTCACCTTTGTGGGGTGGGAGGGAGTAGGGCTGTGCTCGTACTTCCTCATCGCGTTCTGGTATGACCGCGACAGCGCTGCCAGTGCAGGCAAGAAGGCGTTCATTGTGAACCGCATAGGTGACTTCGGCTTTCTCGTTGCGATGTTCTTGGTGTTTACCACTTTGGGTACTCTCAATTTCCACAGCATCTTCGCGCACGCGCACCAGCTCTCCGGCTCTACGGCGACAGCGATCACCTTGCTGCTGTTCCTCGCTGCTACGGGAAAGTCTGCCCAGTTTCCGCTCTTCACCTGGTTGCCAGATGCCATGGAGGGCCCTACACCAGTCTCTGCACTCATACATGCGGCCACCATGGTCACAGCAGGGGTCTACCTGATGGTTAGGGTGGCTCCGCTGCTGCACATCGTGCCCAATGTAGGCCTTGTCATAGCTGTAGTGGGTGTGGTCACAGCCTTCGTGGCAGCCAGCATCGCATGTGCACAAGACGATATAAAAAAGGTGATCGCATACTCCACCGTCTCCCAGATCGGATATATGATGCTGGCCGTAGGTGTGGGGGCATATGTCGCTGCAATTTTCCTGATGGTGGCACACGCCTTCTACAAGAGCACCCTTTTCCTGGCAGCTGGCTCTGTGATCCATAGCCTCCACGACGAGCAGGACATTAAGCGCATGGGGGGCCTTAGGCGCTATCTCCCCTGGACCTACGGTGCATTCCTCATAGCCTGGCTTTCGATCGCAGGGGTGCCACCGTTCTCCGCCTTTTGGGCCAAGGGGGATATCTTGGACCACGCCTTCGGATATAACCACGCTCTTTGGGCCCTGGGGGCACTCACAGCGATCCTGACTGCCTACTATATCGGCAGGGAGTTCTTCCTCGTCTTCCACGGAAAGGAGCGCTGGAGGGAGCTTGGGGTACTGCACGGGGGAGGGGAGCCTCATGAGTCTCCCTGGGTCATGAGGCTCCCGGTTGTGGTTCTGGCCGCCCTGGCTGCCGTAGCGGGCCTGCTGAACCTGCCATTCCATCCCGATCTACCGTTCCTATCGCGCTGGCTGGCCCCTGTGGTGGCTCCCTTTGCCCGCCCGCTCACCATAGGGGTGAGCACGGAGTGGGTGCTTGCCATAACAGACTCGGTCCTTGCTCTTATAGGAGTGGGGATCGCCTTCAAGGCATGGATCGCCACAGATGAGCGCCCAGTGCTCGAGCCAGAGTTCTTGCGCAAGGGCTGGTTCATAGACGAGTCATATGACCTCGTCATTGCCCGCTCGGGAACCGAGATAGCAGGCCTGGCTGCAACAGAGGTGGAGCGCAAGGGCATAGACGGGGCAGTGAGCGCAGTGGCGACCCTGGTCAAAGATACCGGGTCTGGCTTGCGCCGCCTTCAGACCGGATATCTACGGAACTACGCGATCGGAATCGTCGTAGGGCTGGTGGGGATGCTTGCCTGGATGCTCTCGAGGGTCGGCTCGTGATAGCAGCTCTTCCTGTTGTGCATGCCTCAACCACTCAACCCTTCCCGTTCCTAACCACCCTGGTCATCCTGCCAGCAGCCAGTGCGGTTGTCATAGCTCTTCTTCCAAAGAGCTGGCGGCGCGCAGCGGAGCTGGCAGGGATCATCGCGTCGCTGGCGGTTCTGGCTCTGGCCATTACGGCGGGCGTGCGCTTTGCGCCAGGAGTCTCGGGGTACCAGATGATCTCCAGCCATCAGTGGGTGCCATCGCTTGGAGTCTCCTGGTCGCTTGGAATAGATGGGATCTCGCTGTTCCTCGTCCTTTTAACGGCATTGATCTTTCCCCTTGCGCTTCTCGGTGGCAGGTCTCGTAGAGATCCCAAGGCCTTTGCGGCCTGGATGATGCTTTTGGAGGCGGCATGTTTGGGAAGCTTTGTCTCCCTAGACCTAATCTTGTTCTTCTTGTTCTTCGAGCTCACGCTTGTGCCCGCTTACTTTCTGATCGGGGGCTGGGGCCACGCTGACCGTGGCTATGCAGCGGTCAAGTTCTTCGTGTACACCTTCTTGGGCTCGGCCTTCCTGCTGGTGGGCATCCTGGCGCTCGCGTTCATACATCAGGGCCAGACCGGTCATCTCAGCTTCAACGTCACCCAGCTGGCCTCGACCAGGCTCTCTGGTACCGCAGGCATGCTGCTCTTTTGGGCTTTCACCGCAGCGTTCGCAGTCAAAGCGCCGATCTTTCCCCTACACACGTGGTCACCAGACGCCTATGCCGAGGCACCCGTGGCGGGATCGGTCGTGCTTGCAGCGGTTATGGCCAAGCTTGGAACCTACGGGATAATCCGGTTCGACCTGACCCTGTTCCCCAGGGCGACTGTCTCCATGACGCCCGTGCTCTTGACATTGGCCGTGATCGGCATCCTCTACGGTGCCGTGGTGGCGAGCAGGCAGGACGACCTAAAGAGACTTGTATCGTATTCCTCACTTTCGCATATTGGGTTCATCGTGCTCGGGCTTTTTGCCCTCGATACAGAGGGTGTCACCGGCGGGGTGCTGCAGATGATCAACCACGGGCTGATAACAGCAGCTTTGTTCCTGCTTGTGGGGATGATCTACCGCAGGCGCCATACCTGGCAGATCCCGAGGCTGCGGGGCCTGCAACGCCCCGCCCCGGTCTTTGCGGCGGTGTTCACAGTTGTCATGCTTGCAGCAGTGGGTCTGCCTGGCCTCAACGGTTTCGTCGGGGAGTTCCTGATCCTGCTCGGGACTTTTAAGACCCACAGATGGTGGGCGGTGGTCGCGACAGGCGGGGTGGTCCTGTCGGTCGTGTACTTCCTTTGGGCTTACCAGAGGATCTTTCACGGCCGGGTGGGCAAGGAGGCAGAGGACCTTCCTCAAAGCTACTGGCAGGATGGTGAGCTGGTCCGCACAGACGAACTCGCCGAGAGCAAGGTCTTGGTGGGGGTGTCTGCCGAGCTCGGAGGAGCTGGCAAGCACGGTGGTGCTGGAGTCCCAGGAGGCACCGGAGGCTCTACACCTGGGTCCAAGGAGCCCGGCGATAGCCAAAGAACATCCGAGAGAGACCGCTTTGCGGAGATGAGGTGGCCTGAAGGGCTCATACTTGCTCCCCTGGTGGCTCTTATCGTGCTCTTGGGGGTCTATCCCCAACCCGTCCTGGAGCGCATAACCCCATCGGTGGACAAGCTTCTTGCCCGTGTGCATGCTGCCAATAATCCAAGAAGTCCCGAGGCATCCCAGCGGTATTCCGCAGGCACTAGGGGCGCCTATCTACCCAATCGGCAGCATCGTATTGGGGTCACCGCTTTTGCTGAAGGGCAGGCTTCGGCCGGAGGAGCCGATCTGTCTGCCAACCCAAGCATAGGAGGTGGCTTACGATGAACCTCTTTGCGGCCAGCACCATAGTCTTGCCCAGAATCGCCTATAGTGCGATCCTCCCAGAGCTGATCCTCATGGGTTCTGCCGTGGTGCTTCTTGGGATCTCGGCATTGGCTGGCAGGCGGGTTCCCCTTGGTCTTTACACCGGCGGAGCTGTGGCAGCCGGGGCAGCGTCCTTGGGGGCATCGCTCTACCTATGGAGCCAGGTCACCCCGAAGGGCGCTGCAACTGCAATTGACGGGGCAGTAGCGGTCGACGGCTTCAGCGTCTTGGTTCTGGTTCTTGTGAGCTGTATCGTTATACTCTCAGCTCTCATCGGAGACGGTTATCTGAGAAGGGAAGGCATAGAAGGAGCCGAGTACTATGTGCTGGCCCTCCTGTCAGCCTCAGGGGCGATGCTTATGGGGGTGGCCGACGATCTCATCTTGGTCTTTCTGGGACTGGAGATCATGTCGATAGCCTTGTATGTGCTGGCGGGCATGGATGCCCGCAGGAGCGGGTCTCGCGAAGCAGCTCTTAAGTACTTCGTTCTCGGCGCTTTCTCCTCGGCTATATTCCTTTACGGCATAGCCCTGACCTATGGGGCGACCGGGAGCACGAACCTGGCTCAGATCGCCGACTTCTTATCTCACAACGTGGTAATCTCCAATGGAGTTCTGCTGGCAGGGTTGGTCCTGCTGCTCGTCGGCTTCAGCTTTAAGATTGCGGCCGTCCCGTTCCATATGTGGACACCTGACGTCTACCAGGGGTCTCCCACGCCGGTCACGGGCTTCATGGGAGCCATCGCGAAGATCGGAGGCTTTGCAGCCCTGCTGCGTGTCTACTTCTCCTCCTTCGGAGTGCTCGAGGCAGATTGGCGTCCGATCATATGGACTCTTGCCGTGCTGACACTTTTAGGTGGAGCTGTTCTCGCGCTTGTCCAGCGGGATGTGAAACGCATGCTTGCCTACTCCTCGATAAATCACGCTGGGTTTATCCTGGTGGGGCTACAGGCCGCGACCAGGAGGGGGATTGCAGGATCTCTGTACTATCTCTTTGTGTATGCATTCCTGGTGGTGGGGACATTTGCGATAGTTACGGTCATAGGTCGCCGGGGAGATCGGTGCCACGACCTAAGTAACTACCGGGGGCTGGGAGCGCGCCAGCCAGTTCTGGCGCTAATGCTGGGAATCTTGCTCCTGGCTCAGGCCGGTGCCCCCTTTACCACTGGGTTTTGGGCCAAGCTTGAGGTCGTGGCGGCCGCAGCCGCAGCACATTCATACGTCCTTGCCGTGGTTGCGATGATATCGGCAGCTATCGCAGCATTCTTTTACCTAAGGCTCGTGGTGCTCATGTATGCAGGCTCGCTAGCTGGTCTTGCCAATGCGCCTCAAGTAGCTCTAGTGGAAACCGCCACATATGGCCCAGGCGCTGAGGCAAGCGCTCTTGTAGGCTCAAGCCTGGCTGGGGGCGGATCTGCTGAGGTCAGGCCGGCGAGCAGCAGGCTCGAGGCGGGCTCGAGCCAAGAAGCCCCGGATCCCGACAGCGAGGAAACACGGGCGGGAGTCTGCGATCAGGGTGAGCCGGTGGACCAGAGGATACCCGTTCCCGCAGCCATAGCGGTGGCTGTATCACTGGTTGTAGCGTTCACCGTCGTCTTTGGGATCTACCCTGGGCCACTGGTCGACTTTGCCAGGCACGCGACCCTTCTATTTTGAAGTCTTGCCGTCTGCCTCAGGGAGCTCGCCTGATAGGAGAGCTTCTGAAGCTTTCACCACAAGCGTCAATCGGTGCTGTGCCCAGCCGCCTCGATGCTGAGCGCCAGGCGCTCCGAGGTTTCATCTCCGCCCTGTGATGGGACGAGGAACCTGCCGAAGATGGGAAGCTCCCATATGGACTCCGCCCTTAAGAGCGCTAGTGCAGTTGGGACTATGCGCTCGAGAGAGTCATAGACCACAAAGCGGGGGAGCCAGCTGGGGTGGTACTTGGCATTGAATTTCCAGAGCGACTCTATCTGGATTGAGTCAGACAGCCGCTTGAACAGCCAGCGTTCGAGCCTTCGCGCGATGCTGTCTCCCACCGTGCCGTCGAGCACCGCCCGCATCGCCGCAAAGTTGAGAGCCAGGCCCGTGAAGCCCTTCTCGCGCAAGTACATGATGGTCTCAACCAGCACGAAGTCCAAGAGCCCGTTGGGGTGCTCGCCGCCATCGTGCCGCATAAGGTCAAGGGAGAACCCACCGATCTTGGACGCAGGCACGTACTGGCAAAATGCGACGGCCCTGCCAGAGCTGTCCTTGGCCACCGCCAAGAGCAGGCCTTTGTCCTCCGGGTTGAATGCCCGCCCTAGCATCATAGAAAAGCCACGCTCTGCGTTGCCCCGCCTGCTTCCTCTCATCACCCTGCGCAGCTCACCCGCCAGCTGGTCGTCGATCAATGACGGATCGTAAAAAGATATTGTATAGCCGTACTTGGCGATCCTGCGGTGAGCTTGGCGAAGCCCCTTATTGCGGTTGCCCTCAAGGGTGAAGCTCGTCACATCTACCACCGCTTCGTCTCCCATGTAGAAGTGGTGCATGCCGCTAGCGCGGTATATGGCGAGCCACTCCTCGCCGGCACCTATCACCCCCACGCTCCACCCCTGGGAGTCTGTGAAGCGGCGAAACTCACTCCATATCTGCTCGCGCTCGCCTTTCGGCCCTATCGGGTCTGGCGCCAGCAGGCATACGCCGTTGAAGACAGCGTATGCCACCAGGCTCTCCCGGTAGAAGAAGTACTGCTTGTCGTCTCTAAGCGCGAAATAATCCAGGGTCCCTCCCCCGTGGCGTGCCACTATCGTGCGAGCCCGAGCCAGCGCGTCATGGGGGTGAGCCCTTCTGTGCTCGCGCACCGGTCGAGTAGCGAGGAACACAGCTACCGCAATGAGAACCAGGCCCACGCTGAGCAGCGATGGCGAGAGGAACTGGTTGAGCCGGTTCGGCAGCGTTACCTCTTGGAAGCCAGCCATACGCGTCACCACAGCGAGCAGTGCCTGGGTGTAGGGGAGCAGTCGGTGCGGGCTGATGATCCACAGCACGAGCTCTACCACTGCGCTCACGGCAATAGTTATGGCAACAGCAGCAAGAGCCAGAGCTCTAGCCGCAGAGTGCAAGGAGCGCGGATCTGAGCGGGCGTTGAAATAACCCCTTGTGGCAAAGAGGAAGGCCATAAGGGCAAGCGACACCGTGGACTCCTCGAAGTCTCCGCCCTTTGCCACGTTGAGCAGGACAGACAGCGCGAGTACTGCCATTGCTATGAGCCAGGTTCTGCGCTGTCCGAGGCGGATTCCCCTTGCCAGGCCCAAAAGAGCCAGGCCAGCCACAGCCACCAGGGCTGCAGCAGCCTGGGTTGCTGGGAGCGGCAGCACCTCCAGCACTGCATGGAGGCGCCCTCTGAGTGGCGGGGTGACGGCGGAGAGCAGATCTATTATCCCGGTGATCGCGATTGCTGCAGCCGCTAGGCGCTGGACCAGCCTTCGTGGACCACGTGTCTCAGGTGGAGGCCAGATCGAGCCTCGAGGCCAGGAGGCAACCGTTGATGGGACGCTTTGATGGACTCGCCGGTGCCGACGGGCAAGTCGCTCCAGAAGGGTCCCCGGGTCAGGCTCCTCTTTGGCCAGAAGCAGTCTGACGTGGAGCTCACCACCTGCCTCTATCTCCAACCAGGAAAGCTGGCGGCACGGGAGGAACACAGAGGGAAGGCCCAGCCAGGCACCCCGTTCCTCGACGATCTCAGCACTTGCTCCGGTGTTGGCGTAGAACCCACCAGCCAGATGTGACAGCTCCGGTTGGAAGGTGTGGCTTGTCACCATGCCTGCATAACCGCTCTCGACCAATGCCGTGGCCTCTTGCCGAGCCAGCTGGTTGGGATCGCTGGCGACAGCCCCGCCTGGATTCACCAGCTCGCCCAGGGCAGCCCACGCCAAGCGGCCAATCAAGGCGAGAACGCCAGCCAGCACCAACGCTTCGACGATGGTGGTCCCGGCCACGGCAAGGATGATCGGGTGCCAGGAAACCGGGCTCATCGCCTCCAGCACACGGTGCGCTCCCAAGCGCTTTGGGACAGTTTTTGTGAGCAGGTAGAAAAGGAAAGGGATCCGCATGAGCAGAGCCACTGCTATTGGCAGGCCAAGCAGCCACGCATACCGGCCCATCTTGCGGTAGGCAAGCCGCGAGGATACAAAGCGCGGCAGAGCAGCTGTGTCTGCAAGGCGGTCCATCCCGTCCAGCCACGAGCGCCTAGTGGGTGTGGGCCGTCTCGGATCTGGAGGCCTAAGACCGGAAAGCCAAAGGTTGGCCGGTATTGGCCGGGGTGCTCCAAACGGCCCGTCGGTAGGTCCACCGGGCTTGACTAGCACTCGCTCCAAGCCATGACCGGTCTCAATTAAGAGCTCTACAGAGCGAGCCATAGTAACGCCGAGCGCTTCGATCCTTCTCAGCGAAGCCTCATTGGTCCATACCTGGCTGTCTCGATCCCCAGGCAGGTAAACTACCTGGCGGTTGGGGGATCCGAGGAAGGACTTGAGGGCTTTGAGAAGCCGCGGATGGGAAGCCAGGATCTGCTGGGTTATGTCTTGTGCCACCGAGGCGGTGGTGAGGTCCTCAGCGAATGTGCCAGTAGAGCCGTGCCCGTTGCCGTGCTCGATCTTTTCCACTTGGGGTTGGCAGCGGGCTTTCTCCAGGTCATCTCCCTTGGCCCATACCTGGAGCTCGTCCGGCTCGCTTGGGTGCTGACAGGACGTGAGATCGAAGAGGTTTCCGGCGAGCACAACCACTCCAGGCCCTTCCCAACCGTCCATCGCCTGGCCAATCAAGGCGCTGAGAGAGCTCTCCTCAGCTTGCGGATCCTTCGTGAGCAGCAGATTGCCCAGGACCATTACCCGCCACCCGAAGGCAACTGGTACTTCTGCGGTGACAGTGAACGGTTGCTCCAGGAGCATGACGAGTCCATATTGCCAGGTCGCTTGCCGCGCTGTCCCTGAGAGGATGCTGAGGCTGACCGAGGGCTGTGTGACTGGGGTCGGCAAGCTGGTTCATTTGGGCTCTTAAAAGCGAGCTCGAGCTCCCCACGACGGTGCAGATGATCCCACCTTGCGCTGCCAGTAGGGCCTTGCTTACCTGGTACTGTGCCAGCTAGATCCTTGGTGTTTTGCACAGAGGCGGGCCATGCTCCATCCAGATGAGCTCGGCCCCGCAAAGGCTGCACGCAACAGGGCCACACAGGGTAACTCGTCGGCCAATGTATGAGCTCGGCCCCGCAAAGGCTCAACGCCGCAGGGATCGGTGAAACTTGGATCAAGAGAACCTGAAGTGAGTCCAGCAATGCCACCGAACTGGACCTGGCGATCAGGTCGGCTCGAGCCTCGAGAGGCTGTGGTGTTCGACTTGGACGGCGTCCTATCCGATGCAGCAGGTCGCCAGCACTTCATCGAGGGAGCTCGACGGGATTGGGACAGCTTTTTCGATGCCTGCGGGGAGGATCCACCGGTAAAGGAGGTGGCCACCCTCTTGGATTTGCTCAACCCAGCTCTGGCGATCGTGCTACTGACCGGAAGGCCGAGACGGGTTCGCTCGCAGACCCTGAGCTGGCTCTCCCGTCACCAGCTGCGTTGGGATGTGCTGGTCATGCGCGATAGCGGCGACTACAGCCAGGTGACGCGCTTTAAGCGTACTGCTGTGGCTGAGCTACGAACCTTTGGATTTGACCTGGTGCTGGCCTTGGAGGACGATCCGAGAAACCGTGAGATGTTTCACGCGCAAGGAGTGCCCTGCATATACATCCATTCAGGATATTATGGCTGAGGCCGGGCGTGCCATAGGCGCACAGCCGTGTGCGAAACCGCGGCTGGGCAAGAGCCAGCTGTCAGTCGCGAAAGTTGGTGAACTGGAGCGGAATGCCGAAGTCCTCGGCCTTAAGCTTGCTGATCACCTCTTGGAGGTCGTCTCTCTTCTTGCTCGTCACCCGGAGCTGGTCGCCCTGCGCCTGAGCAGATACCGACTTGATCCCGAGGAGCTTGATGAAGCGGTTGATCTTTTTAGCGTGATCGGCCGAGATCCCGGCGTTGATGGTGATTCGCTGGCGAGCCCTTCCCTTTGAGGCCTCCTCCACAGCCGAGCGGGAGAGGGCCTTTAGAGAGACGTCCCTTCTTACCAGCTTTTCTTCGAGCACCTGGACCAGAGCTTTTAGGCGGTCCTCGGTTGCAGATTCAACCAGGATCGTCTGGTCAACCAGCTCTACTTTCGAGTCTGTGCCTTTGAAGTCAAAGCGAGTAGCAGCTTCCCTGCTTGCCTGGTCGACGGCGTTGCGGACCTCTTGGAAGTCGACCTCGGAGACGATGTCGAAAGTTGGCATACTCAAGCGAGAATAGCGCGCACTGCCAGCCGCGTGCCCTGGAGAGCCCTAAAAGTCGCCCTGGGGACCAGGTGGTTGGAGCATTTCTGCAAAGTGGTTGGTTGGCCTCTGCTGCCAGCTAATGTCTCCAGATTGCGGGTCGGTGCCCGAGCGGCCAAAGGGAGCAGACTGTAAATCTGCCGGCATTGCCTTCGGAGGTTCAAATCCTCCCCGGCCCACTAGCAGGCCATAGCCTGTTTTCGCGCTGAGAGCAGGAGAAGGGCAATCACCTGAGAAGGAACCGAGCTAGCCTAGTTGCGCCGTTTGGTACCGTTCGGCGTGCACCAGAGCAGATGGGATGGATAATCTAAAGGGTCGCAAGCAGGCCATCCAAGAGCTTCCAGTTCGGTGAAGGTGACAGAGATCCCGCTTCCCCTGAGAGGGCCAAGCTTGTCGCACCTCAGTGCTCACAGGCATCGGTGAGCCTGTTAAGGTCGATCTCAGGATTGGCCAGGCGCGACGCCTCAATCGGCCGGTCCGCTTGGAGCAGCGCCTCGATATCGTCACCTGCGTCCCAGACATTGGCATTCATTGCCGCGGCTAGCTTCCCGTGGCGAAGCCAGAAGCAGAGGAACTCCCCGTTGGCGGGATCACCTCTGAAAATCACCTGGTCGAAGTCGGGCGCCCATCCGCGATACTCCATGCCGAAGTCGTACTGGTCCGAGAAGAAGTACGGGATGCGGTCGTAGACAACCTCTTGGCCCAGCATGGCGCGAGCGGCGACCGGGCCTTGGTTGAGCGCAGCCGACCAGTGCTCGAGGCGGATCCGGGTGCCGTAGCGAGGGTGGTACGCGTTGGCGACGTCGCCCGCGGCGAAGATGCCGGGCGCACTGGTCTCGAGATGCTCGTCGACGAGGATCCCGTTGTCGACTGCGAGTCCGGAGGCCTCGGCCAGCTCGACCCTCGGGGTGACGCCGACCCCGACGACGACGACGCTGGCCGGCAGAACCGTGCCATCAGAGAGCCGGACCGCTTCTAC
>JAMCQF010000161.1 GCA_023379605.1 Actinomycetota bacterium
CTCCCTGCCCGGACCCGGGCTAGGCGGGCCACCGGTCCAGCGCATGGGCACGTCAGAGCAGCGTGAGCGCCTTCTCGCCCCTTTCCGCCAGCGTGAGCGCCCGGTCTGGGCCGCTTTCGCCATGACAGAGCCTGGAGCTGGGAGCGATGTTGCACGCATACAGACGCGCGCAAGGAAGGTTGGCGACGGATGGCTACTTACAGGTCAGAAGATGTATTCGTCAAACTCCCCCCGGGCCGAATGGGTGGTCGTGTTTGCCACAGTAGATCCCTCCCTTGGTCGGGCGGGGCATAGGGCGTTCGTGGTGGAGCGCGAAACCCCGGGTTTTACCATCTTGCGCGTCGAGCACAAGATGGGGCTGCGCTCCTACGAAACGGCCAGCTTCGCACTAGACGGCTGCCGGCTGCCGGCAGAGAGCCTCCTTGGCGGCGAGTCCTACTACGAGGACCGCTCCCAGCGCGGGTTCGAGGGAGCGATGTCAGCCTTTAATGCCACCAGACCAGTGATTGCCTCCATGGCTGTAGGCATAGCAAGGGCCGCATATGACCTGGCACGCGATGTCGTAATACAAGAGTTTCCCATGCATGCTGAGCGACGCAGGAGGAGGGCACTGGAGCGCTTGGCCGGTATTCGACAGCAGATAGCCACGGCCAGGCTCGCGTGCCTCCGGGCCGGATGGCTCCTCGACGAGGGGCAGCCGAACGGGCTGGCCGCTTCTATCGCCAAGGCCTATGCTCCACCTGCTGCGCTAGCGGCAGTGGAGACAGCGCAGGCCATCCTGGGCGAAGCTGGGATGCTTGAGGACGCACTGCTGGAGAAGCTGGCCAGGGACGTGAAAGCCATGGACATAGTAGAAGGCACTCAGCAGATCCAAAGGAGGGTCATAGCGAAGAACGTAATAGGAGTCCTTAGCGGGGAGACGTCTGCCTAAGCCCTGGACGGGTGCCAGCCTGGCCTGGGGCTGGCCCGAGCTCGGCTGGTAGTAGTCGCCCTCGGGCCGGCGGCTTGCTCGCGCACTGGGCCGTTAGCCCCGCTATCTTCCATGATCTAATCCTCTAACGAGGAGGTTTAAGCTTCTTGGGAGTTCGATGAACTCGACCGCTAGTCGTGAGCTTTACTCGGCTCGACTTCGGAGCGTCCAAGCGCCTCCTCGCGGAGCACGCTTTTTAGAACCTTACCGGTGGGATTACGGGCGAGCGAGCTCACAAAAAGGATCCGGCGTGGCACCTTGTAGTCGGCAAGCAGCCCTAAGAGGTGCTCTCGCAGCTCACTCTCGCTTACCATGGCCCCTGGCCGCCTGACAATGAAGGCCACCACATCCTCGCCCAGTACCTCGTGGGGAACTCCGACGACAGCGGCCTCCAGGACGCTGGGGTGCTCTAGGATGGCGTTTTCCACCTCTGCCGAGGCGATGTTGAACCCACCGCGTATTATCAGGTCTTTCTTGCGGTCCACGACGTATAACAGCCCACTTGGATCCCACGTACCCAGATCGCCGGTGTGGACCCACCCCTCTGTGTCGAAGGTGCCCGCGCCGTCCTCAGTCTCGCCGACGTAGGAGCGGCGGACCCCTGGCTGGCGGAGCAGGATCTCGCCCATTTCGCCAGGAGCGCACTCGTTACCGAGATCATCCACCACTTTGCATTCAGCTGGTGGAACCGGACGGCCTGCCGCTGTGGGATGTTCCAGGAGCTCGCTTCCCGCGATGGCGCACACTGCGCCTCCTCCCTCGGTTAATCCGTAGAGGTTCACGAGTGTCGCGCTCGGTACTTTCTCTGCCCACGCGCGAATTGCCCATGGAGGTGTCGGTGCCGTCCCTAGGAAGACCAAGTGAAGCTTTGGGGCCTTCAGATTCGCGAACGCCTCGTGCTTTGCCATTAGGACGGCCATGGCCGGCACCAGGAAGGTGGCCGTTGCTTCACCGATCAGCTCCAGGAAACGTTCCGGGTCAAATGGTGCCTGCACGAGCTGGGTCATTCCGGACGCGAGAGGCAGGAAGGTCATGGCCTGCGCGCCTGTGAACGTGAAGAGAGGGATGGCGTGGAGGTAGACCTCGCCACCGAAGGGCAGCGGGCTGCGCGTCAAGGTCATGATGTCGCTATGTGTAGTTCCGACGTACTTAGGACGGCCGGTTGTCCCAGAGGTGGGCAGTATGTCGGCGAGGGAATCCCCACCTATCTCTACCTGGAAGGGGACGGTATCGCCGTTCTCTAGCTGGGGCCACCCTCCTGCCTCTCTCACCCTCCCTGTAGCTACTGCCACCCCGAGCGGAGTGGATGCCTCGAGAATGCGAAGTGAGGGGCTCCGTGCCAGCCCAGCAGTGACGAGCACCAGCTTCGAGTTGGTATCGGTTGCTACTTGAGAGAGCTCGTTGGGTGCCATCCTAGTGTTCAGCGGGACGGCTACTGCTCCAGCCTTGTGAATCGCGAAATGCGCCACCATGAAATCACAGGCGTCCTCGTTGGTCGCGTAGCAGGCAATCCTGTCGCCAGCCTCGATGCCGCGAGCGGCCAGGCCCCGCCCTAGTCGGTTTGAACGCCTCTCCAGCTCTGAGAAGCTGAGCTCGGCGCCACCGTCCACGCGGATTGCAGTAGTCTCGGGCCGGGCAGCCGCCTGGACGCGAAGCAGGTCGGTGGTGATTCGTGGCGCCTCGCTGCTCGCTGGCACCTTCTTGCGCACTTTAAGCTCTCTCGCACTGTCCTTAGCCCGGGAGCTTTCTCCGGTCACACCATTCCCCGACAGGCTGGCATGACCTCCTCGCCGAAGAGCCGAATGGACTCTCTTACCTTGTCACTGCTTACTCCGCCGGTCTGCATCAATACGAGCATCTGGTCGATCCCAAGTGACTTGAAGCGCTTCACGACCTCTATGCATTCACCTGGATCTCCTATTGCGCAATATCCCAGATCGACTAGCATCTGACCGATCTCACCCAGGTCTCCTTCGCTGGCCTTATCCAAGGCATCCAGGAGTGGGTTATCGAGAAGCTTGCGATACCAACCATGGGATGGGAGCTGGGCAAGCGGGCGTATGTAGTCAATCCATCGCTGCAGGTTGAACAAGTAGCCTCGGGCGCCGAGCCTGTGTGCTTCGGCGCGATCTTCCAGGCATAATGCGACGGTGTAGCCAGCCACCTGGCTGTTAACAAAACGTCCAGCAGGGTTCCGGGTCCGGCGAGTGCGGTCCCTGTAGTCTGCTATGCGTGCTGCCAGCTCCTCGGGCGGCTGGAACGCGAAGCAGAGGCAGCCGAGCCCCCTGTCGCCGGCGAGCTCGAAGGATGCCGGAGAGGTGCATGCCCACCACATAGGTGGGTGAGGTTGCTGTATTGGCTTCGGGAGGACCGTGCGCGCGGGCAGCCTCAACATGGAGCCTTCGTAGCCGGGAAACTCCCCTGGTGCCCACATGGCGGGCAGGGACTCGACTGCCTGCATGGCAAGCTCCCGGGTGTGCTCGGGATCCATGTCGAAGCCGCGCTGCTCCAGCTCGCTGAACCCCCTGCCGAATCCGACGTCTACACGGCCACCGGAGACTATGTCGAGTGCCGCGACCCGCTCGGCTAGGCGGAAAGGATGGTTCACAGGAGGCGGCGCGACTGCGACGCCGTGACCGAGGCGTACCCGGCTCGTGCGCTGGCTGACTGCGGTGAGAAATATCTCCGGGGCAGAGCAGTGGGCGTACTCCACCAAGAAGTGGTGCTCTACTGCCCAGATCTCGTCAAAGCCCGCTTGCTCCGCGAGCACTGCCTGGTCAATGGCTTCCAGCCATGCGTTTGCCTCGCGCCCATCCTCGAACGGGTTCTCAATCTGGATCTCGAATATAAGCCCGAATTGCATGCCATCCCTGCCGCCTCGGCTCCCAATTACTGTAATTGTGCCCCAGTCTGATTGATATGTCAATCAATTAGAAAAGAGGAGCTACCTGCGCAGGTGGCTGGTGTGATGCCTATCGGGCTCAAGGCGAGACTGCCCCGTTGGTCAGGTCAGGGGAGCTCACAACAGCAGGCTCGGCGAGCGGCGAGCAGCTAGGAAGCACGCGTTCGATAGGTTTGTCGACTCGGCGCGGCTTGCGGTCCGGGTAGGCCTATGCGGGCTCGACGATCGCTAGAGGGACCCAGCACCTAAGCTAGCGGCACCCTCAGCCGGCTGCTGTGGCTCGTTTATGTTCACGATGGACAGCCTCAATTCCAATGTCAGCGTATGTGAGCATGGGAAAATACGGTACGTCAACGCTTGCGAAGAAGCCCGACGCCTCGTTGCCCCGATCGACCAGCGCCGTGGCAAAGACAACCTTTGCGCCCGCTAGGCGGGCTCGCTCATAGGCCAACTTGATAGAGCCACCTGTGGTGACGACGTCGTCTACGAGCATTACCCTCGAGCCAGCGGCGATTCGGGCACCTTCTACCCAGAGGTTCGTTCCCCTGCCCTTTGGCTCCTTGCGAATAAGGAACCACTTGCAACGCGCTGCTTGGGATATGGCAAAGGTGAAAGGTACCGCGCCAAGCACCAGGCCCCCGACCGCGTCGAACTCGACACCAGCCTCCAAGGCCGCTGCATGCATGGCAGCACCTACGAAGTCGAGGTCCTCTGGATCATCGACAGCCAGCTTCCCGTCGATGAAATCGCAGCTCCACTCACCTGATGCCAGCTGGATCGGCTCTGGAAGGCGCTTTAGGACATCGGGCTGATTGATCAGCTCGCAAAGGCGCGCCTTGAACTGGCTCAAAGCAGAGACGCCCTTTCAGCAAGGGACTTCCAAGATTGACACCTTATGATCCTGTAGTCCCGTTGCGCCATCCCGTCCCGAGCCTTCCTGTAGACCTACGCACGCAATCTCGTGCGCTCGTATCCCTAAGTTTAGTCAAAGCTGGCTGGAAGTTTAGTCAAAGCTGGCTGGGAGCTGCTGTCTTCAAGGTTGTGAGCGCTAGAGTAAAGCGGCATCATCTAACCCGCGTCACACTGCGGGCCCACCCACCATAGGCCGCCGGCCCCCATATATTACGTGGTCGAGCTCTTTTAGGAAGACATCGATAGCCTCGAAACCAGCAGCGCCCAAGAGCTCGATCTGAGGAGCCAGGGGCATCATGTGACGAATGTGGCTCTCATAGCGTCTCTGTTCCTCGGGGCTACGGTTGGCACGCTTTTCGGCTGCCGCAGGGTCGCGCCGGTCCATGGCTCTAAGCCAGGCAGCTTGGACCTCAGGATCCTGAGCGATTACCGGGTCATAGTTCAGGTACCACCCTCCTGGCTCGAGATGGGCGAAGATCTCCCTGAACAGGAGCCCCTTGCGCTCATGGGGAAGGTGATGTACGCATAGAGAGCTGATCACAGCGCCAAGATCGAAAGGAATCTCGCTTCGCCAATTGCCACTGGCAAGGTCGAGCTCTACGTAGGTGTACCGGTCCTTGTAATCGGAGAGCTCCCGGTGCGCCTCGCTTATCATCTGCAATGAATAGTCGCTCAGTATTGCCTGGGCCTTTGGGTAGCGGTCGAGGACCGCCCTGGCCGCCGCGCCGGTCCCAGCCCCAAGGTCGAGAAAGGTGAACTGATCTTCGTAGCCAAATGGCAGGAGGTCAGCCATCAGCCTCCTATGGCCCACCCTGGTGCGCTCACGCTCGTCTGCTGTTGAGATCCACTGGGAGATTCCCTCGTCGGACTTCCAGATGTCATCATCAGCATCATTGCAGTGATCCATGTCAGCAAAGATAGCTCCCGAGGCCCAAGCGATGGTCCATAGTCGAGCGAGTTCAGGCATCTGCCTGCGTGGTTTAGAGGGCTAATCCGCACAGCTATGCGGGTGGTGCTGGGTTAACGGAGGCTCCTCTGGACCGGAGAACCATGCAACTGGTAGGCAGGAGCGGCACCAGCGAGGCCCAGGCTATGGGGATTCTCGCGGTCAGGCAATTGGAGGTAGCACATGGACAGGCCCGTTTTGGAGATCCTCATATGCAGTACCCGACCCGGTAGGGTCGGTTTGCCCGTGGCCGAGTGGTTCAGTGAGGAAGCGAAGGCCCACGGGGCGTTCGCTGTGGAGCTAATCGACTTGGCAGAAGTCAACCTGCCCTTTTTGGATGAGCCGAGTCACCCACGGCTGGGCCAGTACTTGCACGAGCATACAAAGACATGGAGTGCGACCATAAGTCGCGCTGATGCCATAGTTATGGTGGTTCCAGAGTACAACTTCGGGTTCAACGCCGTTACGAAGAACGCCATAGACTATCTGCACCACGAATGGCACTACAAGCCGATTGGATTTGTGAGCTATGGTGGGGTTGCTGCTGGCACCCGGGCTGTCCAGATGCTAAAGCAGGTAGTGACGGCGTTGAGGATGGTTCCGGTGTACGAGTCCGTCAACATTCCCTTTGTCCAGCAGCTTTTTGACGATGCAGGACTTTTGCACGCCAATGAGACGATGGGATCGGCAGCAGACGCAATGCTTGATGAGCTGTTGCACTTGCACAGTGCCCTTAGGGCATTGCGCAGCTGACTTATAAAGCCAGCGTGGTTCTCAATGAGGAACTTAAAAAGTCAAAGAAAAGGTCCAAACGGAGATAGCTGTTAAAGAAGCTTGCGATGGATGCCGAGATTGTCTAACATGTACCTTCCGATGAAGGCTTTACCGGCATCCCGCACGCTGCAGCCGCAGAGCTCATCAGAGATGATCTCTCCCTGCTTTGGTGCTCGAAGCTCTATGCGCTTGTGGAAGGGCACATCCGATTCTCGGCTCGCCAGGTCACCAGCCAGCTCCGCCGTGACAGTCCTGGCAGCGCTTGCCTTGCTCATCCCCATGTCATTGGCACTTTTGACTGCTACAACTCAAATAGCTGGTGCCACCACCATCTCCTCTGACAAGGCACAGGTCTCCCAGATCGAGCAGCAGATCGCGCTCTACAGTGCTCAAATCGATCATTTGTCGTTCATGTACGATCAGGCTCAGAGCCAAGAGGCCACGCTTCAGGCTCAGATTGCCTCAACACAACAGAGCCTTGCCAAGACCAAAGAGACCGAGGATGCAGCGCATTCCAGGCTGGAGCAGGCGGCCATTGACGCCTACGTGAATGAGGGAACGGGCAGCTCTGCTATGGGCCTGCTTCTGTCTTCTAAAGCTAATCAGTACACCATTGGTGTTGAATATCTAAACGTGGCGACCGGCCACCTCGAAGAGGATCTGGTCGCATACCGCCGTGAGCAGGATGCCTATACGGCTCAACAGGCGAAGCTGGACGGTGAGCAAGCTGCGGTGCGAGCGACCATGGCAACCCTGGCCAGTGATCAGGCAAGTGCTCAAGCCGAGGTCAACCGCGAAAATACCCTCTTGTCTCAGGTGAAGGGCAACCTCCAGCAGCTCCTCCAAGCTGCACATGAGCAAGAGGTGCGCCAAGCCGAAGCAGCCGCTGCTGAGCGAGCTGCTGCTGCTGCAGCTGCAGCAGCAGCACGGGCGGCTCCCACGCTCTTGCTCCCGTCTTCACCAACTTTGCCCCCGCCGGCCAACTGGCGGCAACAGGCCCAAATAGCCGTGCAGACCGCACTTGCCCAAGTGGGCAAGCCCTACCAGTGGGGTGGTGCTGGCCCGAACTCCTTTGACTGCTCTGGACTGGTCATGTACGCCTGGGAGGCAGCCGGAGTCGACTTACCGCACTACAGTGTCTCTCAATATGACGACACCACCCACGTGCCAGAGTCCGACCTGCAACCCGGTGATATCGTCTTCTATAACTCTCCATACGATGGCAACCTTGGCCACGAAGCGCTTTATATAGGAAACGGCCAAGTGGTTCAGGCGCCTATGACAGGTATGGATGTGCAGGTAACCTCCATTACCTGGGCTGGACCACCTGTGGCATTCGGCCAGCCGGCCTGATCTGGCCTGCTAGTTGCCTGCGAGAGGTCTTCCTCTGCGCTAAGTATCCCTGGATGCAGCCGATGGCTCTTAGAGAGAACCTAGGCGGAGCAGCGGTTTGGTCCCAGCTCAAGTCTTCGTAGAGCCACCGGTGGTATGCGTGGGGCTCCCATGTTGGCATGGATAATCTCCACATAGTTAGGAGGGCGCTCGGTGGTTCGAGCCGAAGCCCATCGGATAAACTCCGACTGGGAGTAGCTTAGCGGAGCCAGGTCCACTCGTAGGCTCCCGATGGTTTTAGCTACAGGCTCACCGGGTCGGACCTTGACCGCATCTCCATAGTGTGCGGGCAGCACCACCGTATCCTCGGCAAGCGTGAGCACCCTGTTGGACAGCGAGTCATGCAGGTTACGAGCGAACTCCTCGGCTCGCTCGGCTAGGTCAGGCCTACCAACGCCATCTACGAATAGCGTGTCACCAGTTAGGACAAACTTGTCCGATACGACAAGTACGGTGGAACCCTCCGTGTGGCCCGGCGTGTGCATCGTTGTCACTGCTACCTCTATACCACCTGGGAGGATGAACGTATCTCCATCCGCGAGAGGGATGAAGGGGAAGTGGAAAGTGTCAGCTGGGTTCAGGTACAGCGATGCACCAGTAGCTTGTGCAAGGCTGCGAGCGCCAGAGAGATGGTCCGCGTGCAAATGGCTGTCCATGACCCTTGTTATCTTCCAACCATGTCGGGCGGCGAGCTGTATGTAGATATCGATGTCCATAGATGGATCCAATGCGAGCGCCTCTTCACCAGATCCGAGAACATAGGAGAGACAACCTTTGGCCCTCCGGCGCACCTGGACCAAGGTCGCAGAACCGACGGTCATCTCTACCTCATCGTAGACGGTTGCCCACCCGCTCATCCCTCCAACCAGGTTTGACACTGTCCACCCAGCTCTAGCGAGCGCCTCGCTGGCAGGAGCGGAGCGGCCACCGACAGCACAAAGCACCACGACATGCTTGTCAGTGGGAATCTCCGACGCTCTGGCTGCTAGCTCCTGCAATGGGATGTTTACAGCCCCAGGGATCGACCATGCAGAGACTTCGTCGGGCTCGCGCACGTCGAGTAGGAACGGCTCGGAATCGGTGCCGAGCATAGAGGCCAGCTCGACGGGATCAAGCTGGCGTACCTCTAAATCTTGCAGAGACATCTGGATCCTCCCTCTTCTTGATTCGCCAACAGCGATTCATTTACATTATCATATACCCTACCGGGTATATGGCGCAAGAGAGGCCATCGGCTTGGTATTGGGAGGCCACAGCTCGGCGGGCTCGGTTGAGAGGCCGATTGCATGGTCGAGTGAGCCCATGCAAGCTCTACGTTGCCCTTCCTTTCAGCCAATCGGCTCCATAGCCGGTCCGGAGCGGGCTATGGCGACCTCGTCAGTGCCCAGGTAGGAGGAAACCACCATAGGGTCAGCCAGCACCTTCTCTGGGCTGCCCTCTGAAATTACCTGGCCTAGGTGCATGCAGATGAGGCGGTCTGCTATGGAGCTTATAAGGGGTATGTCATGCTCGATGACCACCATGGTGGCCCCGGTCTGCTCCCTAAAGGCCAGTATCAGTTCAGCTAACGCTTCGGACTCCCTTTGGGCTATCCCTGAGGACGGCTCGTCCAACAGCAGCACCTGGGGGCGGTGTGCCATCGCACCAGCCAGCTCCACTATGCGTCGCGTGCCTGTGGAAAGCTCCGAGATGAAAGCGTCCTGGTAGCGTTCCAGGCCCATCGCGGATATGAGATCTTCGACATGGGCTTTCAGCTCCGCCTCTGAGTCCAAAGACGCTCCCAGCCCCAGTATGCAGGCTATGGGCTCCCTAACCCTTACATGGCGGTCAAAGCCCACCGCCAGGGCCTCTTTCACCGTCATGGATGGGAACAGCCTGGCGTCTTGGAACATCCGCCCCAGGCCGTGCTCAAAGCGC
Source organism: Actinomycetota bacterium (assembly GCA_023379605.1). Lineage (GTDB taxonomy): Bacteria > Actinomycetota > Acidimicrobiia > Acidimicrobiales > JAMCQF01 > JAMCQF01. The sequence continues at coordinate 9,814 of JAMCQF010000161.1, forward strand.
AGGAAGGCAGGCAGGGCGGTGATGTCTTGTCCCCCCAGGGCCACGAGCGCGCTCGGTGAGCTCAAAAAGCCCGAGCAGAGGTCAAACAGGGTGGTCTTGCCCGCTCCGTTTGCCCCAATAATGCCGACTATCTCGCCCTTGTTGGCATAAAAGCTCACCCCGTCAAGTGCAGCCACGCCCCCAAAGTGCAGGGTTGCTTCCATGACCTCAAAAGCAGCCGGTTCTGGGTGAGAGCTGGATGGACGAGACGGTACCCCCAGCTCTTTGTGACCAACAGGCCCTTCTATAGGTCCATATGGCACATTTCGGTCCAAAAGGCTGCTTGCATTGGATGTCTTTCTTGCCCCAGAGCGCAAAAAGATCGATCTTGCGAGCTCGGGGCGCTCTTTTAGCTGGGCGGTGGGCCCGCTGAAGCGGACCTGGCCTCGCTCCATGAACACGGCGCGCTCCGCCAAGGCGGTAGCAACGTTTAGGGACTGCTCCACTACCACGACAGTGGTGCCTTTCTCTGCGAGCTCTCTCACCACTGCTATCAGTTCTGCCACAACAGCTGGCGCAAGTCCCAAGGAGAGCTCGTCTACCATCATGAGCTTGGGCTGGCACAAAAGAGCCTGCGCGATGGTGAGCATCTGCTGCTGGCCACCTGAGAGGTCTGAGGCCCTGGTTGAGAGCTGGCTGGAAAGAGACGGGAAGAGCCTGAGCATCTCCAAGGTGTGCTCTGCTAGGTCCTGGTGATCCTTCCTTCTAAGCCAGCCTGCCAGCCGAAGGTTCTCAGCGACGGTGAGCGAGCCGAACACGCCCCTGCCCCCAGGCACGAGCACAAGCCCTGCTTTCACACGCTGTTGTGGGCTGAGCTTGGTTATGTCCTGCCCGTCAAAGATCACCTTTCCCTGCTCGGGGCTTACAAGGCCCGAGATTGCCTTTAGGACCGTGGACTTGCCCGCCCCGTTGGTACCGAGCAGGGCGAGGATCTCGCCATGGTCCACATTCAGCTCAATGCCAAAGAGCACCTGGACCATCCCGTAGCTCGCATCCACACCTGAGCAGGTGAGCATAGAAGCTCTGCCATCGCCACCTTGGGGTCCTGGGATCTCCGCAAGCACGGCTCCCTTCGAGCCGGCCTTTGCTTGCATAGCTCCGTCTTGTGCCAAAAGGGCCCGAAGATCGCTTTCATCTGCCAGAGCGCTACCATTGGGCGTTGGAGTAGAGGCGCTTTGGCTGAAGTGATCTTCCACAAAGGCCTGCTGGCCAAAGAGCGAGGGGACAGAGAGCCCCTTTTTCTTTGCGAGAGCTTTCAAGGTGTAATCACGTATCCCATATACAAGCTGGCCCAGCCCAGCTGGTGCGACCATTAGCAAAGCGAGCAGCCCTGCGCCTGTGGCGAGCAGCTGCGCGGCACCTGAGAGGAAGTACTGGGCGCCTTCTACGTATATGGCCCCAAGAAGGGCCCCAGGGAGCGACCCCAGCCCCCCCACCACCACCATCGTGAACACCACCAGGCTCTTCTCGGGGTTGAAACCTGAGAAGCTGATGCCTTCCAGCCCTATCGCATAAAGGGCTCCCGCCATGCCCGCAAGAGCACCCGAAAGCCCAAAGGCAGTCATGCGAGCCCTCTTTGGGCTTATCGAGTATGCAGCGGCTCCCCTTTCGTTGTCACGTGCCGCGACCACCGCACGCCCGGCTCTGGAGCGGCGGAAGTTGCGTGCGAGAAGGTAGGAGATGGCGAGTATGAAGATGCAGAACCAGTAAAAGACAGCCGGTGAACCAAGCGATATCCGCCCAAACAGATAGGGGCGGGGCAGGAAGGAGGGTGTGAGGGCAGGAAAATAGGCGCTGTTTAGCAAGTACTCAGAGACCGGCACGGCAAAGGCAAGGGTGACCACAGCCAAGAAAAGCCCTTGGACCCTAAGGGCTGGGATGCCTACCACAACTGCACAGAGCGCCCCCACGCCAGCTGAAGCGAGTATTCCAACAAATAGGTCCGCTCCTGTGTGCACCAAAAGCGCAGCGGTTGTGGCAGCCCCCACCCCTGCAAAGGCGAACTGGCCCAGGCTTATCTGGCCGGCCCAGCCCGTCAGCACCACAAGCGATACCGCTATGACGGCGTATATGGCCATATAGGAGGCCAAGATGAGCTTGGGGCTGCCAAAGGCGACCGGGAGTGCAACTACGACTCCTGCCAGGACCAGGACCCCTGCCAGCTTGGCTACGCGCAACTCAGGCAGCGCCTTTAGAACCGCAGGCACCGGCCTTACCTCTCTAAAGGCCACATAGCTCCCCATGCCGGAGTCATCTACCCTGGTGGCCCTCGGCTTTGCTACAACCAGGGCAAGTAAAACCAGCGCGAACAGAGCCACGTCTACAAAAGCGGAGTTCGGGTATGACCAGAACACGGCCTGCTCGAAGACACCTATTGCTATGGAAGCTGCAAAGGTGACAGGAAGGCTTGTCATCTGGCCTACAACAGCTGCAGCCAAAGGGGCCAGCAGCATCTCTGGCCCAGCCAGCACCCCGAGCTGTGGACCCAAGATGGGAGCTGACAGCATAGAGGCGAGCCCCGACAGCCCCGCTGCTGTCATCCAGGTGGCAAGTGAGAGCCTCCTTACCGGGATGCCGAGCAGGCTGGCACGCTCGGTGGAGTCAGCAGCCCCCCTTATTGCTATGCCCAGGTCGGTGCGGCCAAAGAACCACCACAGGCCGACTACCACCAAAGGAACTACCACTACAACCACCACGTGGTTGCCGTTGAAGACTATGGGGCCCACATGGAATGTGAAGTTAAACGGCGTGGTAAAGCTAGCAAGGGAGGACAGGTGCGGGACCAGGCTCGGAAGGCCCAGCTCGGCAGCCCCGAGCAGCTGGGCTACCCCAATGGTCGCAACCGTCAAGATAAGCCTTGGAGCGTTGAAGAACCTCCTTACCACGCTTATCTCTATCGCCGCCCCTGTGGCCACCGCAGCGATGAGCCCGATGGGAAGCGCTGCGAAGTACGGCAATCCCACACCTGCCACCAAGATCACAGCGACCGTAGCGGCAAGCCCGCCGATCTCCACCTGGGCGAAGTTGACCACCCTTGCGGAGCGGTAGATAAGCACGAGCCCCATGGCGGTAAGGGAGCTGAGCGCGCCCAGCACCACCCCCAACAGGATCACCCCGACGGGGAGCCCGTTGGGGAGCGTCGCTGAAGCTATGGCAAGTGCTGCGAGGCCTGCAAGAGCTGCGGCGAGCCATCTGCGAGCTGAGGGGCCCACCTTTTCCAGGGCACTTATATGTCCATTGGCCATGGCAGCTCAGCTCGAGGTGCTTGAGCCACTCGATAGCACGCTGTAGCCAGAGCCCTCTATGACGCTCCAAAGCTGTGCATATCCAGGGGAGCTCTTGGTGCTCAAGAACGCGATGCCAACAGTGAACCGATCGCCCAGATAGCTATGGATGGTGCTGGCGGCAACAAGCACGGCGGCGGCTTCGCCAGCAAGTTGAGGACCAGTAGCAGCTGAACGAGGTTCTGCTACTCCCGCGGCGACGGTGATGTTATGAGGGAGCGACTTTGCAACGGCTTTCAACCAACCTCTAAGGGTTTGGGTGGCAGCTGGGCTGGAGGTGGCAGAAGGCGACGGAACCAAGATCACCTCAACGTTTTCTCCGCTCGCAGCCATCTCAGAGATCGCCCTGGTGAGACTAGGTGAGAGGAGCCGGCCCTCTGGAAGCGCCAGTTCAGGTGCCATCTTGCCTGGTTGTGCAGCAGATCCTGGAGCAGAGCCAGGGCTCTTGTCATGGATCGAGGCGCAGGCAGTGTTGATGGCTTGGATCAGGGTCGCTGGGAGGGCAGAAGTGGGAAGCTGCTGGACCTGCACAGGGCAGGGGGACTGCGCAGCTGGTTGCGGTGGTTTTGGAGGGCTGCTTCCAGAGGAGCTCCCTGTGCTAGTTGGGCTCGAGCCGGTCGAGCTCGCTTGGACCGGTGTGTCGGAGGAGTCCGAAGAGCCGTTGGCTCCGCTAGAGGGATAGCTGGTTCCATACTGGTTCGAAATTGCTCCGTAGGGGGCAAATGCTGATCCGAGAGAGGGCGCCGACTGTTGCGAGGAAGGAGAGAGACTGCTATTGGAGCCGGTACTTCTCGAGAATCCAGCCGGCGTGGTTGTGCCGGTGTAGCCGCTGGTCGGCCTGAAGGCCAGAGGGACAGCTGGTTGGTGGGATGAGGTACTTGGGAACATGGTAACCACCAGAGCCAAGAACCCAGCCCCGAGCGCGAGCGGGTAATAGCGTCTGGCCAGCTCGCGTAGGTGTTGCCGTGCCAGCTTGGCGACGGTGGCTTCATCCAGCTTTTCAGGCTCGTCCATCCCTGGCCTTCATTTTCGCTGTGGTTGCTCGAGCTGGCATCTGTATTCACCCGCTAATGGCCAAAGCAGTTGAGCTGCTGACGAGGCCCACCATAGGCAGCCTGGTCGTCGAATGGGTACCACTTGCCTCCGTCGCAGGCTTGCCAAGCCCCCTGCTTTCCATCGAAGTTGCTTGTAGCAGACGGGCTCCACCAGCTGACTGGGCCGGTCGCCACGGGATCGAACACATCCTGACCGTAGACCCAGGTTCCGAACTCCCCGTTGCCTTCAGAGGGCGGTAGTGAGAACATGCCCTGTTCGAAGCTCTGTGGTGTGAGGTCCGGGCCTGCTGCCTGCAAGCCCGCGAAGAGCTGTATCAAGGTCTCGTAGGCTACGTAGTAGTACTGCTCTGCTGGCGGGTTGCCGTGGTCTGCCAGCTGGAAGGCCTTGTAGGCCTCGGTCTGGCTGTTGACTGGGTACTGCGGACCGTTGGACAGCGCGTGGTCCCACTGGTCTTGAGCGAAGTTGCGGGTGTCGGGATCTCCCCAGTAGTCGGTCAGCCACTCCGGGTAGTAGTCCTGCTGGTCTGCTGCTTTCGACATGAATATGGGGATGAGCGGGTCACAGCCGCATATGACCGTGGTGACGCCAGCCGCTTTCATCTGGGCCACCATGCTCGTGGCCTGTTGCTCGAAGGTGGTGAGGTTGATCGAGTAGCTCTCACGCTTGGCGATGCTCACGCCGCACTTGGAGAGACCATTTTGAATGTCGTTGCCGTCGTCCATGTAGACAGGGTTGACTGGGGTGATGAGGCCAAACTTACGAACGGTGCTCGAGTACTGCGGACTGAAGATGGCATTCATTCCCGCCATGCGCTGGCAGACGGTGTTGACGAGACCCTTTGCCGAGTTGGTGCCTGTGGGCGTGTATGCAGAGTATTCATATGGCGCGTACTGCTCGTACCATGACTGTGGCATGTAAGTTCCCCCCATGGCGATAATGTGCTGCTCAGCCAAGTCCTGCTGGTAGGGCTGCGCAGAGAACAGCGGGAAGGTCACGTCCGCAAAGGCACCCAGGCTGTATGCGGTAGCGGCGTCTGCCTGAGCGCCCTGGAGATCCTCACCCTGGTCCTCTTCTAAGTAGTCTCCCTGTGCCTGGAAGGTCTTGAGCACCACTTTGCGACCGTAGAGCTCGTATTGGGTATTGAAGAACTTGATGTAGGTCTGCATGTCCTGTATGTAGGCGGGATCGTTGGGGAACGCAGATCCTGCCAAGGATTCGACGGCAGATTGCTGGGCAGAGTTGGGAATGGCGTAGCTGAGCGTTATGGTCGTGGGGGTCACCCCGTGTGCGGTCGCCCCGCCATTATTGCCATGGAACGCGGGCACACAGTTCGGCGCGTACACAGACCAGCTGAACTGGCGCACCCCAGGCCCGCACTTGATACCCGTTACTGCGACCCCTGAGCTTGCAGAGCCAGAGCTGGAGGTACCGTTGGAGGTCGGTCCTGAGGAGCTTGCATAACCGGCTGAGCCAGAGGAGCCGCCCGATCCTAGTGTGCTTGAGTACCCTCCTGAGCTGCTTGAGCTACCTGCTTGGTAGTTGCTTCCCTGAAGAGAGGAGCTTGAGCTTCTGAGATGGGATCCACGGAGGCTGGAGCGGCCTGACCTGGTAGATGCAGGGCCTGCCTGGTTGGTTGTCAGCTGGCCGGTCGCTCCTGGTATTGGAGCTGCCAGAGCGACGATGAGCCCTAATGCAGCCGTGCATATTGCCAGCGGGCTCCAGCGAGCAGCGACCTTTAAGAGGTAGCGACGGGTCTCTAGGTCCAAAAGGCGTGGTGAGCTTGGGTAGGAGGCCCGGCTCTTAACTCCAGGCGGCCCTTGGCTGCCATATTGTCCCCCAGAAGCTGGCTGATCCACAGCACGCTCCTCTCAATCCCCCTAGGAAGCCCGCCATTGCAGGCATCTACCGAGGTAACGAACGTCGAGCAGCTATCTTGCGGTCTTCCCATTAGGGGGAGCTGATGTGGTCTTATGGCCAAGACAGGCGGGCAGGGCATCGACCACAGGCGGTCATCTAGCCAGCACGAGCTGCTGCAAAGAGGTAGCGGAGGCTATGAGTGGCAACGCACCAGAGGTAGGAATCGCTAAAGGGCACTCTCAGAGGCTCTTGGTGGCTCCGTGTCGTGGAAAGCCGCGCCTCGGCAGGGCTTGCGAAGTATGCTCTCATACCGGCCATGGGGAAACGAATGTCAGCTGGGCCGCGGACCCCGGTGGAACAGCGCGAGCTAAACAGGCACCGACCAGCACCTCCGCCTCGTTCCCGCAGGCGTCCCTCTAAGGCAGTAGCTCGCAGGCGGTTGACCCTTGTCATCTTCGTAGGGCTTGGGTTGGCAGTGGGAATTGGCTGGGCAATCCCATCTCAAGGCGGTGGGGAGCTCCCGGGCCGGGACCGACATGTCAGCCCAGCCCGACCCACAATGCACGCGGCAGCAGAGCCGGCTGCTGGCGTCGCCGAGGATATCCAGGTCACCTCGGTGACCCCACCAGTGGGAAGTCCTGCCATCTCACCTTTGGCGCTTTTCACAATAGAGACCTCTAAGCCAGTGGCTCCAGGCACTCTGCACCCTCAGCTCTCTCCTCAGGTTCAAGGCACCTGGAGCCAGCCCACGCCTACGGAGATAGTCTTCGCGCCCTCTAGGCCCCTGCCGTTCGGCTCCACTGAGACCCTGACACTTCCGTTTCCAAGTGCTTCAAGCAACAGGCCATCGCAGGGGAACACGCTCTTCCAGGCCACTTACCACGTCTCGGGGCCATCAGTGGTGCTGGCCCAGCTTCTCCTATCCGAGCTCGGGTATCTACCACTGCGGGTGGTGGGTCCTCCTGGAAGTGTCCCGGTAACTAACGAGACGAGCTCCTCAGCTGCGAATCTGCAGGGATACTTCTCCTGGCGCTGGCCCGACCTCCCGGCTGCGCTAAAGCAGGCTTGGGAGCCGGGAGTGGACACTGTTCTCACCAAAGGGGCGGTGATCTCCTTTGAGAGGGTACATGGCCTCACAACTGGGAGCTGGCCTATGTATGCCGGGACGATGGGGCCTCAGTTTTGGTCGACTCTTCTCTCTGCCAGCTCAGCTGGCCAGTACGATCCATTTGGGTTCAGCTATGCCCTTGTGACAAAGGACCCTTTGCCGGAGAGGATAACAGTATGGCACGAGGGGCAGGTGGTCCTAACCTCGCCTGTGAACACTGGGATTCCAGGAGGTGCAACGCCAGACGGGACCTTCCCTGTTTACCAGAGATACCGCAGCCAGACCATGCACGGGTTCACCGCCACCGGAGCTCCTTATGTCTACCCCAACGTCCAGTATGTCAACTACTTCAAGGGGAACTTCGCCATCCATGCCTTCAAGCGAGCGGCATACGGCTTTCCCCAGAGCCAGGGCTGTGTAGAGTTGCCAATTGCAGCTGCCGCAACGGCCTGGAACTACCTGCATTATGGAACCCTTGTAACTGTCAGTGGCCACGTTCCAAAGGGAGCGCCTTAGAGCTGGCTTTTGCCGCCAGGGAAGTGCTGTGTTTGGCGTGCTACAAAACGCTGTCGCGCGCCATGCGCTGACCTTGCTGGGCAGTCACCCGGCGTTTCTCACTGGCGAGAAGATGAGCACAGGACAAGACTTGGTTCAATGTGCGGTCGGGTCGTGGTCTATTCCCCACCATCGGTCATTGCTGGGTCCATTGGGGCGCGCTCGCTTGTCGCGGACAGTGAACTGCCACCGAGCTGGAACATAGCTCCGACAAGGCTGCTGCCAGTTCTATACACTGACCAGGTCAGCCGTGAGCTTCTTTTGGATCTGTGCGTCTGGGGCTTCAGACCTGCTTGGGTGGGAGAGGATTCCAAAAGACCCAGGCAGCCAAGCCGTCTTGATCGTGGAGATGTAACCGGGCGTGCTGTTCAGTCAGGGCCTGTACTGTTCAATGCCCGCCTTGAGACCGCGGCGGTAAAGGCGGCATTCAAAGAGGCCTTCCGCTCCAGTCGGTGCCTGGTTGCTGTTGACGGCTTTTATGAGTGGCACCTGGAGAACGGCACTCGCCAGCCCTACTTCTTTTGCAGGCCGGATCGAGGCCCGATATGGCTTGCAGGGCTTTGGGAACCCCCGCCCTTGCAACAAGCTGGCCTTGCAGAGCTTGCTCGTCGGCGCGGCACCTGCACGATCCTCACCCGACCTGCACAGGGGGCCGTGGCAACCGTGCATGATCGCATGCCCGTGATCGTCTCCAAACCAGCTCGCATGCCATGGCTGGACCCCAGTAGCCGCGATCCAGCTCACCTCCGCAAGGTCATAGGTGAGAGCGAGGAGACGGTTCTGGAAAGGCTGCGGGTGAGCCGTCTGGTCAACCAGATCAGCAATGATTCCCCGGAGCTCATCGCAGCCGACTGCTCCGACGCCGTGAGCTAGCTGTAGATAACCTTCCTTTTTTTATAGGCCTGGGTCTTAGCAACCGGCTCCTAAGGACGCTTGCGATCACTGCCAAGACCCCTGCTGCCAGCAGCCCCGTAGCCACCCACCAAGCCTCCACTGCTCAAGCCTATGCTTAAGCCATGTGCACAAGCACGATCTGTGGCAATTTAAGGCAACGCTCTGACAGGTACATGTGCCTGGGCCTGCAGGTATGACTCGGGGGGAGCCTCCGGCTGCCGAGGGCTTTGGGCATCTTGGTCCAAGAGCAGGTCCACAGAGCCCCACTCCAGACAGCCTTGGTCCACAGAGCCCCACTCCAGACAGCCTTGGTCCACAGAGCCCCACTCCAGACAGCCTTGGTCCACAGAGCCCCACTCCAGACAGCCTTGGAGCCATAGCGAGGCTCTGCTCATCCTGCCTGCCAGATCCTCCCGACGAAGAGGAGCTGTCAGGGATCCTCTATGCACCTGACCGGCCTGCGGTTTTGCAAGGTGATCCGCAGGTTGGCATAGTGGCTACCGGCATTGATCAGGACCGTGGGTTTGTGAAGCTGTTGTGTGTCGATCCGGCACATCAGGGGAAAGGCTATGGTCACCTCCTGTTAGAAGCGGCCGAGACTGTGCTCAGAAAGGGTGGGGCTAGCTCTGTCACAGTCGGTGCAGACGCTCCTTACTTTCTCTATCCTGGGGTTGAGACCACTCAAACCTCAATGCTTTGTCTCCTGGAGCGCCACCATTACAAGCGAGTGGATGTCAACTACAACATGGCCGTCGATCTTAGGGCCATACCGCCAGATCCCGGAGGGGCAGAGCCTGCAGATCCAGGGGAGCTTGGTGAGATCTCCTCATGGATGGAGCAGCACTGGTCTTTTTGGAAGTCCGAGGTTCTCCGAGCTCTATCCAAGCGCACGCTTATGGTGACAAGGGATCGTCATGGGCTGTCCGGCTTTTGTGCGTACAACGTAAACCGCAAGGGGACCGTAGGGCCAGTGGCGGTGAGGCCTGAGCTGATCGGCAAGTCAGTGGGCACCCGGGTGCTTCTAGGAGCACTTCATAGGATGCGTCGGGATGGATATCTCTCTGCAGAGGTACTATGGGTGGGTCCGGTGGTGCCCTATGCAAGGGTCGGTGCACAGGTAAGCAGGGTGTTCTTCGTCTATAGGGCTGATCTAGGTTGAGTGCGTCCCAAGCCAGCTCTGTTCCGTGCCTGTTTCCCCGCCCGAGAGAAGTGCACTGGGGCGAGGAGCTTGTTGGCATGAGCCAGGTGCGTATTTCACGGGACGGCTCGCTTCCCGCGCAGGGCTATCGTTTGAGAGTGAATGAAGGCGACATTACGATAGATGCTGCTGATGATGCCGGGGAGAGGTATGCAAAGATTACTCTGGACCAGATCCGGTCTGGCTCTGGGAGACCTGGAATGATCTACTCCTGCGAGATAGTAGATTGGCCCGACTTCCCTGTACGTGCAGTTATGGTAGATATATCACGATGCAAAGTACCTACCATGAAAACCCTCAAGGATCTGATAGGACGTCTGGCTGGTTGGAAGATCAATCAGCTTCAGCTCTATACAGAGCACACCTTTGCTTATCGTGGCCATGAGGAGGTTTGGCGATCGTCCAGCCCTCTTACAGCCGAGGAGGTGCTTGAGTTGGACAGGCACTGCTTGGAGCACGGAGTTGAGCTGGTTGCCAATCAGAACTGCCTGGGCCATATGGAACGCTGGTTGGTGCATAAGAGCTACCGTCATCTCGCGATGGCACCGGAGGGGTTTACGGATCCTTTCGGGCTGAGGCGCTCGCCCAGTACCTTGGAGCCGAAGAACCCCGGGGCCATTGGCCTTATAAGAGATCTTCTCGGCCAGCTCCTTGAGAACTTCAAGAGCAGTCGAGTACATGTGGGACTCGACGAGCCATGGGAACTGGGCAGCGATCGCATAGATGATTACGCTGGCTGGCTGGAGGATCTGGTGTCACTGCAAGAGCTATCTGGCAAGGAGATACTGATCTGGGGTGACGTCCTTGCCGCCCACCCCAGCCTGTGTGCCAGGGTGCCTGGCGAGGTGACTGTCTGCGAGTGGGGCTACGAGGCAGGTCACCCTTTCGAATTGAGGCTGGAAAGACTTGCCGAGGCGGGGTGCCGAAGCTGGGTATGTGCGGGGACTTCGAGCTGGCTGTCGCTGCTTGGCAGGACCTCGAACATGCTTGCAAATTGCGCGCAGACCGCCAGGGCCGGTCTTGATCATGGCGCCGTTGGCTACATGTGCACGGACTGGGGAGATCTTGGACATCTACAGTACCTGCCAGTTAGCGAGCCCGGGTTCGCCTTCGCAGCAGGGTGTGGATGGTGTGTTGGAGCCAACGCCAATGTGAGCCGAGATGAGCTGGCCGAGGTGCTGGACCTAGTGGTGTTTGATGACCCAAACAGGCGACTGTCATCTGCCCTTTTGGATCTCGGAGATGCGTATCTTAAACTTGAATGCCAGTTCCCTAATCTCTCTACTGCCGTGGTAAACCTTTACTTTCCTCAAATGGAGGTAGGCAAGGGTCTGACGGCGGGGATCTCCCAGGAAGGACTCGATGCGCTGGAGGGATTGCTGACCGCTGCACGAGCTGAGCTGGAGCTTGCGCGTCCTAGATCTTTGGGGGCTGGCCTTGTTGTCCAGGAGATTGAAACAGCGATAGATCTCCAGGAGCTGTGCTGCATGGACGCTTCAGCTCGCCTGGCAGGAGATGGCTCACTTGGCTCCATATCTACTGCCGAGAGAGCCCGCTTGGCGGGGCTCTTGGATGATTGCGCAGAGCGCCACAGGGAGCTCTGGTTGGCAAGGAACCGTTCTGGCGGGCTGTCTGAGAGCTTGGAGTGGTTGGCCCACCTTTTAAGCTGCTATAGAGCCGGAAGCGCTGAGCGCACTTGGGCAGGACCGCTGTCACAGAGGTTCTTTGACGGGTAGTGACAGTTGATAGAGCTCTCGGAGGTTCCCTGGTGCCACCGGATGGCCTGGTGCATCCGATGATCCTTGGCGCTCGATTAGCCTCTTGGTTGCAGTGGACTGGTTGGACATAGTTATTCTCGTGATCCTGGCGCTGGTGGCGATCCATGGCCTGAGGTTAGGATTAGCGGTGCAGGTGCTTTCCTTCGGCGGGCTGGTGGGGGGCCTAGTACTGGGAGCTTTCCTTGCCCCAGTGGTGGCACAGCTCATCCGATCAGAGGTCCCACGCACCATAGTCACAGTAGTGGTCGTCTTTGGGTTGGCCGCAGTTCTGGGGCTCGTGGGCAGGGTGATCGGCACGCGGTTCTCGCCTGTCCTGCGCAAGGTGCACCTGGCAGGTCTCGACGCCATACTGGGATCCCTGTTTGCCATAGGGGCAACACTGCTGGTCATATGGCTCGTGGCCGGGATCTTCGTGAATGCCTCGATCCCGGCGCTTACAAGGGCGATCGACAGCTCCAGGATCATACGGGCGGTAGATGACACGATGCCTCCTGCCCCACCATGGATCTCGAGGGTGCAGACCCTCATGGAAGACGATGGCTTCCCAGCGGTCTTTGCCGGGATAGCGCCAAATACCGCGGGTCCAGTGGCTCTGCCGAACTCTCCGGTTGTAGCCGAGGCTGTTGCAGCCGACAGGGCCTCGGTGGTCAAGATCGTAGGGACCGGTTGCGGGCTTATCCAGGAGGGATCAGGATTTGTTGTATCTCCTGGCCTGGTCGTCACCAACGCCCACGTCGTGGCAGGAATGCATGGCATCCATGTCTACGACGAGGTGGGCTCGTACCCTGTGCAGGTTATTTACTTCAATCCCGATTTCGATCTGGCCGTGCTAAACGTCCCAGGGCTTACAGCCAAGCCACTTGCCATGGACGACGCCAACGTGGGACGTGGGACCCAGGCCGTGGTACTTGGGTATCCCGGTGGTGGGCCGTTCACTGCTGTCCCAGCGGGCGTGATGGCTGAGTTCCGTGCCGAGGGCCGCGACATATACGGTCAGGGTCTGACCATACGCAACGTGTACGAACTGGACGCGGTGGTCCGCCCAGGCAATTCTGGTGGACCACTTGTGGAGCCAGATGGGACCGTCATAGGCGTGGTGTTCTCCAGGTCGACCACGAACTCTCAGGTGGGCTATGCACTTGCTATGCCCGGCGTGGTGAGGCGTGTGCATCAAGCAGAGTCTACAGGGGACACCCCGGTGAGCACCGAGAGCTGCATGAGCTGAGATGGGGGCTGCGTTCTACCAGGCTGTAGAGGGTTGTGGGCACCTGGGTGGAGATATGGATAAGAATGGCCCCTATGAGCCTGCCCATTGAGGACTACGCCGTCATTGGCGATACCCACACGGCGGCTCTGGTAGGTAGGAATGGGTCCATTGACTGGCTATGCCTTCCACGCTTTGACTCCCCGGCCTGCTTTTCACGCCTCTTGGGCACAAAGGAGCATGGCTACTTCCTGCTTGCCCCGGCCCAATCAGGAGAGGCCACTCCAATGGCGTCACGCAGGCGCTACAGGGGTGACTCCCTTGTCTTGGAGACAGAGTTCGACACACCCACTGGCACGGTGCGTGTTGTGGACTGTATGGCTGTGCGCGATACCCATCCCGAGCTCATTCGCCTGGTGGAGGGGGTTAGTGGGCGGGTGGAGATGGAGATGGAGCTCGTCGTTCGCTTTGGCTACGGCTCGATCGTGCCCTGGGTCAGACGCCTTGACGGGCTTCTTACCGCTGTGGGCGGACCCGACGCGCTTTCTTTGTGGAGCCGAGTGCATACCAAAAGCAGGGATCTGTCCACCGTGGCGTCCTTCAGCGTGAGCGAAGGGCAGGTCGTACCCTTCGTGCTCTCCTGGTTTCCATCTCACCACGAACCTCCCCGTCCGACAGACGGCTACTATATGGTAGAGGACACCCAGCAGTGGTGGCAGGAGTGGGCGGCTATGTGCACCTACGATGGGCAGTGGCGTGACGCCGTGGTTCGCTCGCTCATAACGCTCAAGGCTCTCACCTACGCGCCTACCGGTGGGATTGTGGCTGCTGCCACGACCTCTCTCCCGGAAGCCCTGGGTGGCTCGCGAAACTGGGATTACCGGTACTGCTGGCTGCGTGATGCCACCTTGACCCTTGACTCGCTCATGAGAGGTGGGTATCACGACGAGGCCCTTGCTTGGCGGGACTGGCTGCTTAGAGCTGTCGCAGGCGATCCATCAAAGCTGCAGATCATGTACGGACCCGCTGGAGAGCGCAGGCTCGAGGAGTGGGAGGTGGAGTGGCTTCCCGGTTACGAGAAGTCCTCGCCAGTGCGCATTGGGAACGCTGCCTCAGGCCAGTACCAGCTAGACGTATATGGCGAGGTCATGAACGCGTTGCACGAGGCGCGGGTGGTATGCGAGCAGGCTGAAGGCGTGGGGTGGGATCTCCAGGTGGCGCTGCTTGAGTTCCTGGAGGGCCATTGGAGGGAGCCTGACGACGGGATATGGGAGGTGAGAGGACCTCGAAGAAACTTCACCCACTCAAAGGTGATGGCGTGGGTGGCTTTCGACAGGGCGGTCCAAGGGGTCGAGAGGTGCGGGATGGAAGGCCCCCTTGCTCGCTGGAAAGCAGCTCGTGACGAAGTGCACCGTGAAGTCTGTGAGAAGGGGTTTAATACGGAGCTTAACTCCTTTACTCAGTACTACGGGTCGAAGACTCTTGACGCGAGCCTCTTGATGATCCCTTTGGTAGGCTTCCTGCCGGGCTCTGACAAGAGGATGGTAGGCACGGTGGAGGCCATCCAGCGTGAATTGACCTATGACGGGTTCGTACTTCGCTACCGGACCGATGATCCTGCTTCGAGCGAGGTGGATGGGCTCACAGGAAGGGAAGGAGCCTTTCTGGCGTGCTCATTTTGGATGGCGGACTGCTTGAACCTGATCGGCCGCCACGCAGAGGCGCGCTCTCTGTTCGAGAAGCTGTTGGGGCTTCGCAATGATCTGGGCCTGCTTGCTGAGGAGTACGACCCAGTCTTGAGGCGCCAGGTGGGGAACTTCCCCCAGGCATTCTCGCACGTATCGTTGGTGAACTCTGCGTGCAACCTTTCCCGCCACCATCCCGACAGAGGAGCGCTTGGACAGCAAGCTCTGCTTAGGAGCTCCAAGCGACGTTCCTGGCAGCACGGTGGCCGTGGCATCCGAGCATCTTCTTCCGTCGAGATGAAGCTTAAAGGAGCTTCTGCTGGAGACAGTGGCCAGGGACCAGTGACCGATGGCTCAGGAAAGTCCTCGCGCCCCAGTAGATCCAAACAGCCAAAAGCGAAGGGATGATGCCATGAAAGCACTTACCGTTGTACCCGGTAAAGCGGGATCCATCAAGCTTGACGATGTCGATGAGCCACCGGAAAGTGATGGGCCGGTGCTCGTGGAGATGGTGGCTCTGGGTGTCTGTGGCACTGACATGGAGATCACTTCAGGTGCGTATGGATGGGCCCCCCCTGGAAAGGAAACCCTTGTCATAGGACATGAGTCTTTGGGTCGGGTGATGGAGGCGCCCGCGGGCTCGGGTTTGGTCGCAGGTGAGCTGGTTGTGGGGATTGTGCGGCGTCCAGACCCGGTTCCTTGTGGCAACTGTGCGGTGGGTGAATGGGACTTCTGCCATAACGGGCTTTACACAGAACGCGGTATCAAGGAGCGCGATGGATACTGCTCTCAGCGCTATAGGATACATCCTGAGTACGTAGTAAAGATTGACCCGGCTCTTGGGGCCCTGGGGGTGCTCTTGGAGCCTGCAAGCGTGGTTGCCAAGGCATGGGAGCAGGTTGAGAAGATCGGCGGGCGCGCCCACTTCGAGCCAAAGCGTGCAGTCATCACTGGAGCGGGACCAATAGGACTTTTGGCGGCGCTCATGGGAGTGCAGCGCGGCCTGGAGGTCCATGTCATCGACCGCGTCCAAGACGGTCTCAAGCCTGAGCTCGTCAAGGATCTGGGCGCCACCTATCACACCGGCTCAGTGGCGCAGGCGTGTCCAGATACCGATGTGGTCGTGGAATGCACAGGAGTTGGCCAGCTTGTCTTTGATGCAATGGCTCATGTGGCTCCAGGTGGCGTGGTCTGCTTGACAGGTGTGTCCTCGGGAGGCCGATCGCTGTCGGTGGACGCGGGCACCTTGAACAGGTCCATCGTGCTCGAGAACGAGGCGGTAGTGGGCTCTGTGAACGCCAACAGGCGGCACTACGAGCAGGGGGCGAATGCTCTGGCGAAGGCCGATAAGGCCTGGCTCTCGCGCTTGATCAGCAGGAAGGTCCCCCTTTCTAAGTGGGCAGAGGCCTTTGACCGCAAGGACGACGATGTGAAAGTGGTTATCGAGTTGGAAGGGGCATACTCCTGAGCACGCTCATAGCTTCAGGGGTGATCGAGATAGACACCCTGCTTGGTGGATGGGAGAGGGTGACTGCCGGGTACCTGCTGGAGGGCACGGCTCCCGTGCTGGTGGAGACCGGTAGCCAGACCTCTGTACCGGCGCTCTTGGCAGCTCTTAACGGACTTGGGATAGGTGCGGCAGACCTTGCAGGCGTTGTGGTCACCCACATCCACCTGGACCATGCGGGTGGGGTAGGCGACGTGGCAAAAGCCTTTCCCAGCGCTGTGGTCTATGTCCATGAAAAAGGGGCTCGGCACCTGGCTGACCCCACCCGCCTTGTGAGCTCTGCCAGCCGCGTCTACGGGCCGTTGCTCGACTCGCTCTACGGGCGCCTTGAGCCCACCCCCGCCGAGCGCATCCATGTTCTTGGAGATGGGGAGGAGATAATGGTCAGCCCTGGGAGAACGCTCACTGCGGTGGACTCGCCTGGGCATGCCAAGCACCACCTGGGCATCCATGACTCGCTGAGCGGGATCCTCTTTGCAGGGGACGCAGTCGGGGTGCGCCTACCAGATCTGGGGGTGCTGCGGCCAGCTACTCCACCTCCAGACTTCGATCTGGAGCTGGCTATAGCCTCTCTGCACCGTTTTGCTTCTCGCCGGCCGACCGGACTGGCTCTGGCCCATTACGGCCTGATAGACGAACCGCTGCCGCTTTTGGAGGAAGCCGAGTCGACCTTGCGGGCATGGGCGCATGTGGCTGAGCAAGCGTGGATGGACGGCGAGGACATCGCCCATGCGCTCGAGGAGGCCTTCGCTCCGGACACGGCTGGTTTGGATCCGGCTCAAAGAGAGAAGCTCGATACGCTAAACGGTTTCCATTCGAATGCCGCGGGTTTTCGAAGATGGCTGGACATGGGCGGCAGGGAGGCCCTTCAGGGGGGCTCTGAAGGCTTGGCATAGCGGTATCCGATCCCCCTTACCGTCTCTATCACCTCGTCGTTGACCAGATCTGGACTCCTGCGGAGCTTGGCACGCAGCCTGCCTACGTGGACGTCTAAGGTCTTGGGATTTGCCGGGGTGTCGATGGGCCATACCCGATCGAAGAGCACTTCTCTGGTCATCACACGGCCTGGGTTGGACATGAGCAGCTCTAGAATCTTGAACTCTTTCAAGGAGAGCTCAACTGGATGCCCGCCAGCTGTTACTTCGTGGCGCTCGGGGTCCAGCCTGAGCTTTCCGAGGATCAGAGCCTTCCTGGATGTGGCAGTGCTTGGCGGAAAGGTCGACACGGGCTGGATAGCTGCTGGACCCGCTGAGAGAGGGGCTGTACCACATCGCCGCAGGGATGCTCGGATCCTCGCCACTAGCTCGCGCAGGCGGAAGGGTTTTGTCACGTAGTCGTCGGCTCCCGCTTCCAAGGAGGCGATCGTGTCCAGCTCGTCGTCACGGCCGGTGACGATTATGATCGGCACCTGAGAGCGTGTCCTTAGAAGACGGCATAGATCCAAGCCGGACATTCCCGGCAGCATCAGGTCCACCAGTAGGAGCTGGGGCTGGCAGGCAGAGAACCTCTCTAGGGCCTCTTCGCCAGATTGTGCCCCGATGACGGTGAACCCCTCTCTTGGGAGCCCCGAGGCAAGGGCCTGCGCATAGGACGGGTCGTCTTCCACCACTAGAATGAGGGGCGCTGCCCCCTCTGAGGCCGGATCCAAGCCCATGGTGGTGAGGGTAAGCCTGCTGGGTAACGCCGTGATGAATGCAGGGCGAAGCTGAATTTACTAAAAGAGAAATGTTCCCCCAACTGCGACCACGCTGTTGGGGACTGCCCTGGCAGTGCGAAGAGCAGCCGCAGGAAGCGTGTGGACCAACCAGGTCACGCATTGCAGCCCGCGCTCGCACTGAGGCGGCCCCGGGAAGCGTGTGGTCCAACCAGGGTGGCCAATTGGCGGCTCACCCTGGTTGGACGCTCAAGCGGAGGGAGTGGGATTCGAACCCACGGTGCCCTTGCGAGCACAACGGTTTTCGAGACCGTCCGATTCGGCCGCTCTCGCATCCCTCCGGCCCAGAGGCTAGTCGCTGCGCTTGCGGCTGAAGAACCCAGTGAGCAGCTGAGCAGCCTCACTTTCCCGGACGCCCGCTATGACTTCCACTTCGTGGTTGAGCCGTGGATCGCCACAGAGGTTGTACAGGGATCCACAAGAGCCTCCCCGGGGGTCTGCAGCGCCGAAGACCACCCGGTCCACCCGGGCTGCAACCAACGCACCCGCGCACATTGGGCAGGGTTCCAAGGTCACCACAAGGGTGGTCCCAGCAAGCCTCCAGGAGCCCATTATCTCGGCCCCATCCCGTATGGCCAGCATCTCGGCGTGGGCAGTTGGGTCTGCGGTGGTCTCGCGTTCGTTGTGGCGGCGCGCGATCACTTTGGCCACCTGTGGGTCCTGACCAAAGAGCAGCACTGCTCCGACAGGGACCTCGTTCAGCTCCAAGGCAATCCTCGCTTCAGCCAGCGCAACGCCCATGGCAGCCTCGTAGTCCATGCGCCCAGGCTAACCGGCATGCCATAGTGACCAACTAAACGACTGACGAGTCCGAAACCTGAAGACCTCCCCGTCCAATCAGTAGGCCTCCCTGCGGAGAGGGGGGGATTCGAACCCCCGGTGGGTTGCCCCACACACGATTTCCAGTCGTGCCGATTAGGCCGCTCTCGCACCTCTCCTTGTTGTGGGAACGCTTGGGATGGCTGCCTAAGCATTCCTGCGCCGAACGAGGCTAGCCTTGGAATGAGGTCGCCGTGGCGTGCGGCGACCGGGTCCTACGCAACAGGTCCCCGTGAACCGAGTCAGGGTCGGAAGGCAGCAGCTCTCAGCGGGCAGATCTGTGTGCCGTAGCCAACCTGGTCGCCGCACGGCAGGGCGATCTTTGTCTTATGAGCTGTGTGTCGCTTTAGTGGCTCAACCCGGTAATGTTCGCCCGTGGTCTCAGCTCAGAAACCCTTCCAAGCCCTTTACAGGCGCTATAGGCCCCAACGTTTCAATGAGGTCGTTGGCCAGGACCATGTAGTTGTGGCATTGCGCAATGCGGTGCGGGACTCCCGGGTCGCTCATGCCTATCTTTTCAGCGGACCACGCGGTACAGGCAAGACCTCTACTGCTCGGATACTGGCCAAGGCCCTAAACTGCGTTGACCCTGACGGCGGCGAGCCGTGTGGCGTTTGCCAGTCATGCACCGACATCGCAGACGGTAGATCCCTAGATGTGCACGAGCTGGACGCCGCTTCCAACAACGGTGTGGAAGCGATGCGGGACCTGGTTTCCAGGGCGGCTCTGGGCACGCCGGGCCGGTGGAAGGTCTACATAGTCGATGAGGTTCACATGCTCTCGGCCGCAGCTGCGAACGCACTTTTGAAGACGTTGGAGGAGCCCCCTGCGCATGTGGTCTTCGTGCTCGCCACAACAGACCCCCAAAAGGTGCTTGCCACAATCCGCTCCAGGACCCAGCACTTCGAGTTCCATCTGCTCAAAGCTGAGGTGCTGAGAGGCCTATTGGAGGGCATCTGCGCTGATGGCGGCCTGGCGGCTCCTGAGGGCGGTGTGGAAAGAGCTGTGCGGCAGGCGCGTGGCTCGGCCAGGGACGCCCTGAGCGTCTTGGACCAGGTGCTGGCGGCAGGCCGGCTGGACGAACCCGGAGCCGGCTTGGAGGAGATAGCAGATGCCCTTGGAACCAGAGATATTGGCCGGGTCCTCTCACTGCTGGCAGTAACGCTTGCATCTGGCCAGGATCCAGCCAGGATAGCGACGGACCTTGCGGAGTACCTTCGCCAAGGGTTTCTCGCTACGGTGGCGCCGGAGCTGGTCGAGCTTGACCCGGCTGGAGTGGTAAGAGCGGCTGGATTGGCCAAGCAGATGGGTCTGGCGGCGCTGGTGAGGGGCATGGAGGTACTGGGCAGAGCCCAGATCGAGATGCGCGATGCCTTGGAGCCCAGGCTCCAGCTCGAGGTCGCTCTCACGCGCTTGGCCAGCCCTGAAGCAGACGACTCCACTGCTGCCCTGCTGGAGCGTCTGGAGCGTCTGGAGCGAGCTGTGAGGTCGTTCGGTGATGTCGCTCAGGGATCAAGCCCGGGATCGCGCTCCGCCCAGCCTGACCCGCCCGCTCCATCTGTGCAAGCGAGGGGCGCTCCCAGCTCAGGTCCTGAGCCGAGTCCTTTGCCAGGCTCTGCGCTGGGGGCCTACCGCTCCAAGCCAAAGATCCCTACGGATACCAAGCCCGAGCCGGCAGCTATCTCCATGGGTGCCACAGAGCAGGTTGGCTTAGGGTCAGGAGAGCTTGAGGGGGCCCAGCAGGTCGCTGCTGGAACTGTAGTACCCAGCTTCCCCAGCAGAGATGACCTTGTAGCCGCCTGGGGCGATACCGTGCTCGCAGCCCTGGGCCCGCGTGCCAGAGCTCGCTTTCGGGCTGGTCGCTTTGTGGGTGCAGCAGATGGCGTGGCAGTCTTTGCACTTCCCAATCCAGTACATCTATCCTATTGCGAGCCCATGCGGCGAGAGGTGGAGCAAGCCCTCTCGGATCACTTTAGTGCCAGGATCTCCCTACGCCTGGTAGTTGAGGGTGACCAGGTCATCGAGGGTGAGCAGTCTGGCGAAGGCGATGCTTTGCCCGAAAGCTCGCTGGGTGCTGAGACCGATTTGCCACAGGGAGCCGACTTTGGTGATCGAAGCAGCCTGGAAGTACCGCCAGCACCAGAGGAGCGCCTCATGCAGGCATTCCCCGGGGCGCGTGAGGTGGATCGGTAGCTCTGGAGTTGGCAACTTTGTACACAGAGCCGCTGCAGATATTGATCGACGAGCTGGGCAAGCTTCCCGGCATAGGGCCCAAGTCCGCGCAGCGGTTGGCTTTTCACCTCCTCAGGGTCTCAGACGAGGATGCCTTGCGACTGGCTAGAGCGATAGCGGTCATGAAGGAGAAAACTACGTTCTGCGAGCGGTGCTTCAACATTGCCGAAGGCACGTTGTGTGCTTACTGCAATGACCCTGGGCGGGAGGGGAGCGTCATCTGTGTGGTTGAAGACCCGCGAGACATCGTTGCTGTGGAGAGGACCCATGAGTTCAGGGGTAGGTACCACGTGCTCCAGGGAGCCATAAGCCCGATCGAGGGCATTGGGCCGGAACGTCTTCGTATAGGAGAGCTCCTCAGCCGCATAGAGCCCGAAGCGGTTCAAGAGGTGATCCTTTGCACCAATCCGACCATTGAAGGGGAGGCCACGGCAATGTACCTGGCAAGGCTGCTCAAGCCCCTAGGGCTGCGTGTCACGCGTATAGCCAGCGGCCTTCCGGTGGGGGGAGACCTCGAGTACGCAGACGAGCTCACCTTGGGCCGGGCCCTCGAGGGTCGTCACGAGGTCCAAGCCTAAGGAGGCATCGCATAGCACCTCCCGTATTCAAGTTCGCCAGGCCATGCAAGATTTGTGGCCGCGTCAGACCTTTAGAAGGATCGCGTCTCCCTGGCCGCCGCCCCCGCACAAAGCGGCTGCTCCAAGCCCGCCGCCTGCTCTGCCGAGCTCGTAAAGCAGGGTGAGAGCGACGCGGGTTCCCGACATACCCACAGGGTGGCCCAGCGCAATTGCCCCGCCATTGACGTTTACTATCTCCTCGCTTATCCCAAGATCCTCCATTGACGCAAGCGCCACAGCTGCAAACGCCTCGTTTATCTCGAAGAGGTCCACGTCGGCAACCGTCTTGTTGGCTTTGTCCAGCGCTTGGCGAATGGCCCTGGAGGGCTGTGTCAAAAGCGAGGTATCCGGGCCTGCCACCTGGCCGTATGAGACTATCTCACCCAATGGCCGGATCCCTAGGGACTCGGCCCGAGCTTTCGACATAACGACCACGGCAGCGCCACCGTCTGAGATCTGGCTTGCGTTGCCAGCCGTGATGGTCCCGTCCTTGTCAAAGGCAGGGCGGAGCTTTGCGAGCGATTCGAGGGTGGTTTCCGGTCGCACCCCTTCATCTGTGTCCACGACCACTGGCTCGCCTTTTTTGCTCGGGACCTGGACGGGAACTATCTCCTCTGCGAACCGTCCGGTCTTTATCGCTGCAGCTGCCCGCTCGTGGGAGGCGGCAGCCACGGCGTCTTGGCGCTCACGTGTCAGCCCGCCATGCCCAACGCAGTAGCGCTCCGTGCCAAGACCCATCGCACAGCTATCAAAGGCGCAGGTCAAGCCGTCGAACATCATGGAGTCCACCACAGTGGCGTCGCCCAGCCGGTAGCCAGACCTGGCGCCGGGCAGTAGGTATGGGGCTTTGGTCATGGACTCCATTCCGCCCGCGACCACGATGTCTGCTTCTCCCGCTCCAATTAGCATGTCAGCTAGATAGATGCTGTTCAGGCCGGATAGGCACACCTTGTTAACCGTAGTGGCAGCCACGTCCATGGGTATTCCGGCTTTGTACGCAGCCTGGCGTGCGGTGATCTGACCTTGTCCCGCCTGGATCACATGGCCCATGAAGACGTAGTCAACCTGGTCTGGAGCCACGCCGGCGCGCTTTAGAGCTTCCGCAATGGCAAATCCACCGAGCTCCATAGCAGTGAAGCTGGCCAGGGCGCCCGACAGCTTGCCTATGGGTGTTCTGGCGCCGGAAACTATTACTGAGCCGGACATGGCGGCCTCCCTTTTGTCGTTCCAATGAGAGATGACTTTGGGCCGCTAAGGCTGGAACTTGACCGCCTTCTCACCGTGCTGTGGTGGCTTTTGCCTGGCACTGGCAGGATAGGTTTGCTCAAAAACACAGCTTAGCCGCAGCCCCAGTGTAGCTCTCGGGCTAGATTTACGCCCATGCGCGAGATCCTCGAAGCCATTCAGGCAGGTGCGAGCGGTGAGGAGATATCCCAGCTCCCGATACCGCAGCACTACAGGGCTGCTTTCGTCCGTAAAGAAGAGGTGGGAATTTTCGAGGGGCTTGCCTCCCAGGAGAAAGACCCCCGTCTTTCTCTCCATGTAGGAGAGGTCGCCACCCCTGAGCTCGCTCCTGATGAGGCCTACGTAGCGGTCATGGCTAGCGCCATAAACTTTAATACCGTCTGGTCAGCCATCTTCGAGCCGATCTCGACCTTTGCCTTCCTCGAGAGGCTGGGAAGGGAGAGGAAGTGGGGGGCACGTCACAATCTCCCTTACCACGTGGTCGGCTCTGACGCCTCGGGCGTCGTGGTCAGGGTGGGCTCTGCGGTGCGCAATTTCAAACCCGGAGATCGGGTTGTGGTGCACTGTAACTACGTCGATGACCAGGATCCCGATGGCCACGACGACTCGATGATGGCAGCCAACCAGCGGATTTGGGGATTCGAGTCCAACTTCGGGGGTCTGGCAGATCTGGCCTTGGTCAAGGCGAACCAGCTCATGCCCAAGCCAGCGCACCTGTCATGGGAGGAAGCTGCGTGCAACGCTCTCACCAACTCCACCTCATACCGCATGCTCGTATCTCGCAACGGTGCGCAGATGAAGCAGGGCGACACAGTGTTCATATGGGGCGCTACAGGCGGCTTGGGAGGATACGCTGTCCAGTACGTGCTGAATGGGGGCGGGATCCCCGTAGGTGTGGTGAGCTCAGCGGCGAAGGTGAAGCTGCTCAAGGATCTAGGATGCGAAGCAGTCATAGATCGTTCCGAAGCTAGGTACCGGTTCTGGAAGGACGAGCGCACCCAAGACGAGTCGGAATGGCGCCGGCTGGGCAAGGACATCAGGTCTCTCGTTGGCCAGGATCCAGATATCGTCTTTGAGCATCCAGGGCGCCAGACCATGGGAGCGAGCGTCTTTATAGCCAGGCGAGGCGGTACGATCGTCACCTGCGCTGCCACCACCGGTTATATGATCGAGTACGACA
Source organism: Actinomycetota bacterium (assembly GCA_023379605.1). Taxonomy (GTDB): domain Bacteria; phylum Actinomycetota; class Acidimicrobiia; order Acidimicrobiales; family JAMCQF01; genus JAMCQF01. Next base: position 33,786 of record JAMCQF010000161.1, read on the forward strand.
ACCGCCATCTTTGGATGAAGCTGAAGACCATAAAGTCCAGCCACTTCGCCAACTACAAAGAGGCTTGGGAGGCCAACCGGCTCGTGTGCCGAGGGGTCATCCAGCCAACGCTCTCGATGGTGTTCCCCCTGGAGAAGGTGGGGGAAGCTGCTTACCAGGTTCACCACAACCTCCATGAAGGAAAGATCGGCGTGCTTTGCCTGTCACCAGAGGAAGGGCTTGGGATAGATGACCCTCAGCTACGGGCAAAGGTTGGAGAAGACCGGATCACGCTTTTTAGAAGGCATCAGGGATGAGCGCCCCCCTCCTGACAGAGATCGATCACATAGCCATAGCTGTCTTTGATCTGGACTCTGCCCTGGCGTGGTACAGCAGCGTGCTCGGTGCTGAGGTGGTTCATCGTGAGGTCGTAGAGAGTGACGGTGTGGAAGAGGCGCTCTTTCGAGTTGCCCAGTCCTATATCCAGCTGCTCACGCCTACAGGAGCGGGTTCACCAGTGAGGCGATTCCTGGAGCGCAAGGGGGAGGGGCTGCACCACGTTGGATATCGTGTGACTGACTGCGCAGAAGCTTTGGCGGCCTTCAAGGCAGCGGGGTGCAAGCTTATAGACGAGGTGCCAAGACCGGGGTCCAGAGGCACCACGGTGGGTTTTGTGCACCCTAAAGGTGCGTTTGGCACGCTCATTGAGCTGGTCGAAGAACCATCCCAAGCAGCCTTCTAGCCAGGCCGGGCACTCGGGAGATGGCCTGGTCTCTTGTCAGGTCGGGCTTCCGCTTACATGAGCCTTGCCCACTGCCACGCCAAAGAGCACCACGATTGTGACAAGTATCGACAGCGAGCCAAGGATGATACCTGCGAGCGCCATCCCGTTACCGGTCTCCGCACCCTGTGACATGCGTATCCTGTTCCTGGCCATCACACCTGTGATGACCGCAGGTATGCCAGCAAACACTCCGAAAAGGACGATCCCTATCCCGCACACCAATGACGCGATCGCTAGCCCGCTTCTCTTTGGGGGACCTCCCCATCCCCCTGGCTGCCAGTTTCCCTGCGGGAAACCGCCTGGGTGCTGCCCGTAAGACTGGTCGGGGGGTAGGTTCCAGTACGGGTTTGCCTCTGGGTAGGGTGGCGGCTTGTCCCACCCACCGGCTGGCCCTGAACCTGGATACTGTGACGGATCGCTCATGTCAATGAATGCTCCCTCCGGTGCCTTGGAGCAAACGAGCTGTCCAAGGTGCCGGGCTGTCTGCCGGCGCGTGCCGAAGCCACTTTTACCCCACCAGGTTAGCTTTGCCACCTTCGTCGTGGTAGGGCAGGCGGATGAATCAGGAGCATGGAGGGAGCCTCGAGGGCGAGCGAAGCGTCTTGTTGTGGTAGGGCAGGCGGTATGGACCGAGGGAAAGCCTTGGTAGCCTGAGCTTCCATGGAGCATCCTATGAGAGAGCGCCTGGCCGATCTGCAGGCACGCAAGGACCAGGCTCTGCACGCTGGATCCGAGCGGGCGGTGCAGCGCCAGCATGCCAAGGGCAAGATGACAGCTCGCGAGCGGCTTGACTATCTCCTCGATGCAGGCTCTTTTCAAGAGTTGGACATGCTGGCCAGGCACAGGGCTCATGGCATGGGGTTGGAGGGGAACAGGCCCTACACTGACGGGGTCGTCACTGGTTTTGGAACCGTAGATGGTAGGCGCGTATGCGTTTTCAGCCAGGATTTCACTGTCTTTGGCGGTGCGCTGGGCGAGGTCTTTGCCGAGAAGATCCACAAGGTCATGGATCTAGCCTCCTCCATAGGGGTGCCGATGATCGGCATAAACGATGGCGCAGGTGCCAGGATCCAAGAGGGCGTGGTCTCGCTTCATTCCTACGGGGGCATATTCCATCGCAATGTCCAGTCCTCAGGAGTGATCCCACAGCTCAGCATCATCATGGGTCCGTGTGCGGGCGGGGCCGTGTACAGCCCAGCCATGACGGATTTCATATTCATGGTGGCCGAGACCAGCCACATGTTCATCACTGGGCCGGACGTTGTAAAGACCGTCACGGGCGAAGAGGTGACCTTAGAAGAGCTCGGTGGTGCGATGAGCCACGCCACAAAGTCAGGTGTCGCAACTTTCGTATCTCCTGACGAGAAAGCTTGTTTGGACTCGGTACGCTACCTGCTCAGCTTTTTGCCGGCCAATAATCTAGAGGAGCCTCCGAGCATAGTGCCCTCTGACGATCCCGATAGGCTTGTGCCAGAGCTGAACGGGTTGGTGCCCACCAGCCCTAACCAGCCCTATGACATGAACCAGGTGATAGAGGCCGTGGTCGATGACGGGGAGTACTTTGAGTACCACGCGCATTGGGCAAGGAACATTACCTGCGGGTTTGCTCGCCTGAACGGCAAGGTGGTTGGCATCGTTGGTAACCAGCCATCAGTTCTGGCGGGGGTCTTGGATATCGACTCCTCAGAGAAAGGAGCCCGTTTTGTTCGTACATGCGATGCGTTTAATATCCCGATAGTCACCTTCGTAGACGTTCCTGGATTCCTGCCCGGGACAGACCAGGAGTATGGCGGGATCATCCGTCACGGGTCCAAGCTGCTCTATGCCTACTGCGAGTCGACTGTACCTAGGGTACAGATCATCACGCGCAAAGCTTACGGAGGCGCTTACGTGGTTATGAACTCGAAGTCCATAGGAGCGGACCTGGCTTATGCCTGGCCTTCAGCAGAGCTGGCCGTCATGGGGCCCCAGGGGGCAGTCGAGATCGTCTATCGAAGAGAGCTCGCAGAAGCCGCCGACCCGGTGCAACGGCGGGCAGAGCTTGTTGAGGAGTACACAGAGCGCTATGCCAACCCCTATGTAGCTGCTGAGAGAGGATTTGTGGACGACGTGATAGACCCTGCCGAGACGCGGCGGATCCTAGTGCGGAGCTTGGCTCTTCTAGCCTCCAAGCAGGAAGATCTCCCCAAGCGCAAGCATGGCAACGTGCCGCTGTGAGCTCTGAGCGCCCGCCAGTCTCTGAGCGGCTTTATAATGGGGAGCCCTCCAGGCTTGCAGAGGAGCTCGTCGTGGCACTCGTCGCCGCAGCAGAGGCTTGCTGGCCCCGGCCGGCACCGTGCGACCGTGAGGCTGAGGAGCCGGTTGACCACACGAAGTGGAGGTTCGCTGGACGGTGGTGGAACGCGCCATTGGTGCTCCGCCGCCAGCGCCCCTGGGCGGCGCCTCGTTGATGGTGACTTTGGCGAGAAGGCCTAGCTTGGAACGTGCTCGGCGTTTCGAGCATGCTCGGCAATGGTCACGATCTCATCCATGATGCGGCCCAACTGGTAGTCCTTCGGGGTGTAGACAGCGGCCACACCCTTTTTCATCAGGATCGCCGCGTCATCTTGGGGGATGATGCCGCCTACGATCACCGGTGCTTGGACTCCGGCAGCACGCAGCTTGTCGACGAGCTCGGGAACTATCTCCATGTGGCTTCCAGATAGGATCGAGATACCCACCACGTCTGGATCTTCATGAAGAGCTGCTGCTACTATATCGTCTGGGGTGAGACGGATCCCTTGGTATATGACCTCCAACCCGGCGTCTCTGGCTGCCACAGCGATCTGCTCGGCACCGTTTGAGTGACCGTCGAGTCCTGGCTTGGCAACCAGAAGACGTGGAGGCCCGCCTTCCATGCCAGCTGCGCGCTTGCGAACCGAGGAGATGTCCTTTGGGCGCGGACCGGTGCTCGCTGATATCCCAGTTGGCGCCCTGTACTCGCCAAAGATCTCTCGTAGCACGCCCGCCCATTCCCCGGTGGTGCCACCAGCATGGGCCAAGGCGATGGTGGCGGGCATGATGTTTGTGCTTGGATCTGCGGCCGCCCTTGCCAGCTCTGAGATCGCTCTGTCCACACGATCCGGGTCCCTTTGGGCACGCCAGGCGACAATGTCAGCTTTCAAAGCTTTCTCCACAGCGGGGTCCACCTTGAGGATGGTCTCGCCTCCCTCTGCATCCACAGCTAGTGGCGACGGCTCGGCTTGGGTGTAGCAGTTGACTCCCACCACCTTGAGCTCGCCGGACTCTATTCGCCGGACGCGCTCGGACTGGCTGGTAACCAGGCGCGCCTTCAGCTCGTCTATCGCGGCAAAAACCCCTCCCATCTGCTCCACCTCATCCAGCTCGTGCCAGGCCATCTCGGCCAGCTCGGCAGTCTTGGTCTGTATTACCCTGGAGCCTTCGAAGATGTCCTCGTACTCGAGCAGGTCGGTTTCGTAGGCGAGTATCTGCTGGATCCTAAGGGACCACTGCTGGTCCCATGGCCTGGGAAGGCCCATTGCCTCATTCCATGCCGGTAGCTGTATAGCTCTGGCACGAGCGTCCCTGCTCAAAGTGACCCCCAGGGCCTCCAGTGTGATACGGGGAATGTTATTCTCTGGCTGGGACTCGGTAAGGCCGAGAGAGTTGACCTGGACCCCATAGCGGAAGCGACGCAGCTTTGGATCCGTGACACCATAGCGCTGTGCACAGATACGATCCCACAGAGAGGTAAATGCCCGCATCTTGCAGGTCTCTTCCACGAAGCGTATCCCAGCGTTCACGAAGAACGATATCCGTCCCACGACCTTTGGAAAGTCATCCGGGCTAACCTTTCCAGAGCTTCGCACGGCATCTAGAACCCCTATTGCGGTCGCTAGAGCGTAGGCCAGCTCCTGGGCGGGAGTGGCCCCGGCCTCCTGAAGATGATAGCTGCAGACATTTATGGGGTTCCATCTTGGAACGTGAGTGACGGTGTAGGCGACCATGTCGACGATGAGTCGCGCTGAATGAGCTGGGGGGAAGATGTAGGTTCCTCTAGAGAGATATTCCTTGACTATGTCGTTCTGTGTAGTGCCTGACAAGCTTGCTACGTTGACGCCTGTCTGCTCTGCGTGGGCAATGTAAAGCCCTAAGAGCCATGCCGCGGTCGCGTTTATGGTCATCGAGGTGTTCATCTCTGCCAAGGGGATGCCGTCCATGAGCTCTGCCATATGCCCCAGGTGGTAGACCGGGACCCCCACCTTGCCGACCTCACCGGCTGCTAGAGGAGAGTCGGGGTCGTAGCCGATCTGAGTGGGAAGGTCAAAGGCTATCGACAAGCCCGTCTGGCCCTTTGCCAGGTTGGCCCTGTAGAGCTCGTTGGAGGCTCTTGCTGTCGAGTGACCCGAATAAGTCCGCATCACCCACGGGCGGTCCAAAGGTGCGCTCACGCTCTTATTGTGCACCTTTCAGTTGGATCTGCATCGCCAGCCTCAAGGTTGGGCTGTCCCGGCCAGCTCAGCTCTTGCGGTAGTCATAAAAGCCCATTCCGGATTTCCTACCGAGCTTCTCTGCTGAGACCATGCGGCGCAGGAGTGGAACAGGAGCGTAGTTGGGGTCGCGGTACTCTGCATAGAGGGCGTCCAGGATAGCCAGAGAGGTGTCCAGGCCGACCAGGTCCAACAGAGCGAATGGACCCATGGGGAACCCGCACCCCCCCTTCATCGCAGCGTCTATATCCTCTTTGGAGGCGAGTCCCTGCTCGAGTAGGCGGACGGCGTTATTCAGGTAAGGGAAGAGCAGGGCGTTGACAACAAAGCCTGCCTGGTCCTTTACCTCCACTGGAGTCTTTCCACAGGCCTCGGCAAAGGCCTTAGCGGTGGCAATGGTCTCATCGCTTGCAGTAAGGGGGCGCACGATCTCTACCAGTGACATTACCGTGGCAGGGTTGAAGAAATGAACTCCGCAGACCTTCTCCGGGCGCCCTGTCTCCATCGCCATGTCGACGACAGGCAGCGTGGAAGTGTTCGTGGCCAAGATAGCTTTCGGCTGGCAGATCCGGTCCAACTCGGTGAAGAGGTGTCGCTTTACTGCGATGTCCTCCACCACCGACTCGATCACGAGGTCGACATCGGCAAGGAGCCCGAGATCTGAGGTCGCAGACACCCGTTCCAAGGCGGCGTCTCTCTCTTGTGGGGTTATGGAGCCCTTGTCAACGCGCTTGGCCAGTGACTTCTCCAGGGATGCCATCATGGCATCCGCGCTGGACTGCGCCCGCGATCGCAGTACCACCCTGTGACCGGCAAGGGCAGCTGCTTCGGCGATGCCCGAGCCCATGATCCCAGAGCCAACCACTCCAAGTGACGCGATCCGTGCAGGCTTGCTAGACATGGAGGCGTATGTTAGCCATTCCTTTTCTCTCCAGCACACCTGGTCTGCCAGCAGCGGCTAAAAGACGCCGGTCAACTCG
>JAMCQF010000162.1 GCA_023379605.1 Actinomycetota bacterium
AAAGCTCTGAAAAGCACGAACCACGGATTAACATTGCAGCAGCCATAGGGTCATTGGCCCAAGACCGGAATAAATCAAGGTCAGTGAGGGTCGGAGGTGCTGTTACATACTCGGACTGCCCGTCTGTTTCAATGGAGACACCCACACGAGCGAGCGCTTTTAACAGACGGCGTGGATTGTGCTTGCCCTGGTGGCCAGGAGTGGTTGGTACATGGAAGTCGCGGCAGAATTGTGCCATCGACACCCGTGACGGCCCGCCCATACTCGTAGCGTCAGAGAAGGCTAGATAGGGCAGGATTTTTGGGAGGGCTGCGGATGACTTGGTCCTTGATGTCGTGGACAGGATCGTTTGGCCCAGGCCTAAGACATACAGCGGCGGGGGCTCGACCTTACAGGGAAAACCAAAAGGCTTCACCACGACTTCGTTGCTGGCACGGCCTGGGGTGATCTCCCATGCATGTTGGCGGGGAGATCCGAGCGTAAGGCGGGCCACGGCGTCGCTCGCGCGGTAGAGGACAATCTCAGATTGACTGTCTTGGATCTGATCTGCTTTGACGAGCATCTGGGATGGATCGGCAAGCATCGCCTGAAACGATGCGAGCGTGGTATCGAGCACCTGGGCATGGACGTTGGTCTCTTGGGTATGGATGAGGTTCAGGCAGAAAACGGCGCCGTGGTGGAGGCCAACAGGCAAAAGCAGCGGCAGCCCGTCAGCGTGGCGATGGACAGATTGGCGTAGGGCGGCGGGCGAGGTCTGCTTGTAAGCAAGCAACCAGGCCTCGAAAACACGAGGATCGTGTGGATCACAAGGAAAGCTCTTCTGCAATGTTTCCACTGCAGCTATCACATCCTTGGTCAGGGACCCATCGGTGACTTTTGCTTCGGACCGGCTACCTGCACGCCACAAGAGCTCGAAATCAGCAGGGACTGTGGTGGCCTTGGTTTGCACCACAAGGATCGCAAAGGCGGGTGTGAGCCAGGTCATCACCAGATCCCCGGGAGCTAGATTACGACGGGAGAGGATCGCCACCGTCAGAGAGCGTGCCATGGGAGACCTAAGTGTGCGGGTGAGAACAGCTTGGGATGCACCGAGGTAGGTGGCTGAGAGGCGGGCAAGGGCTAGTTGGTTCTTTCGGGGAGAGTCTGTAGATGCTGGCAAGGCGAGCTGGGATCGTGCACCCAACTGCTGCATGACAGTCGCTGCAATTGCCTCACTGTTGCGAGCGGTGTCCAGGTTGTGAGCAGATTCTATGGCGGCAGCGCTCATTGCCTGCTTGAGGGGAGAATCGGGATCCTCGCTGGCGTGGCGATAAAGCACAGAGATCACGCCGTCTTTGCCCTGCTCGAGCGCAAGTGGAGCAGGGGCGGCGGAGGCAGCGTTGTGCTGTTCTGCAAGATCTGATTCCTGCTGGCCTTGGTCTGGTGGAGGCTGAGATCCGAAATGCGAGCTCACCACCTCTAGAACCTGGCCAGCCACTTCTCTTAGCACCTTGTCACGAAACTCTGCAGCTGCGGTGAACACCTCCTGGGCGATGATGATTGTCCAGCCTGGTTCGAGCTTGGTATTGACCTGGCGCAGGACGGGAGCGAAGACGGCCTTGCGCATCTTGTGGTCAAGGTTGGGCTTTGCCAGATCCAGCGGGCCAAATCCTGGGGCCAACCTGCCAGATAGACCCCAGTTCTGTGTTATGCGCCAGAAGGACTCATCGTCTTCTTCGATGTCGTAGAGGACGTAGCCATTTGGGCAGTTGGACTCTGTCCAGGCTGGCTTGGGTCTAAGCGCGAGAGCGCGGCGGATTCCCGAAAGAGCGACCAGGCCAGCAACGACCAGTACTGCCATGCCAATCAGATACGCGATATGTAGGTCCCTGCCAGCAAGGTGCTGGGAGGTAGCCAGGTAGGACCGATACCTCGCCAGGCCGTAGATCCAAGCAAGGACGACCACAGCGAGCTCTAACGGGGAAAGGATGACCTGTCTCCAGTGGCGCAGGATCGGGTGGGTGGACTGCTCCGGTTTTCTGGGCTTGGACATTGAGTGATCCCTTCAGCAACTTGAGTTTTTCTTAAGGGCTTTGCATTCTTCTAGGGCAAGGCTGTGGCTCTAGGAAGGATGGTTGGCACATTCCTTTATCGACGTTTCGAGGATGGATCTAAAGACCCAGGGATCACGATCACCCAGCCGGGCTTGAGGTGCATAGAAGCTAGGCGCAGGACGGGAGCGAAGACGGCCTTGCGCATCCTGTGGTCAAGGTTGGGCTTTGCCAGATCCAAAGGTGTGACCCCAGAAAGGTTCGTTGCCATCTCCCAGAAACTTTTATCGCCCTCTTGGATCTCATAGAGGACGTAGCCATCTGGGCAGTTGGACTTTGTCCAGGCTGGCTTGCCACAGGTCACAAAGAGTGCTCTGCGAACACCGGATATAGACACCCATGCAGCCGCAGAGAGGATTACCACGCTGATCGCAGTGATGAGATCGATGGTGGCGCCGTCCATATGGATCTGTCTTAGGTAGGCCTCATAATCGGGCAGGCCGAAGCTTGCCGCCGTGATCGTCGCTGCAAGCTCTAAAGGGGAAAGGATGACTTGTCTCCAGTGGCGCAGGATCGGGTGTGGCTTGCTGCTTAGCCTCCTAAGGCTGTGCACACATCGCCTGCTCTCTCACAAGGTGGCAAGTACTGCAGTTCCTGCTCCCAGGTGAAGGTCGTGGAGGCCTTAAACGATCCGTAGTAGAGCAGTTCGGCAATCCCCATTGTCCCATTGGCGGTTCCTATGTAGCCGTCACATTGATCAGGTGTCGCCGCACTTAACTGTGGCCCACATGAACTGCTGGTGAAAGGCTCCAAGAAGCCGTCACGATGACCCCATCCTGTTGGATCGCTTGGATGAGGACCGAGGCAGTCCAGGTTCGCTCCAAATACAAATGGGCTGCATCCGTCATCGTAGAAGTAGCCGAGCATCGGGGCAAGCACATTCCACCCTGGAGGACCTGAAAAGAATCCTGCGGTGGCAGCTGAGGCTCCCAGACGTCCTGGGGCGTTCATCCAGGCTTCTGCGGCAGGTCCTATGAAACAGGGGTCGCCGCCGCCGTCTGCACCTGAGGGTACGTAACCACAGACAGCAGGTGAGAATGGTCCGGTTGGGGCATCTAGCGCACCTGTTGAGAGAGTGGCGTTGATGCCAACTATCGGGCGAAGTCCTCGTGCGGTGCGCTCTAAGTTGATATAGACAAACTGCTGTTGATCATTGCTGAGCGAGCTCCAGTTGGATGGGAGCACAAGTGGCGGCAGGTGCTCGATGGAGCGATCGGCATCGATTGTCTCCATGTAGGTACGGGTGCAGTAAGAGGTATTGGAGAACAGCGGTGACCCGTTGAAACAGCCGGAAAATCCCTGGGTGGGATCATTGCCCGGTGGGTTGAAGGTGGGATCGGTTGTAGTGGTGTTGATCTGCTCTGCAGCGCTTAGAGACACATGGGCCGCCTCTAGCGGGACGGGGGGAGAGGTGGCAGAAACGCTTTGTCCGTCTGGGGCTGTAGCAGTCACGGTCAACTCGATCGAGCTGCCCTGGGCAATTGCGCCAGTTGGTGTGAACACGGCGGCGGTGGCACCGGGTATCTCCTCGCACGGATGTGTCAGCTCACATAATGACCAGGAATAGCCATAGCTGGAAGGAGCAAACGACCAGGTACCCGGTGTGGCAACGATGGGATCTGTTTGGGCAGGTGGCATGATATCTTGCGTGAAGTACGGCGCTGTGGCCCAGGCGATCGGTTGGGCTTTGTATGCCGTGGTCGATCCGTAAGGGTAAAAGATTAGCGATCCCGGTTCTGTGGCAGATAGGACATCTACTTGGATGCTCTCGCCACTAAAGTCTGTTGGCTCTCCGGCGTCGCCGCCAACTTGAATGTTTAGTGACTGGTTTGGCCCAAGGGTTTTGCCGTCACACTGGTCCTCGACTCCTGAGAGACCGAGCGGGTTGCCCGGTTCTGTGTCGCATATGACAAAGGGCACAATAGGTGCGTTGTAGATCGTATATCCCTCTAGGATCAGCAGCACATTGGTTGAACCTGCTGTGTTTACCAATGTGATCTGCCCATTGTTGGAGGGTTCCCCGTATAGGTCGACGACATGGGGATTGGGGGTACTGAGCGACGGCGGGACCAGGTTCACCAGTGGAACCGAGGCTTGCGATGGGGCAAAGTAGCCTTCTGCGTCCACGATCACATCGGCATCACCAGAGGCGTTGTAGATGCTGATCTGACCCGAG
>JAMCQF010000163.1 GCA_023379605.1 Actinomycetota bacterium
GCATGGCGTACCCGTCCGGCTGCCTTGTGCTCGCGCCAGACCCTGGCGGCTATCTGAGGCCGATCGGCAGGCCGGCGATTGTGGGGAAGCGGTTCGTATTGTATCCCCCAAGGCCCACAAAAGTCCTGGTCAGATAGGGTGGAAGCGGTCGACCAGGCACCAGCGGATTGGGTCACTGACCTAATCTCGGATCGGCAGGGCGGAACGGAGCACCGTGATTTGTGCCAGCTACGCCCGGTGCCCTCGTGGACTACGCCGAACGAGCGAGTGTCAACATGAGAAAGGGCTGCGCTAACGGTCGAGCGCCTCGACGTACCGCCGCCGTCCCCGTCTGAGCGTCTCTGCCTCATATAACTGAAACGTCTGTACGCTCGGTATCGCTCACTTACCAGGCAGCAGTTCCCGCGCTCAAGGCCAGGGGCACTGGGACCTTCGTTCTGGGCTACGGGTTGCAGTATGGGCATTCTCCGGGGTCGGCTTGCACCTCGGGGGAGATGACTGGCCTGGTTTCTCGGTGCTCGCAGGTCGGACAGCCGTCGATCTCTGCTCGTGGCCGAGCTATCTCAGTGCCACACCAGGCGCAGGGTACGCCGAGCTGAACGTCTATGCGACCCCAACCTGGGGAACCACAGGATGGGCAACGGGAAGCGATTCGGCTTGCAAGTCGTACCGAGGCAGCGGCTATAATCGCTCGTCGCGAGGGACATACATGTGCGCGCAGATCGGTCTCGACAAGAGCTAGGCTATCGTTGGCGACAGTGGCGCATTCGGTGACAGCGGCAGTCAGTTGGTCGATGCTGGAGATGCCTTTGTGGATCGGATGCAGTGCCCCACTACTGGGCCTGACAATCAGCTGGTGATCGGGAAAGCATGCCTTGGAGAGGAAGGGTCTGAGGTCGTCGTCAGTGCTCACTTTCGTAGCTGCTGCAACGATATCTGAGCTGTGCTGGCTCTCCCACACGACTATCCCGTTGTCGTCGTCGACGAGAACGACGATCTCGCGGTCAGTGATGACGAAGGGAATCGTGGGGTCAGGACCGATGCTCCCCTCGGAGGCCAAACCGAGAGCCTGTCTAGCCACGTTCATCCCAAGGCGCGCCTTCGCAATGGCAGTCTCGAGGGGTGGCCACTGGCGGGGTATATCTCCTGTGAAGGTGCCCAGAGAATCGGTATCGACTGGGACTGTCTGGACTTGGAGGCCGATGGTAGCTAGGAGTGGGGGACCGATGAGGGGAAGCTTTTCGTGTTTGGTGGCAAGGACCGCTGTACGCCCGGCATAGGGGTGCTCTAACTGTTCCCATTTGCGTGAAGGGCTGGGACTGCCAACCGAGAGCCTGACATCTCCATTGGTGGTTGGGTTAGCAGCTTGGTGCTTGCGTCGTATCATGTCGCCAGTCTAGCTTAATAGTGAAATATTCTTCGTGTATTGTAGTTCGCAGTTCCTAGACACCTCAGGGAGCTTGGGTGAGGGGGTCCACCCTAGAGAGGAGATATCCTAAGTGTTAAGGCGTTGGTTGCTCTGCTCGAATCGCCAGCAGTGGTTGCGGTCGATGCGACGAGTGAGAGCGATCTCAGCACCTTGGAAGATGGGTTGCTGGCTCGTTGGGGGCGTCTCGACGGTGATCTGCACGCGATTGCCTTCGCACCACGGGCCGCGACTTGGCGGCATTAGGGAGGCTTCCTACAGGGACGTGGACGCGGCTGTACGTACGTACGGACGAGCGTGTGGACTTACGCAGCGTCTGGGAGGTTACTGTGCAAACTGGCGTCTTCCTCAGGCGCCAGCTTGGTGGGGTTGGACTTTGACAGTGCTCGAGCATGGCCCGTATACAACTGGATGGGACCATGCAAAGCACCACTGCGTTCTCTCAATGGGTACCTGGCTCGTGACCTTGGAACGAGGGGGATAAGGGCAAACCTGGTTGCCGCCGGACCACTTCGGACTCGAGCGGCTTCAGGTATCACTGACTTCGATGTGCTTGTGGATCGCTGGAGCCGGCAGGAGCCCTTGGCTTGGGAATCGCGGGACTTGCTCAGCTCAGGAAGCGGTTGCCCTACGGCGTCGCGCAGGTCCCAGTCTGGCAACGAGCTGGAGAAGCTCACCGATGCTGTGGGGCTGTTCAACGGGGTGGCGTAGTGGACGGTCGGCGTTGATCTCGTAGTGGTTGCGGCGACCGATGCGGGTTCGTTTCACATAGCCCTCTCCCACGAGGTCGGCAATGATCGCTTGGGTGGCACGCTCGGTGATCCCAACTCTGGCGGCAATGTCACGGCCACGGATTCCAGGGTCACTTGCTATGCAGATCAGAACATGACCGTGGTTGGTGAGAAACGTCCAGGTTGGCCCTGTGGCCGCCTTCGATTCTTCGTAGGAACGCGCCATGTGTAAATGGTAGCTCGTCTCGTGAAACAGCGAACGGGTTCTTACTGTCGGCCATCCAAACTAGCGATTTGCAGGAGAGCAGAATAATGGTTTATAAATCGTGATATGCAGATCGCATATTATCTTGCTTACCTGCTCTTCCAACCAGCGAGAGCGCAACGGTGACGGGCATGATCGGAGAGCTGTGCCTGCTTGGCGGGGTCCTCGCTCCGCTGGCAGGGAGCGCTGTATTGGCTGTCCCTAGGCGTACAGCGGGATGGCGGTGCCGGACGGCGACTGGCCTTGCCTGGCTTTCCACGCTGTTGGCTTTCGCCGCAGCAGTGTCGGTGGGGCTGCACGGTCCGTTCGTCGTAGCACTGGACAGCAGGCACGGCCAGCTTGTACTAGGTCTCTGGGCGAACCAGCTGACCGTCACCTTGGCGGTCCTGGTCTGCGCGGTAGGTGCTGTGGTGCAGAGCTTCTCGCTTCGCTACCTGCAGGGAGACCGGACAGCCTCAAGGTTCTTTGCGGCAGCGAACGTGGTTGTCGCAGCGATGGCGGTCGTGTGCACCTCTGCGACCGTGACAGTTCTGGTTGGCGCCTGGGTGATTGCTGGGGTCGCGTTCGTCATGTTGCTCGGATGTCGCCCGGACCTTCCAGGGGTGCGGGCTACAACGCGACGGTCGTGGTGGATGTTCGCGGCAGGCGACCTGGCGTTGCTGGCTGCCCTCTTGATCATGTGGGTGCGTGCTGGAAACATCGACCTGGCTTCCTCGGGTGCGCTTCAGCGCGCGTCAGGGCATTTGGGCGCTTTGACGACGGTGGTTGCCCTTCTCGTCGTCGTGGCCGCCCTGACCCGTTCTGCGCAGGGTCCGCTTGGAAGATGGCTACCCGGTACTGTGTCGGCTCCGACCCCGGCATCCGCGCTGCTGCACGCTGGAGTGGTGAACGGCGGTGGGATCTTACTGGTCCGCCTTGGAGTGTTAACCGGTGGTTCGATGCTGGCCATGATCGGTGTGCTGGTCGTCGGTGGGATCACCGCGACCGTCGCGACTGCTCTTATGACCCATAAGGCAGACGTAAAGGGCTCCTTGGTCTTCTCCACTATGAGCCAGATGGGCTTTATGGTCACCGAGTGTGCTGTGGGTGCATACCTCGCCGCTGTTGTGCACCTGATCGGTCATGCCCTATACAAGGCCACGCTGTTTTTTGGGTCGGGCTCACAGGTGCCTCGGGCCGGCCAGGCACCTACCGTGCCAGCCACCGCAGCGCTGCCCCTGGTCCGAGCGACGGCCACCGTGGCAACGACGGCGGCTACGGTCGGAGCGATGACGGCCATACCAGGGATGCTGGCTCACCGTGGGGCCACTGTGCTGGTGATCTTCGCTGCGGCGACGGCAGCCTCAACATCGTGGTCGTGGTCGGGTAGGCATCCAGCCTCAACACGCTGGATGGTCTTGTGGGTGACTTCGCTTGTGGGAGCGGGCACCCTTTATGGACTGGTTCTCGATGGGCTGGAGGGTTGGATCTCGCCGTCACTAGCCTTCGCAGGCAGTGGGATTCTCAGTCCGTGGTGGCTGGCTGCCATGGCAGCCGCCGGGGTGGCAGCCGCCGGGTTGACCCGGCTTCCCACGGCACGGCGACGGGTGATCGCGATCCTGGTAAATCTCGGCACGCCACCGGTGCAGCTGCTTTCGGACAGGGAGCGAGAGGCACAACGCTGCCCTTGCGCACCCGCGTACACTTTCGAGCTCCCAGCGCTATGGGAAGAGAGCGCAGCATGAACCACAAGGAGCCAGACGCCACTGCACGTGCTGCGTTGCTTGCCCAGGTCGAGCAGGCTGCGCGCGTGATCGCCCCGCTTTGGCCGCTGTCCACCTTCATCGCAGTGAACCCGCTGTGGGACTTGCGCCAAATGCCATTTGACGACGCAGTCGCCTGCGCGAGCCAGGTACTCGGCATAACTGGATATCCCTCAGCGGCTCAGTTTGTTGAGGCTTATGCCAGAGGCCGGATTACCGATCCAGACTTGCGTGCTGCCCTCGAAGGCTACTTTACCGGGGGTCGTTCGGTTTACGAGGTAGGTGAGCACAAGGTCGAGCTCAAGCCCGACTCTGACGTGCGACAAGTACAGACCGCCTCCGAGCAGCACGATAGTGTCGTCGGTACTAAGATCGCGGCGACCGTCGACCGCGAAGTTGCAAAGTGGTGTGCTGCCTACCTAGCTGGAATTTTGCCTGAAGATGAGGGTCGGGGCTTCTACGCTGCCTGGCAAGAGGTTGTCGTCTGCGATCCTGCGGCGCGTTCGCTTCTCGGGCGCGCTGGCCGCAAGCGCCTAGCTGAGTTAGGCTCAGACCCTCTTGACGCGATACGAATATGCCTTGAGCTTCTCGGCATCACCGAAGAGCGTCGAGTCCTCGAGCTTGCTCGCCATCTAGCGCGCATGCCTGGTTGGGCGGGACACGCCAAATGGCGGTCTCGCTGGGCCGCCAGAGACAGTCTCGGACCGGCCCTCCACCTGGTCGACTATCTCGGCGTCAGGCTCTGCTATGAGACCACACTGCTGCGCGATGCATTGGGCCGCGGCCAGAAGATGCACGGCCCAAGGCGAGGACCGCGCTCTGGTGGACCGCAAGGGGCCAACCACTTCTCGAGGGATGGCGAAACTTTATCAGCGCGCCTCGCTGCGCTGAGCCTGCCCGACCAAGTAGGCACACGGCTGTCAGAGCTAACAGCGACCGAATCTGCACGGGTGTGGCTCGCTGCCTATGAGGGCCACTATCGCGACTGGCTGCTCACCATGTTGGACCGACGGGCCGTGGCTTCGCCAGCGCGCCCTGCAGCGCAGGCGGTGTTTTGCATCGACGTACGCTCCGAAGGATTGCGCCGACACCTCGAGGAAAGCGGTCCCTACGAGACGTTCGGGTTCGCTGGGTTCTTTGCTCTACCCATCCGATACCATCCCTGGGGATCTGCCGACGCTGTCGATCTCTGCCCGGTGCTGATCCGACCGAATACGGAGCTCGCAGAGCGACCTGTCGCAGCGTCGGCCCAGGCTGCTGGCCGCCAGCTGGCCGGTCGGCAGGCGCTGTCCGCAGCCCAGAACGCTTTCGACAGTGCAAAAAAGGGAAGCCTGTCGCCGTTCATCCTCGCCGAAGCCGGTGGGTTTGTCGCTGGCCCGCTAGCAGCTCTAAAGACGCTCGCTCCTTCCCGCTATCGGGCGCTACGAGGCTGGCTGCACTGTATTGCAGCCCCGCCGGCCACCATGCTCGTCGACGCTGATCCGAAAGCCGGTGCGATGAGTGACGAGGAGCAGGCCTTGTTCGCTGAGACTGCACTCACCACTATGGGCCTGACCGGCCATTTTGCACCCGTGGTGCTGCTCTGCGGACACGCCAGCAGCACGGAGAATAATCCCTATGCCTCCTCGCTCGACTGCGGTGCCTGTGGTGGCAATAGAGGAGGCGCAAGCGCTCGTGCTGCAGCTGCAATCTTCAACCGGCAGGCTATCCGCAACGTACTCGCTGAGCGAGGTATCGTCATACATGACGATACCCTGTTCGTCGCCGGCGAGCACGATACTGCAACTGACACGGTCACCGTGTTCGATGCTCATCTTATTCCCTCTAGCCACCGCGACAGGATCGTCGCTCTCCAGTCGGCGCTGAGCCGTGCCGGGAGGGCGTTGGCGATGGAACGGGCGTCGCATTTGCCATGCACGAGGAAGGGCGACCTAGCTTCAATTAGAGTACGCGCCGCCGATTGGGCCCAAGTCCGTCCCGAGTGGGGACTTGCCCGCAACGCCGCGTT